>CAYOBX010000879.1:0-1504 GCA_964402245.1 uncultured Saprospiraceae bacterium | reverse complement strand
CTTATGAGGGGCCATCACCACCTTTCAGGGGTGACCGTGTCGTCCGTTGTATCCTTTTTTTTGCTATGCGCACGGCCAGATAGAGCATGCCCTGTCTCTATCCATTGCCAACCCACAAAAAAAGGATGTCACTACCACCACTTGTCTCTACGCGCTCCGCTTGTCGAGCTTTCCTGCCTGTATTCTATGGTTTATCCAAATAAAATTTCAACTATTTAGGCTGCGAATCTCAATGTATCCACATATGGGACACCCCGCTTAACAACTGCAAAAGCTCTAGCAAGTAATTTGTTTCGAATAATGTTGATTGTGCTCATTTTATTTTTACCGTTATTTATCCTTTTTTCGTAAAAATTTTTCATTTCTGGGCTATGTTGAATTGCAGTTTTTGCACAAAGATCTAAAAGACTTTTGATTTTTTTATTAGCAAGATTACTAACTTTTGTTCTTCCTCTTATACTAGTTCCTGACGAATTTGAAAATGGAGCTATTCCACAATAAGATGCAAATTTTCGGGAGTCTTTGAATTTTGTAAAGCCAGCAGTATAAGCGATTAAGAATAAAGTTGTTTGAGGGCCAATCCCCTTAACACTTATAACTAAGTCAAACATTTCTTTAAGTTTACTATCTGTTTTTATAATATCTTTCATCTCTTTTTCAATTTTATTGATTTGCTTATTTAAAGTATTTATCATCTTCTCTTGGACATCAAACAAGGTGGAGTTATGTTTTTTAATAAGAATTCTTTTCTGTTCCTTATAAGATGCTTTGTACCCAGAACGTTGTTTAACCAACCTTTCCCTCAATGATAAAAGGCGTTTAAGGCCCGTTATTGCTAGGCTTGGGAGTTTAGTCGGAGTAATTTCTTCCCTTAATCGATAAGCATATAGTGCAATCCGCGCTGCATCAATTCTGTCATTTTTACCCCGTGCGATGCCTAAAGATCTTTTGATAGCTAAACCAGGAACCATGGCAAACGAGTAATTCTGTTCTGAAAGAAAAACAGAAAGTTGATATGAATACAATCCTGTATGTTCAAAAACAAAAAGTGTCTCAGACATACAGCATGTTCTATGTTGGTTATACCATTTGATAAATTCTCGAAAACCCTTAATAGAATTTTCAAATGTAGCAAAGACTTTACTACTATGAATACGAGCATCAAAAGTTAGCTTACTAATATCAATGCCTACAGTGTCAATAATTTTCATATTTTTGAATTAGATAATGATGGTTACTGTGACTAAAACCTTTAATAGGTAGAAACTATAATTCTATTTGGTCCTTGGTAACCGAAATTAGAAGAATGGGGACTAATACAGGCAATGGATCTTGAAATCTAGCCGGCAGAGAAGTTCACCCCGTTCTTCTTTTTGTTGTTTACAAAAGAAAAATAGTAAAATAGTATTTACTTATCTTTTCTCTGTTATTTATTATGCTAATCTAAAGGCGGCAGGTCACCTTGTGTGATGAGACGCACGATGTGATGAGGCGCGATAAATCT
>CAYOBX010000878.1:0-1506 GCA_964402245.1 uncultured Saprospiraceae bacterium | reverse complement strand
AATAGAGATAGATTTCGTTTGCATCTAACGAAATCTATCTCTATTCTCGCTTATAATAAATACCTAGCTCTTCTTATACTTAATACTACAACCAATCGCTTTTGTGAAAGTAACGCTAGGTTGTTTGCCTGCAATCAATTCATCAATGGCATCCTCCACGTAACGAATCGAAACAGCTTCTTCGTCCCGGGCATTATTATCAATAGCACCAATATATTGAACAGTTCTAGTTTTATCTAATAAATAAACATGAGGCGTTTTGGTAGCTCCATAAGCTGGAAAAACCTCCTGTTTGTCATCAAATACATAAGCAAAAGGGAAAGCTTTTTCTTCTGCTCTTTCCTGCATTTTTTCATAACTATCCCCTGATTTGATACTAGGATCATTTGGATTAATCGCAATGATCGGATATCCTTTGCCAACATATTTATTATGTAACTCAATCATGCGGTCTTCATATAAAACTGCATAGGGACAGGTGTTGCAAGTGAAAATAAGGATGTAGCCCTTCGCCTCTTCGTAAGTAGCTAAAGAAATCATGGAGCCATCTATGTTCTTTAGGTTGAAGTCGGGTGCAACGTCTCCTACGACTAAGCCTTCTCCAAGTGGATTAGACGAAGAGGAAGTCGCTGCCATAAAAATACCTGCGACTACTACTAGCAGGGAAATAATTCCTAAAATCTTTTTCATAATCTTTTTTTTAAGAACAGAGAATAGAGAGCAGAGATAGACTTCGTTTAAAAAATAATAAAATGTTATTGTACACAAACGGATTCTATCTCTCCTCTCGTTTCTCTGCTCTCTACTCTATTTTATAAATGGTTCTACAATTTTGTCTAAAGCGGCATAGTCTTCAAAGGACTCCTCATAAAAAGCCCGCTCCTTATTTTTATACACAAGTGTTACGGGTATAGCACCCGACCAAGAAGGATCGACCTTGTCTACCCAAGCATTCGCATCAGGGTCAAGTAGGACCAATACCTCTGATTGAATTTGATGCTCTTTTAAGAACGGGATAAGTTTGGTTTCCAATTGCTTTTTAAAATCTAAACTCACTAATATGACCTTTATTTTTTGTCCTTGATATGTTTTTGTCAACTGCTCAAAGTAAGGCAATTCCTCAACACAAGGCTTGCACCAAGTGGCCCAAAAATTAATTATATAAGTCGTATCTGTTTGTTGTTGAAAAATGTATGCCAGATCATCGAAATGGTCATAGACTGGGGGCATCCCTACTGAATATGCTTTTGTAGGGGTAGCTGTGGTCTTTGGTTTTTCTTCGGTTGATAAATTTTTAGTGACGAGCTTTGGATTGTTGCAGCTGAATACTAAGAGACCAAATATGGAAATAACTAATAGGCGCATAAAGTAGGTTTGATAGAAATCAATAAATATTCCCTAAAATTAACAATAAAGAATAAGAACAGTTCACTAATCGATTCTAAGGTCACTTTTGCTTCTCCTTTTTCCTTGAACATGGGATTTGTCAAAGAATGTTATTTATTC
>CAYOBX010000877.1:0-1510 GCA_964402245.1 uncultured Saprospiraceae bacterium | reverse complement strand
TAGTGTATAAATAAAAAATATCCTTATGGTTTTAAATCTAAAAAAAAAGCTACTGACTCAAATAGAGCACAGTAGCTTTTTTAAAAGATGGTTTGATGTAAGTTTTCAATGATGGCGTAAATACATCCTAGTCAACATCTAGAAATTCATCATTCATCATTCATCATTTTTTCCGCCCCTTCTTACCACGCTTAGCCGCCGCTTCCTTCTCCGCTAGCACTTTTTGCTGCTCTTTCATAGCGGCTTCCAGACGAGAGCCGAAGCCACTCTTTTTCTTTGGTTTTTTCTGATAGGCGACGAGTTCATCTTCGATTTTCTTTTTATCAATAATAAATTCTTTTGTACCGACCATTTGACCGACATTCATTAGATTACTGAATAGCATATAGGTCGTCAATCCAGAAGCATAATTGTTAAAAAAGAATAAGAACATGACTGGCATTGCATATTGCATATACATCATCATCTGCGCTTGTTGACCACCGCCCATTGCGGACATATCCATTTGTCGAGAATTGTAAATGGTATATAATACAGTCGTTCCAGCCCAAATAATCGTTAATAAACTGACATGAGAACCATAAAATGGAATCTCGAATGGCAAGTTATAAAAAGCATCATAAGAGGATAAATCCGTCGCCCATAAGAAAGGTGCTTGTCTGAATTCAATGGCCGCAGGGAAAAAACGGAACAAAGCAATCCATATCGGCATTTGCGCCATCATAGGTAAACAAGCACCTACGGGATTCACTCCGTATTCTCGATACATCTTCATCGTTTCCATCTGCATGGCTTGCTGATCGTCCTTGAATTTTTCCTTCAACTTCGCCATTCTCGGTTTTAAGACCGCTTGCTTTTGTTGGGAGTAGACCATCTTATAAGTCAATGGATACAAGACCATTTTAATCAAGAAAGTCAATAACAATATGACTAGACCTTTACTCCCTATGAACTGAGAAAGGAAATTAAATAATGGTCGAATTACCCATCTATTAATCGTTCCAAATATACTAGAGCCAAAAGGAATTACATCTTCAAAATCTGCTCCTATAGCTCTTAATCTATCAAATTCATTAGGTCCCACGTACATGCTCATTGCAAAGCCACCATTTTCTATAGGAACCTGAATTTGCGTATTTAATTTTTTTAAATCTTCTCCTTCTTCTGGTAGCATTTCTGTTCCGACTAGAGCAGATTTAAAACTATTTCCTTCCTTAGCCATTACAGCTGTATTGAAAAATTGGTTAGAATGAGATACCCATTGTACCCGTTCCTGGTCAATGTCATCTTCATCATCAGTGTTACAACTACAATAGCTTACATCATCATCCGCAGGTTTGAAATAAACAGAAGAATAACTCCGCTCATATTTGGTATTTTTCTCTACTCGATCTAAGTAGGTAATCCAGTTCAATTGGAGTTTATCGGTATTTAAAATATTATCTAATCCTTGCAATTTTATATCATAATCCAGTAAATAATTGGTTGGATCTAAGGTATATTTTTGTTC
>CAYOBX010000876.1:0-1531 GCA_964402245.1 uncultured Saprospiraceae bacterium | reverse complement strand
ATAGAAGAAATCTTAAAAGTGGCAGAGGCTAATAATTGGGGTTTGTGCCGTCAACATGATTTTGTCTATGTCTATAATGGGCAATTATGGCAATTGGTTAGTAAAGATGAGTTAAAAAGTTTCTTGGGATTGGCAGCGGAGAAAATGGGTTATAGTAGCATAGAATCTAAATATTATGAGTTTCGAGATAGACTCTATAAACAGTTTTTATCGGCTGCTAATATTCCTGCTCCTAAGCCACCCAAGGACTTAGTGCTCATTAATTTGATGAATGGAACAGTAGAAATTACGGCTGAAGGAATGATGATTCGAGGGTTTGATAAAAAGGATTTTCTGACTTACCAATTGCCATTTCCCTATGAAAAGGCTGCTATCTGTCCAATATTTATGCGGTTTATGAAAGAAGTTTTGGATGATAAACAATTACAGACCGTTTTAGCAGAATTCTTCGCCTATATCTTCACCAGACATTTAAAATTAGAGAAGTGTCTATTGTTGTATGGTACTGGTGCAAATGGTAAATCTGTATTCTTTGAGATTATCAATAGCCTTCTTGGGAATAAGAATATATCAAACCTAAGCCTTGGAAATCTCAAGGAAGAACACAATCGAGCTTTGATTAAAAACAAATTACTCAATTATGGTTCTGAGATTCGAGGCAATATTGAAGCGGATATTTTTAAGCAACTGGTATCTGGTGAACCGATTCAAGCAAGATTAAAATATGGTAATACTTTCATCATGCGAGATTATGCCAAGCTAGCATTTAACTGCAATACGTTACCCAAAGATGTAGAATCAACCAATGCTTATTTCCGTCGATTTATCATTATTCCTTTTGAAGTGACCATTCCCGATGAGCAACAAGACCCATTACTAGCTCAAAAAATCATCAACAAAGAATTATCAGGTGTCTTTAACTGGATATTGGAAGGGTTGTATCGACTATTACAACAAAATAGTTTTTCTGCAAGTCCTAGAATTAAAAAAGAAGTAGAGCGATATAAAAAGGAAAGTGATTCAGTTTGGTTATTTCTAGATGAAAGCGGTTATCATGTTTCCATTACTCAAAAGGAGTACCTAAAAATCTTATACCAACAATATCGGACTTTTTGTGCCGAGGATGGATATCGAGCGGTTAGCATTCAAAATTTCTCTAAACGATTAAAAAATAAAGGCTTTGAAGTCATCAAAGAAAAGAAGGGTAGGGTGGTTTTCATTGAAAGTAATGACGAGGACGTCTAAAAAAAAATGTTTTTTCTGATAGGCATCTTCGTCACCCTCGTCACCCATCATTTTTAAAAGGTGACGAAGGTGACTAGAATGACGAGCCAATAAAACATTTTTTTACTACAACCAATTAATTCAAGTCTATTTGTTTTAGCTCATTTATTTACCATTCGGTGACGAGGGTGACGTAGGTGACGACTGTACAAAACATTTATTTTTTATGCCCAATCAGCAATACAGATACCAATTAGGAACGATTAAAAAATAAATGCAGATTCTTTATAAGGAAAAAAGCATTTCT
>CAYOBX010000875.1:0-1532 GCA_964402245.1 uncultured Saprospiraceae bacterium | reverse complement strand
CCCTTTAATAAACACTCCCCTGAAAATGTCTTTTTCCGATATTTTGTCCTAAAAATTGAGTCCGTAGCTAGGCTATGCACTAATTTTTTAAGTCAAACTATCGAAAAAATCCAAATTTCATAGAAGCATTTCTTAAAGGGTAACAAGTCTAATATTATCTAGAACGGATATACATGGGATATTGTTTTTTGATTTATTTGGAATTCTATTTGGGAAATAGTTAATTAATTGTTGAAAATTTAACCACGAATTCACGAATTAAAGGATTCTTTGTGCTAGCTAGATATAAATTCGTGAATTCGTAGTTTTTATTTCAACACTTTCTTTCAAAAACGTCACATCGTCAACATCATAAGTCTGACACCTGACAGTCCTAAAAGGACGATCTGATCTCTGACTTCTGTTTTACCCTTTCACCTTCTCTTTGTATTCTTCATAGCCAAATATCTGATCCAGAGACAATTTATCCACCTTACCATATTTACCTAAGGCGCTAAAATTCATTTTTTGCTCGTCTCCTACCACAGAGATATTAAATTGTTTATCCTTAATATAGCTTTGATGGAAAGTCTTTAAATCATCAAAAGTCATGGTTTGTACACGACTATAGACATCTTTCCGCACATCATAATCTAACTTTTTTTGTTGGGCAGCTAGATAATTAAAAAATACTCTAGTCTTTGTAATTCTAGAACTTTCGATCTTATTGAGAATCGCTTTTTTTGCCGTTTCAAAATTCTTTTCAGACTCTGGCAAATTATTTAATAAATCAACTAAGGCATCTAATGCCTCTTCTTGTTTATCTGCTTGAGTGCCAAGATATGCTGTTAAAAAATCATGCTCTTCTGCTCTTTTGGCAACATTGTATCTGGAAAAAACAGAATAGGCAAGCCCTCTTGCTTCCCTGATTTCTTGGAATAATACCGACGACATTCCTGCACCAAAGTATTCGTTAAAAACATTGACTTCTGGCAAAATTTCTTTGTTGAACTTATTTTGCTTAGAAGTTAAGGCCATTTCTGCTTGCACCATATCATAATTGGCAAAATATACCTTTGGATCATCCATATCTACTGTCGGAAATATTTTCCTTTTTGGGATGGGTAGTATTTCTTCTGGCACTCTATGCAATTCATTAAGAATGTTGACAACTTTCCTTTCTTCCATCGGACCATAATAAAGTGCTTTGTGCTCCATTTGTGGAATGCTCTTAATAATACCGATTAATTCGTCAGACTGTAAATTGCTAATTTCATCATTGGATAACACATTAGTAAAAGGAGAATTCGGTCCATATTTAGCATAATTAGCCAATCCATTCCAAAGTATTCGCCACTTTTCTTTTTTCGCATCTGCTCTTGATTTATGCGTATCCGCAATCATGTTTTCCAGTACAGTTCCATCTCCTTGTGGATTGGCCAAGAGTTCTTCAAATAAAGCAATTGCAGGCTCCATATTTTCACTTAGACCAGACAGATAGACATAAATCCGTTCTTCAGAAGAATTAATACCAAAACTACAGCCCAGTTTAT
>CAYOBX010000874.1:0-1536 GCA_964402245.1 uncultured Saprospiraceae bacterium | reverse complement strand
CAATTTGATTTGTTTTTTATAAAAAAACAAATCAAATTGGCTGCCTCTAAAGATAAATACTAAACATACTTGCTGCCGAGTCTCAAGCTAAGCCAAATAACTATTTTTGCGTCATTCCTTAGGTGTTAATTATTTAAAGCTGTTTTAAAAATGGACAAACACCTTTCCCTTGCAATTTTATGATCCACTATCGGTTCAGGATATTCATCTGTACCATATTCAGGTATCCATTTCTTTATGTATTTTAATTCCTTATCAAATTTTAGTTGCTGAGAAGTTGGATTAAAAATTCGAAAATAAGGAGCTGCATCTGTGCCACAACCTGCCGCCCATTGCCAGCCTCCATTATTACTCGCTAGATCATAGTCTAATAACTTCTTAGCAAAGTAAGCCTCCCCTACTCTATAATCCATGAGTAAATGCTTCGTGAAAAAACTAGCGGTCACCATTCTTACTCTATTATGCATAAATCCTGTGGCATTCAATTCCCTCATTCCTGCATCTACCATGGGATAGCCTGTTTGACCAGTACACCATTTCATCAATTCGTCGTCATTATGACGCCAAGGAATTTTTTCATATTTTGATCTAAATGGTCGCTCTACCACATGAGGAAAGTGAGCTAATATAGTCGCATAGAAATCTCTCCAGATTAATTCATTCAAATAGGTTTCATTTAATTGCTGTGCTTTCTGTGCCTTCTCTCTTATACTAATCGTACCAAATCTAAAATGTATTCCTAATTTTGAAGTACCAATTATTGCTGGAAAATTTCTTGTCGTATCATATTTCTTTATCAATTCTCTTGTAACCGTTTTACCTGGAATAGATAGTGTAGATCTTTCAAAGTTCATTGTTTGCAAACTAGGCATCGCTATTGGAGGTGACTGCCAAAATTTATCAACATACTTTAAACTTGGATATTGCTTTAAATAATACGATATAGAATTTCCTTGTACGTCTTTACTTATTCGACTGTCTAGCTTAGTTTTCCACTTATGAGAGAATGGGGTAAACACGATATAAGGTGTGCCATCCTCCTTTAGCACTTCCCCTTTTTCAAAAATTACGTGATCTTTAAATGTATGGAAAGTAGTATTTTGTTTGGCTAATAGCTTGAATACCTCCGTATCCCGTGTGATAGCATAAGGTTCAAAATCATGATTGGTATAAACAGCTTGAACAGAGTAGGTCTTGAGCAACTCTGTCCATATTTTGATCGGATCCCCATACTTCACGATTAACGTACTTCCCTTCTCTTTTAAGGCTTCCTGCAAGTCTTCCAATGCATTGTGAATAAAAGTAAGTCTTGCATCTTGTCTATCTTCTAATTTATCTAAAATATTTGTATCAAAAATAAATAAAGGAATAACTGGATGGTTCCCTTTTAGTGCATAATATAGCCCCGCATTGTCTTCCAATCTCAAATCTCTTCTAAACCAAAATATATTGACACTCTGCATAATATGCTTATTTATATCTGAACACTCATTTTCTCCCAGTCCTAACCCCCAAAATCGAAATTTGTTCATGTCC
>CAYOBX010000873.1:0-1537 GCA_964402245.1 uncultured Saprospiraceae bacterium | reverse complement strand
AGAACCAAAATAATCTCGTCCAGATGACCAACTTATTATTTCGTCGTTACTAAATTAAAAATAATTTGACAAATAACTATAGTTATACTAGTTATAGCTTAGTTTTTTCTCCTTTACCGTTGACTCTATACAACTGATTATCTTCAACGAATAGTGCTTGAGATTTACTACCTCCTTTTTCCATACTATGACTTACATCCGTTCGAATAACTCCTCCTTCAAAATCAAGGAATATGTCCATTGCCATAGTGTGTCCAATAGAAATATGATTAACTTTAAAATATCTAAGAGCTCGCTTCACTTCCTTTGGAGTGGCTTTTCTATAGTAATTTCGGTAAGGAACTGCCAAACCTCTATACCATAGTGGACCATGACTAGCAAACATGAAATCTTCATCCATTTTATTTGATTCCTCAGAAGAAGGGCCATACATTAAACGGTTTCTAATGATATTATTGATTTGGGAAAGACCAAATTTAGCGGTCACTAGCTCTTGACTAATTCCACCATGAACAAACAAAATATTTCCTATTTTTTCAATAGAATTTTTAGATTTCATCCACCTCACTAACTCTTGATTGTCTGCCATTAAATCTAGGTAAGCATCTTCGGCATCCAATTTTCCAGTATATCTTTTAGCAAGTTTAATATATTTTTCATCTACATAATTTGTTTTCCCTTGTAAATTTAACACCTCATGATTCCCTAGAATAAAATGAACCATACCACCATGCTTTTTAGCCGCTTGTTCTAATTTATAAATGAGCCATAACACTTGTGTGACGCTTGCACCTCTATCCATAAAGTCCCCATTGAGGACTAAATGCCCTTTGCCGAAAGTCCAGTTGTATTCTTTATCCATCACACCATTCGCCACTAGCAGACTATAAAACCCATTGAAATTTCCCTCAATATCTGAAATGGCTAGTAACTTTTCTGGTTGTTTATAGTTTGATTTAGGTGATTTTATATGCTTCATTAATGGAATGGTAAAAGCATCTTTATCCTCATTATTTACCACACAATGAAGCAGTGTCGTTTCCCCTATTTTTATAGATTCTTCGATTATCTGAAAAGTATTCTCCTCTTGGACTACCCGTAAGATTTTCCCTTTTTTATTTTTTCTAAAAAGGTAAGGTCCATCTAAACTTAATAAAGTGATATTATCTAAGGAGTCATTAATCGTAGGAGCTATAGTAGAAACGGAAAGTAATGCAGATTGAGCCGTTACGCAGCACAAGACACCACAAAGATTTATAGTCATTGCCCAAAAAAGCATTCTTTTTTTGGTTGTATCTCTCATATACGTAATTTCATTATTTTTTTTAAAAACGCTAATTTACTTATTATGTTTTGTCTTTCTAAGAATATTGGACAAAATGTTTTGAATTAACCAATTTACGGAATAAAATTCTAAAAAAAAGAATTAATTGAAAGATATGGATTATTTTTAATTATTAACTATATTGAAATAATCTATCCAACTATACTCCAAACGGGATAAAAGAGTGATTTTGAAAAGAGGTCAGAAGTCAGA
>CAYOBX010000872.1:0-1540 GCA_964402245.1 uncultured Saprospiraceae bacterium | reverse complement strand
TGCCTTGTCTGATGTAAAAAATCCTACGTCAAATTTGCGTAGCTTATTTATTTCTAACTCCCTAATAACTATGCCGAAGAAAAAATAGCTCGCTATTTTAAATCTTTTCTTTTAGGATTTGGGCTATTAGCAATAGGTCTAGTAGGCGTAGTCTATTACTTATTGACAGCAGATAACAAACATGTTCCTGCTTTGATGGGTATGAAAATCAATCATTTCGATATTCACTCAAGTGCGGCAACGCTTAGTATTGATGGGTTGTACACCTTTGGAGAGGAAGACAAGTCGCATGTGTTTTTTGAAGCCCCCCTAAGCAATTTATTTAAACCACATATAGCACCCGATAAGATTAAGCAACACCATACCAAACGATTGGGCTTACCTATTTTGGTAGAGGCAAAAGAAGAGTCGAAGAAATTTAAATTTAAACTGAAATTATTTAAGCGCAAGCAGGAGCATTAATCACTGATTAATACTTTTAATAAACTTAGAAAATAATGGCAAAGCAATTTCATACTTTAAGTGTCAATTCTGTCAGAACAGAAACCAAAAGTGCTGTACAAATTGGTTTTAAAATCCCCGAAACTTTAAAAAAAACGTTTACTTTTGAACCAGGCCAATATCTAACGATAAAGGTAGGAGTTAAAGAGAAATTATTGAGAAGAGCTTATTCTATTTGTTCTCCTGTACAAGATGAAGATATTAAGATATTGGTCAAACAATTGGATGGTGGTCGGGTTTCTACCTTTTTGAATCAAAATGTAAAAGTTGGAGATAAATTTGAAGTAATGCCACCAGGTGGTCATTTTAAATTATCAATCAATGAAGTACCAACCTCTAATTATTTCTTTTTTGGTGCGGGTAGTGGTATTACTCCTCTGATGGCAATGATTGAATCCATTTTGGAAGCCACTGATAGTAGTGTTTGTCATCTATTATATGGCAATCGGGATGAATCGAATATCATTTTTAAAGAAAAGTTGGATAGGTTACAGTTGGTCTATAAAGACCGAATAGTTATTGACTATATTTTGAGTCAACCAAAAAAAGAAAAATCAATAGGGATTAAAAGTATCTTTAGTTCTCCAAAACCTACTTGGAAAGGTAAAATTGGTCGAATAGATAAATCTTTAATAGCAGCTTTCTTAGAACAATACCCTAAACAAGTAATAAAAGGCTATTATATATGTGGTCCAGGGAAAATGATAAATGCAACAGTTGATGCATTAGAAGCGCTTGGCATTCAAGAAGATTTGGTTCATCGAGAATATTTTAATGCTACTGATGTAGCCCCTGAAGAAGCAATTGTAACCATTAAACGAGATAAACCGAGCAAAATAACCGTTACCTTAGGAGGTACGCCAACAGAATTAACAATTAATGATAACACGGATATAGTACAAGCAATGATAGATAAAGGGGTTGAACCGCCCTATTCTTGCTTGGCAGGTACTTGTTCTACTTGTATGGCAAAAGTGACTAAGGGAGAAGTTCAGATGGCTGTTTCCATTGGTTTAGAAGCGGATGAAAAAGAAAAAGG
>CAYOBX010000871.1:0-1543 GCA_964402245.1 uncultured Saprospiraceae bacterium | reverse complement strand
CCTCTAAAATAATATATTAAACCTACTTGTTGCCGAATCCCAAGATAACTATCAGTGAACCTAAAAAAGTAATAAAAGAAGTAGATACTATTTTTGTCTTACCCTAAAATTTGAACTATCTTTGATTTGTAGATTGAAAACACAATTATTTTTAGTTTCAGCGAGAGAAAATTACACACATGCAGCATGAAGAAATAAGCAGGCTCCTATCCTTTTCCCCTACCGTAAAGTTATTACGCGCCAAGAGTGCGCCTTTAGTGATTAGTTTTCTATATGAAGAATTTAAAGCCAATAACCGAATTACCATTCCTGCCTATGAATTAATTAACCATTTAGCAGAATATATTGAGGTTTTAGAGGATAAGGAATTGATGGAGATAGAAGGAAAAGATTCCTTAGCTATAGCCAGAAAGTTTTTAGATACTTGGTGTAATGAAGAGCATCGCTTTTTGAAACGCTACCCAGACGATCAAGGGGAACCGATAGTGGAGGTAACGACTCATACAGAAAAAGCGTTTCAATGGATGGAAAATTTACAAAAACGAGAGTTTGTCGGTACAGAATCTCGTTTTTTAAATATCTATCGGCAGCTACGAGAGTTGATTGATAATACTTCCGCAGACCCCAAACGACGGATTAAGGAATTGGAGAAAAAGAAAAAAGCATTAACTAAAGAAATTAATCAGATCAAAAAATCAGGAGTCGTTAGCACTTTTAATGAGACGCAGATTAAAGAACGTTTTTATAACATTACTAAAACGGCCAGAGAATTATTATCTGACTTTAAAGAAGTAGAGCAAAATTTCAAAGATATTAGCCTTAATATTTATCGACAACAAACTAAAGAAGGGGTCAATAGAGGGCAAATATTAGGCTATACCTTAGATGCCACGGAACAACTAAAAGGCTCGGATCAAGGAAGAAGTTTTTATGCTTTCTGGCAATTCTTAATTGCTGATAATAAGCAAGATGAATTAATGGAATTAATTTCGCACACTTATGAGCTACTCCGGGAAAAAAATATCGAGTCTGCGGATAATTTTTTAAGAAAAATTAAAATATATCTACACAACGCTGGACAAAAGGTCATCAATAGCAATCATTTATTAGCGGAAAAACTCAGTCGAATTTTAGCAGAAAAAAATTTACTAGAACGTCGCCAAGCGATAGAAATCATTAGAGAGATTAAAAATTTAGCGGTTCGGAAAATTGGTAAATTTCATGGGCAACGTAATTTTATTTATATAGATGGTGCGCCACAAATTGATCTCTCATTTGATCGACCTATTGGGAATCCGCCCCAAATCGCCACTTTTAAAAACCAACCCACAGAAATTGGTAGTCAGCAATTAGAAACGGCTAATTTAGAAGTCTTATTCGACCAATTTGAGATGAATCGCCAAGAACTAGAAGCGAATATTGCGGAGTTATTAAAACAACATCAAAAGATTACTTTAGCAGAAATCGTTCATATATATCCTATCCAAAATGGATTGGCAGAAGTACTTACTTATTTTTCAATTGCTGCCAATTCTACTAAACA
>CAYOBX010000870.1:0-1544 GCA_964402245.1 uncultured Saprospiraceae bacterium | reverse complement strand
GTAAGCATCCTTTAAAGTACATATTTCCCTACGGTAAAGATGTTTATATCTTTGCGGCATGAAAAAATATCAAATCAAATCTAAATCAGAAGCAGGTCTAGGTGACCAATTAGCAGGAAATAATTCGTGGAGTTGTGATTTTTTAGTATCGGGTAATCTACGCAGGACATCCGCTAAATATTCCATTGGATTATGCCCATGTCTGGAAGCAGAAGCGAGGAAGGTGTAAACCATAGCGCCCCATTTAGCCCCTTGTTCTGAACCAGCAAAGAGATAATTTTTACGACCTACAGCAACAGGACGGATGGCATTTTCGACGAGATTATTATCAATTTCAACCGTACCATCAGTTAAATATCGTTCAATTTTCCACCATTGACCAATAGCGTATTTAATGGCAATACCAATAGCCGATTTCGGTAATACTTGTTTAGAATCGTACTCCTGATCCAAATAAGTTTTTAGCTCGGTCATAATAGGAGTTGCTTTTAGCTGTCTTAATTCAAACCTTTGAATAGGTGTATATTTTTCTTTACGTGCTTCCTCTTCAATTTTATACAACTGCTGAATCATACCCAGTACTTTAGTTGCTTTAGCTTCATCATTTTTTAAAGCATCAAAAAACTTACGCCGTACATGTGCCATACAACCAAACAAAGTAATCGTGTCTAATTTGTCAAATTCGGAATAAACATCCAATCCGTCGGTTTGTAATTTGCCGCTAAAATGCTTTAGATGTTCGACAGGATATTTCCGTCCTCGACCAGGGTCAAAGATGAATACCACTTGATTATCTATTGGGTCATAATACACCCAATAGTAGCCCGTATGCGCTTTGCCTTTCTTACCCGACTTTTTGACTTTTAAGACCTTGATAGTTGTTTCGTCTCCTTGTAAATAAGGTTTAGTAAAATGATGTTCACAAAAAACATCGTACAAAGGTTTTAACAAAACACATACTTTAGCAATCCAACCATTAATGGTCTTGGTTTTGATGTCCACCTCTGCTCTTTGAAACATCTTAACTTGTCGATAATAAGGCAAGTGGTCTACAAATTTACTCACCAATAAGTAAGCTAATAAACGAGCGGAAGGAATGCCTTTATCTATTGGTCTGGATGGTAAATCTGCAATAAATATAGGTGACTTACCAATTTCTTGCTCCGCTTTAGGTTTAGCATATATTGGTCGAATTATCCGTATGACTTGAAATTTAGGAGGAATGATGTCCAGTATTTCAGTCGTCTCTTCATTTATCTTGACCATGCCCGTTATATCTTGGTCTGGTTCTATGGTAATTTCTATTCTTGGTAAGTGTTCTGGTAAAGGAATTCGTCCTCCTGTTTTCTTGGTTGACTTTGCCTTATTCCTTTGGTAAGTAATTTCCTCTTTCTCTACTTTTTCATCCGCTGCTATTTGCTGACCTGCCAAATCATTAAATAGCGACATTTGATTACTAAACTCCTCTTCCGTAAATTTTTCTGAAGTTGAGCCAAATAGCATTCTTTGCAGTTTAGCAATCACAAAATCCTTGTACTCCAACT
>CAYOBX010000869.1:0-1547 GCA_964402245.1 uncultured Saprospiraceae bacterium | reverse complement strand
CGATGCTCAGTCTCATCGTCTCATATTCCAGTAAGCAACGATCTCTTACCTGTCCTAGAATACGAAAACATATGTCTGTCTCCATAAAAGCGATGCGGTGTAAGGGCACGACCTCAATGTCAACATTTATAGATGTAACACCCCCTGAGTTCCTGAGGATTAAGTTTTTTGGGTTAGGATAGCTTCGGATTAAAGGTCTCGTGCAATTTGCAAAGCAAAATGCACAAGGACAAGCCCTAGGATGACGGAATTTTAAAATAGTCATGGACCTCCCAACACGTCACCTTTGGCCTTGTGCCAAGGGCCTTTACTAGGAAATCTAGTGTTAAATCATACCCGTCATTACAAGACGTGTTCTTGTTCCATCATGAGGGGCTACCCCAAACACCATGGTTGCTTATGGCAAAACCCGTGAGATGGATTACCAGAATAAATCTGGTAATGACGGAAATAGGATGTCCGTTATTCCCAACAACGGACATTAGATTCAAACTACTTTCTTACTAAGCCAGTTATTGAAGCGCCGAATATAGCCGTTAGAATCCACCCCATGAAAATGTAGAACCAATAAAATATCAGGAAGGGTTGATGGGTCTGATTTGGGACTTCATTTAATGTCCAGAATGATGCCTGTTTTAAGTCAACAATTGGGATAAAAGTATCTGCCGCAAAGGCAATAGAATGAAAATTTTCCATTGTGGAGCCAGTCGGTTTTGCAGGATTATTAAGGGCTACTAGATTCCCAGCCTCGTGCTGATGGTTAAAGAGTATTGATCCAATTAAGATAAGAGCAATTGACCAACCTATACAACGCATTGGACGATAACCATATCCGGCTACGGCCCAGAATATATATGATACTAGCCAACTGAATGATGCTTTAACCCAAAGATATATGCTGTTTAGGGATGTTTTACTCTCTAAATCTATCAACATTTCCAATACTATTTTTTTCATTATATTGGTAGCTGAGGACAGCTCTTTTTTTTTGTTTATTAGATTTAAATTACGTCTATTGAAATTTGCGTTCCTTTGAAAATGCAGTTTTTCAATAGCAACATTTCTTGATTCATTCTCACGTCCAGATTTTTTCAATACAGTTATCAATTGCTCAAATGGTTGAGGTCTGAAATCTTCACTAAGGTGAGGTGAAAATTGCCGCTTTAACCAACCAATCCTATTATAATAGCTGTAATCTGTATTGCTACCCAATGCTTCGTATGTGAAGCCTGCTAACCGTAATTCACCTTTACGAGGCCAGCTATGAGGATCGTCTACTAAAATTCCAACAGAAGCGTTAGTGAGGTCAACTACTCCCCACAATCCTACTATATGTCTCCAAAAAAAGGCCTCTTCTATTTTCGCTGCTTCAAGTTTGATTGCTACGGGGTGTCCGCGAAACCCTCCTCCAGAACAACCTAACTGACCTTTTATATGTGCTCCTATAGCAGAGACTGAGTTTAGAGTCCTAAAGCCATAACTTAGAATGATGTTGTGGCCTTCCCCCTAAAAAGTGGCCCATTTTAAAAGTTAGAGATTTGGCTATT
>CAYOBX010000868.1:0-1547 GCA_964402245.1 uncultured Saprospiraceae bacterium | reverse complement strand
CTAATCGTCCACGATCTTCAATATAATATAGAAAAGAAAATTGAAAATATTGATATTGAATTTAAAGTAGAAAATGAAAGTGGCGTTAGGACAAGAGCGGTTGGTGGCATTGAATATGTAGTCTTTTTTAGAGATATGGCAAATAATAAAATTGACTCAGGTACAAATCCTGAAATGCTAATTGAGGCAAGAAAGCAGCAGAAGAAGAAGAAGAGTAAACTATTCATTATTGGGAACAATAAAGAAAATAAGCTTAATACTAAAACTATTATTGAGCAACAGATTCCTAAGAACGCAAAAGAGATCATTATAATTATTACAGAAGAAACTAGTATAGAAGAAATCAAAGAAGCACAAGAAGCATTATTAAAGTATGGTATTCGACTAGACATACAAAATATACAATTCAATTATGAGCAAGATAAGATTACTTCGCTTACTGCCAAAATGGAAGCAGGAGGTAACTCTGGTACTTGCACTTGGCAAGATGATTCCGAAGGCTATAATTACATGGTATTTTACTTCAACCCTAATTCAGGCGCTACTCACAATGGGTCTAATGTGGAAATAAAGCCTATACCTGATGATGCCAAGCTGTTTATTTTAGGAAGAGATAATACAAAAGAATCTATTATTTTTTTACGTAATCAATCTTCTTTGAAGACAAAAAAAATCTTAGAGCAAAATAAACTGAATAATCAAAATCCTAATTGGAAAGGCTATCCGCAAAGTGCTAGTCATACAGAAATCGATCTTACTCCAAAGAGAATTGCTGAACTTAAAGAACGAATCAAACAAGTCAATCCAACACAAATTATTTATAAGGTTGACGGGATCGAATGGGAAGAAAATGCTTTGGATATCCCTGTTGATAAAATTCAGTATATTAAGTGGTCAAAATGGTCTCATGTTAAAATGGATGATACAGGTCAAGAAAAAAGTAGCAGTACTGAAAAATTAGAGCTCTCTATTGTTAGAAAGACCACGAGTCCGCATCCAGAAGAGAAACTGGTTTCCTTAAATGAAAACAAAAGTCTTGATTCTACAGGTTTTATTCATGAACCAGACGCTATCCATTACCTCATTAGTCCTTGTACAGAGGCGGATTTTGAACAAACCAGAATATTCTTTAAAGAAATGTTGTTTAAACTAGGAGGTAAGCATCGATATTCAAGTCTTAATTCTGGACCATATAGGAATCTATTTATTGTTAGAAAATTTGATAATTATAAGGAGGCTGTGAAAGTAGGAAATATCCTAGCAGGGTCGACAAAGCCGATGAAGATGAAGCTATATCCTATCTCTCAAGCTAATTATCGCCAAGTGCTAAAACACTCTTCCTTAGCTGCTTATAAAACATTTTACGAAAATTTTAATGACAAGAAAATTAATCAATAGATTGGTTTTTTACCTAGAATATAGATATGCCAAATTTTAAAAATTTAGGCATATCTATATTTTTAACTAAGTACTACAGAACTATTCAAGTTATAGCCTCATCCCTTTTTCAAAAACGCAAGCAAAGCATCCGTAAAAACATCATTAGA
>CAYOBX010000867.1:0-1552 GCA_964402245.1 uncultured Saprospiraceae bacterium | reverse complement strand
AAACATGAGTCATCCCATAAGTAAAGTATTTACGTAACAGAATCAAACCACCCTTTACGTTCAAAATGCTTTTCGAAAAATAAGGCAAGTAATGCCATGGAGATAGCGGCTCTTAAACGGTAAATCGGTATCGCAGCTTTGCGGTACCGATTTCCTGTTCTAGGACACCAGTTGGCGAAAAGTTGTTGAGTCCAAGGTTTCCAATTGCCAAGCATCCTCAATAAAAAATCGTAGACTAAAGAAACGATGGCTAATAATTTTAGAGTTCTAGCAAAGAACCAAAGTCTAGGACTTTCCATAGCTAGTTCTGATTTACAGCATCTAAAAGACTGTTCAATCTCCCATCGATGAATGTAAGAAAAACACATTTCCCAAGCAGTTGCCTTATCAGTTATAGGAATACTAGTGATTAAATAAATGGGACTATTGCTATTATTTTTATCTCGAATAATCACCAGATATAGTTGAATATCAGGCGATTCGGGATGTTTTACAGGTGCCCATGCAATAGATATTGTTTTTAATTTTTTGCGTTCTTTATCTCTAACTTGTTTGGTAGCTTTTCCTTTGTAGGATTTTATAATATGATATAACTTTTTAAGCTCGCCATGCTCATTGATAAATTGGTGATTACTTACCCAACGAATTAAAAAGTCTTGTTGAAATTTTATCAACCATTCTATCATGGTTGAATTGGCATAACCTCTATCAAAAACATGCAACCCAATTGAACCAATCTGTTCATGAATTTTTTTCAACATTCGGTAAATGATATTAGTCCCATGTTCTTTATGTTTTCCTCGAGTCGTCCACCAAGTCATATTGAAAACAGATGGTACTTCTCCTAATGCAGATAACATAATTCCTGTCCATTTATAACCTGAAGTATGTATACGTTTTGTTGGAGGACTAAAAAATCCAGGTCTAATTCTAGTGAGTCGTTGTGCCTTGCTGCTAAAAACTCCGCAAAGTCCTTCTAACAAAGAACTCTCTGGTTTTTCTAATTGACTATCGTCCCACAACAGCAAAGGTCTTTTTCCATCTGCTAATTTTTCAATTCTTGCTTTGCCTCGATTAAAGAAAAAATCATCAATCGATTCATGTGTCCATTTGATACAACCTAGCAATCGACTGATTCTTTTTGTCCCTGCTGGGGCAGAACAAAACCCAGCTATAAATCCGCCTAACTCACTGAGTAACAATCCCATAGGGCGATTGCGAAACATCAGTATAGCTATAAATAAATTATAAAAAGTCTGAACAAACCTATCATCTATTTTTTTGGAAAGTACTTTTTGAAGCGGAAGTAAATATTGGTGGGCTTGACTTAATAAGAACTCACCTGACTTTTGTCTTATTGGTTGGTTCTTTCTATTTTGTAACATGTTTTTAAACATAAAGACCTCCTGTGTTTTGATTGTGTGAGAATAATCAAAGTTACACAGGAGATGCTTTTTTATTTAGTTTCCCGTAAGTTTATTACTTATGGGATGACTCATGTTTTTTGTTTTTTTATTCTGAGAAAACAAAATCCTCTCTATTAATTTCCTTT
>CAYOBX010000866.1:0-1561 GCA_964402245.1 uncultured Saprospiraceae bacterium | reverse complement strand
AAAAAAAAAGGCAGACTACTTGCATAGACAAAGTATGAAGAATAAAAAAAAGTCTAAGCGAGCAATTCTGCCATGATATATTAAGATTAAGCACAAACTGTTCCAAAGCAGCGGCCAATCTTGTCATGGCATTGAGTAGTGACCAACAGGCACGAAGTTTAGTAGAGTTAAGTTTGAGTCCATTGTATCACTACCAATTCAGTAGTATTTTTAAAGTGACAACTGGTTTTGCCAAAAGAAAGAAAGAGGAGGTATCATTAAATCAACAAATACTAGATTTGTGTTTAAAGTACTCCCCGAAAAGAAAGCGGATTTGCTTACAAACAGATGTGACTCCGATAGAGAAGAAATACTCTTCTACTTTAGAAGACCGTCAGTTTATAAATATCCCAAATACATTGATTAAAGGAAATAAGCCTATAACGATAGGCTATCCATTGTCAAGTATTCATCTTTGTTGTGAACAAAAATGGTCTTTACCATTAGATCGATCTAGAGTTAGCGCAGATCAGACAGAGAGTACTCATGCGGTTGAACAATTACAGAGTCTGATTCCTCAACTTTGTAAACAACTGGATTGCGAATTAGTGGTCAACACCACTGATAGTTCTTATACGCACGCAGCCTATTTATCACCGCTGTATGAACAAGAACAACTGGTATGTATCAGCAGGTTTCGTCATGGTGTCAAAGTTTATACCCCAGCTAAAGGAGATAATCACAAAGGAGCTCCTAAGATTTACGGGGACTGTTTTTATCTACTTGGCCAAACTCGAACCATTAGCGGCGTTTTGAAAAAAACAGGTAAGCCCTATGATAAGATACAGACCAGTGTCCATCAGCGGGCTTATGATGAAATAATCTGTTTTGATGCTCTTAGCAAAAAAGGAAAGCCTTTAAGGATTGAACTGCGTCGCTGGAACGATTTGAAGTTGCGCTCCAAAAACGGTCATTGCATGAAACACAAAGATTTTGATTTAGTTGGAGTCAAAGTTTTCAATGCACAAACCCAACAGTTGGTCTTTAAACGAGAAATGTTCTTTGGCATCTTTGGCCAGTGTAAACAAAAGGTGAAGACCAAAGAGTCCTATGACAATTACAGAAGTCGCTATGATATCGAACCGTCTTTTCGGTTCAATAAGCAAAAACTGTTTCTAGACAGCTACTTATGTGAAGATGTCCAACATTTTGATAAATTTTTACTCATTAATCAATTAGCCAATTGGCTATTGTATACCGCTGCTGAGGACGTACAATTTATTCCCCGAAAGTGGGAAATAAATAAATCAACATCCATTAAAAAAACGACTAAATCATCCATTGCCAAAACGCATCGAGCCGTAGAAAAACTTTTTTTAACTTTTGATAAAAGGCCTTTTTTACCCAAACCTACAAAAAAAGGAAAAGGGAATATTAAAAAGAAGCGAGACCATTATCCTGTGGTCAGAAAAAACAAAAATAAACCTTGATTCGATCGTTTTTATAAGGCTTGAAGTGCATAGAAGGTAATTTTTTAGGAACGGCTCTTATGCCGTAAATCTTTTTTATGTCAAAACTCTAA
>CAYOBX010000865.1:0-1564 GCA_964402245.1 uncultured Saprospiraceae bacterium | reverse complement strand
ATAGAGGGCCAAGTACACTTTCTGACGTTGATAATGCAGAGGCAGTAATGTTTTTGGCTGGTGGTGGCGGTGGTAGCAATAATGGAGACAATAACTCTAATACTTGCCCTTTTGGATACCATTATGATCAAGCTATTGGTAATTGTGTTAAAAATGCACTATTATGCCCTTTAGGACAAATACCAAACGGTCAAGGAGGATGTTTTGAAGATACACCATGTAATCGTGTGCTAGCAGTAAACAACTCTAATGATTTTAAAGCACGAAAAGAATTTTTAGAAACACAACAGGTAAAACTCAAGAAACCGGTTTTAAAGAAAACACAGATGGCACATTTGGGCAATTGCCTCCTAACCCTGATGGGCATTCTTTAAAATTTAGACCAACAGCAACTACAAAAGGCTATTTGCACACACATTTAAGTAGGACAACAACTTTTAAAAGAGAAGCTGATGGAAGTCTGACAAGAAAACAAGAAAGCCCTATTCATATATTTTCACCAGAAGATGTTGGTACATTTTTACTTATATTGAGGGCAGCACACAATGCAGGAGAACCCTTAACAGATAAATATGCCGCACTGGTATCACCAAGTGGAAATTACATCCTTCGGTTTAACGGGAATTATGCAGATATAAATTTTGGTATAAACCTTGATGGATTAAAAATAGCTTATGAAGATGAATTTAAAAATGTATTTGGTAAAAATAAAAGAGTAAGAAAATTTTTGCAGTTTGTTGAAAATGAAATGGGTACTACTGGCCTCCAATTATTTGAAGAACAAAATGATGGCTCGTATGCAGAAAAAACATTAAGACCAGATGGTCGGCGACTTGCTGATGATGCACCTTGCGCTTAAATTAAATTTTAAAACAAAAATTATGAAACACACAATATTACTACTCACATTACTATTTGCGGCATTAAGCTGTAACGCACAAATAATAATACCAATTGAAGAAGTTGTTAATTATAGAGATTCTCAAACAGATATTCCAGATAATGCTTATGTAAAAGATGTCAATCACTTATTAGATAAATATTTAGGCACTTGGATAGGTACAGGCTACAATAAAACCTTTGAGTTTAGAATAACCAAACATACTAGAACGAGTCTTTCTAGTGATTTTATTAAAGATAGACTTTTAATTCGATACACTATAACAGATGCCAATGGTAATGAAATTGAAAATACGTTATCAGAACCTGACAACTCGTATTTAACAATTACAGGTAAAATACTAGATAGGGATGGTACTTATTATTTGATTTATTTAGGAAGAGAAAATAGATGCGGTCAAGTAGGTACAATGTATCTTGATATTAATGATACAAATACACAGTTGGATTTTGGAATGTTACCACGTCCTGATATGATTAATACTATAGATTGCCCTAATGGGGAGGCAAAACAGATTTTTCCTTTTGGAGATATTCCTGTATATCTTGATAAACAATAAAATAAATAAAAACTCACTGCTTTACTAAAGCAGTGAGTTTTTAAAGTCAATGAAACACACAATATTACTACTCACATTACTATTTGCGGCATTAAGCTGTAACG
>CAYOBX010000864.1:0-1571 GCA_964402245.1 uncultured Saprospiraceae bacterium | reverse complement strand
GAAATTCATCCTTCTCCAAGTGCCAATAGAGTGGTATTTGGAAATGTAGGCTATATTTTCCCTTCTACTACTAATTCTACGGCAGTTGAATTAAAGAGTATTTTTGGCCCAAATACTTCTAATAACTTAATCTTAGGATACACAACGGTCAATGATGATAGAGATATTTTAGGCGACCCTTTCCCACAAATTATCATGCCTGACGGAAATGGTACAGTCGTTGTCGGAACAGATAATTTCTCTTTATCTAATATTGTTAATCAAAAAGTATTTACGCTAACTAATAACTTTAACTTCTACAAAGGAAAGCACTCTTTTACCTTTGGTACGCATAATGAGTTTTTTGAAATTGAAAACTTATTTACCATTTTCTCTACCCCACGTTACCAATATTTCTTCGATGGTGTGAATCGGTTTTTGAATGATGAAAATCCTGACTTATTGTTATTTGGTCACGAGCAAGCTTTTGGAGGCGATGCGGTTCGATTGGGAGATGCAGCTACCAACTTAGGCCCATCCTTCAATGCGATGCAATTATCGGTTTATGGACAGGATGAAATTCAAGTCAATAAAGATTTCAAATTGACTTTAGGATTGAGATTTGATGTACCTATCTTTACAGATGATCCACCTTTAAATAATACTGCTTTTAATACGACTACCATTCCTCTATTGGAAGCGGCTGGGTATGATTTAAGAGGAGCTAGAGCGAGTCAAGCACCAAGTACCCAAGTTTTAGTGAGTCCAAGAATTGGTTTCAACTATGATGTAAACGGTGATAAGTCAACTCAATTGAGAGGTGGTGTAGGTGTTTTCACAAGTAGAGTTCCTTGGGTATGGCCAGGAGGTATGTTTATTAGAAATGGACTAAACTCTGCTTTCAACGTAGGTTTTGGACAACCTATTTATACTACTCCAGAAGAATGGGTACAAAATTTAACGATTGATGATAGCCCTGCTGGTGATGTGGATTTATTTGTAGAAGATTTTAAATATCCACAGATTTTGAGAGCTAGTTTAGCTATGGATAAGAAGCTTCCTTGGGGTCTAGACGGAACGGCAGAGATTACGTTTACGAAGACTTTAAATAACATGGATGTAAAAAGTATTAACTTTTTTCCAAGTACCGAAAATCTAACAGGTGCTGATGATCGTCCAGTTATTAACTTTAATGAAAGAGTTGATGATACTTATTCTAATATTACATTAGTAGATAATACGAATAAAGGATATACTTTTAATATTACAGGACAAGTTTCTAAGCAATTCAGCAGAAATTCCTCGTTTAATGTAGCTTACTCTTTCACTAGAGCAGAAGCTTTAGTCGATGGTAGAGGGTTTATCAATAACACAAACTGGTCGAATATTTTGAGTGTTCAGGGAAATAATAACCCTGATGTGACTCGTTCCTCTTTTGATGCTGGTCATAGAGTGACGGCTTTCTTATCTCATAGATTTGATTATTCAGCGTTTGCCAATACTTCTATTTCTCTTTTCTTTACCGCTAAATCAGGATCTCCTTATAGCTTTGTTTATAATTCTGAAGCTACTTCTGATTTATCTCAATCTGC
>CAYOBX010000863.1:0-1573 GCA_964402245.1 uncultured Saprospiraceae bacterium | reverse complement strand
AATGTGCCGTCCAAGTTCGCGTAATATTTGCAGCATTAGGACAACCATCAATAGGTACCGATACATCATTATAAAAACTAGTAATCGCACAAGAACCAGAGCCAGTTAAAATTGGATTGCCTGTAATATCAGGTGTAATATCACTACAAGGACTAAGCAATAAATCTGAAGGACAATCAATCTCAGGTACCCCACAAAAAAGTTGTGAACTTGATTGAGGTTGTGAACTTGATTGAGGTTGTGAACTAGTAACTTCAGGCTCGCAAGATGTGAAAGACATATTTTGAAGCGAAACAGGTCCTTGTCCTGGTCTACAAATAGTAATAGCTAACTCATCAGAGTCAGCAGGTAAGTCCAAACAAAGTTCGTCAAAATTGTCTTTGTCAAAAGCACCCAAACTTTCCCATGTTCCAGGAGTAGTTGGACTTTCTTGCCAAAAACAAATATTTCCTAAAGCATTACCGCATCCTTGTCTAGGAGAAAAACATACCTTAGGGATACAATCTTTAACCAACTCTGTTTTAGGAAAGTTTTTAAAGATAAAAGTACCACAACCACCATCCGTATCATTAGGACCAGCGTTACCAATACAAAAATCGTTATCCGCTGTATTATCCCAATTGGATAAATCAATTTCTAAGAATACTGGTAAACCTGTAACTACGTTTCCAGGTGCTGCATAGGATGGTTGGTCATCATTATTGTTTTTGCAATCTGTAAATTGTCCAAAACTCTCTATAGAAAAAAGCATGCTTAATAATAAGACTAGCTTCAATCCACGAAGGCTTTGTGTTTTAAAAAGTTGTTTTTGAATGCCCATTATATTTAAAATTTGGCAATAAGAAGTACTGTAAAATCTCATATCACTGTGAGGTTTTAAATTTTTCAATGTTTATATGTTCGGGAATATTTTTTCTATTCCTAATAGTAATTTATATTCAAAAGTGTCTAGTCTCCAAGCTCTGTACCCTATCACTTTCTTAATATCTTGTTAAAAAGAATTGATAGACATTTTACTACAAATACATCATAACACATTGATAATGTTATATTAATAGGCAAAATAAATTTTATATTTATTAGGACAAACTTACAAGAGTAGTAGCATTTGCATCGTATTTTGAAAGCAAAATAAATGATAAATCCGTAGTACAGAGCATAAAAAAAACGATGCTATACAAACGTAATCTATATGTTATATCCACTAGAGGTTAGGGATATATCTACAGAAAAAATTTAACCTGGGAAGTAATGGATGAGTATAAAGAGTATATGGCTAGAATGGAAGTTTGTATGGATAACGTATTCCCTTAAAAGTGTTTTTAGAGGGAATAGGTGTACCCAATAAATTTGAATTAGTATTATTTTAATTCTTAAAAAATTAAAAAATGTGGATTAAAATTAAAGTAGGAGTTACTAACCATAGCCGTCAGTCTAAAGTTCTTTATCTTAACACTCGGCAACAAGTAGGTTTACTATACTTCTTTAGAGGTAGCGATTTTACTAGGTTTTTTTATAAAAAAACCTAGTAAAATCGCTACCTCTAAAAAACTATTCAAAGCTACTGCTTGCC
>CAYOBX010000862.1:0-1583 GCA_964402245.1 uncultured Saprospiraceae bacterium | reverse complement strand
TGAGACCAAAATAAGCTCGCCCAAATGACGGATTTATTCTTTCGTCGTTACTTAGGAAAGGTTTTCAAGACAACTTCTCCTCCTATAGATCAGCAGCCATAGCGAGTATCTATTACAAAAGTGTAACATTTGTTAAGTCAAGTTAAATAAATTTTAAACAAGCAACATTATCCAATATTATCAAGTATATATAGCTATATTTGCTTTCAATCAAAGACCGATTTCTTCACTTTCATATTTTCTAAATCATCTAAATCCGTATGGTCATGTTATATCGGTCTTTGATATTCTTTTCAATATTATTATTATCACTTCCTCTCTTAGGACAACAATACTCTGTAAGAACAGCCCATTTATATGTCCAATCTGCTAATAAATTTGCAAATATTGAAGCAGATAACTACCAAGTTAATAGCACCATTGATGCCACCACTGGTAAGGTAAATATTTTAGGTCTTCTAAAATCTTTTGAATTCCGAATTGGAGGCTTGGATAGAGCATTTAACAGTAGGTTAGCTAAAACTGTTATCCATCCAAAATTTAAATATATAGGAGAAATTTCTAATATTGAATCTGTTAATTTCAATCGTCCTGGAACGTATTCTGTTAATTTCAAAGGAACTTTGATTATATGGGATATGGAAAGAACTACTCCTGGGTCCGGCACTATAGAAGTACATGCAGACGGCTTCATAAGTTTTACCTCTGATATTAGTTTTCAAATAGAAGAAGCTAGTGTTGAAAAAGCCAATAAATTAATCCAATCTTATTTGCCATCTGGTATAAATATCAATACAGATCAATTAGGCCTTTCTAGAAACATCAAAGTCCAAGCTAGTGGTAAATACCGAAAACGCCGCTCTTCTAGTACGGAAGCTAATTAAAAAAATCAAGTAACTGTTCAGCATTTCGTTTTTACGACATGCTGAATAGGTACAAAATCAACTCTTAATTTTTATAATACTGATTAAGATGAATAGAATTTTTAAATTTCTACTTATAGCACTATTAATCCTAGCTATCTTTAGCGCTGTTGGGTATTTCTCTTTCATGAATGCACCCAAAGCAAGTGTTAAAGCAAAAAAAACATTCAGTACCATAGCTGCAACTGAGTTATTCCAACAATTCGAAGCAGATGAAACAGCTAGTAATACTAAATATATCGGTAAAACGCTAGAAGTTACAGGAACGGTTGGTGATATAACAGAAGATGAGAATGGAGCTCCTGTTATTTTAATGGAAGCAGGAGAAGATGGTTTTGGTGGGGTGCTGTGTACGTTAGAAGGTTCTCAAAAGGAAAAAGCAGATGCTTTGAAGCTTGGTCAGACACTAAAAATAAAAGGGGTTTGTACAGGAATGTTGATGGAAGTGGTAATTAATAAAGGAATTATTATTGAATAGAGTACTCTACAAATACAAACTTCAAATATCGGCTCGGTGTTTAATCGCATAAAACTAAGGCAAAGAATAAATAGCAAAGCCATACCTAAAATTAGATATGGCCAGCCAAAAGCGTTTTTAGAAAATGTAATTGTACCTAACTACTTTCCTCGAAAGAACACTACGCCACGTTGCGTATATCA
>CAYOBX010000861.1:0-1591 GCA_964402245.1 uncultured Saprospiraceae bacterium | reverse complement strand
TAACGTTTTTAGCCTAATTTTTAGCGAATACTTTTTTATAAGAAAACCCTTTAGCTCATTGCTGCATATATAAATTAGCCCAATTCAGGTCTCACGCTAAGAAAATCTGTAATCCCTTCATAAGCCAGTGCAAATTCTAATACCCGTTTATCATCCCCAAATTTTCCGATAATTTGCATGCCCATTGGTCGGCCTTTTGCATCAAATCCAACAGGTACATTTATTGCTGGTATACCTCCTAGACTTGCCAAGATCACTACTTCCATCCATCGATGATAAGTATCCATTGTTTGTCCATTGATTGCTTTAGGCCAATGCGTTTCTTTTGAATAAGGAAATACTTGCGCAGTTGGTAATACTAAAAAGTCATATTCTTCAAATAGACGATCTAATTCAATATTCCAATCTGATCGAATTTTATTTGCTTTAGATATATCTTCATCTGAAAAACTAAAAGCTTGTTCGATTTCCCATAGCATTTCTGGTTTGAGCAGCTCTTTTTTAGCTGGATAGTCTACATACTCTAATCCCTGCAAACGAAGATGGTGTCTAAGAGTAGTCCAACAAAACCATAAATCAGGCATGGAAAATTGAGGTTGGGTAGCTTCTACAATTGCGCCCGCATCTGTTATTTTTTTCAAAGCAGTTTCGCAAAGTTCGAGAATCCCCTCTTCCATAGCCAAATAGTTATCCAAGTTACCTAGCCAAGCGAGCTTAACATTTTTTAATGAGATGGCTTTTAGATCATTGAAAACAGGTTTTCGAGCAAGCGTTTGAAGCAGTTGAATGGTATCACTGGTATTTCTACCCATTGGACCTGAAGTCCATAAAAGACGATTATTCGCATCCCCTTCTTCCATGATTACGGTCGTACTTGGTCGAAAACCTATAACATTATTGAAAGCTCCAGGATTTCTTAAAGACCCCATCATATCTCCTCCATCCGCTACAGGCAACATTCGTGTTCCTAATCCACATGCTGCACCTCCACTACTCCCTCCTGCTGTAAGCATAGGATTGTATGCACTCCCTGTTGCTCCGAAAATAGGATTATAAGTTTGAGAGCCTAATCCAAATTCAGGGGTGTTGGTTTTTCCAATAAAGATGGCACCTTGTGCCCGAATCTTTGCGATCAATGGACTATCTTCCTCTGCTATTCGATCCTTAAATAATGGTGATCCTTGCGTATAACGCATACCAGCAACAGGCGCTAAGTCTTTTACCGCATGCGGCATTCCATGCATCCAACCCCAATACTCCCCTTTAGCCAATGCTTGATCTGCATTACGAGCTTGAATCATTAATTCTTCCTCTGGAACCATACTGATGATGGCATTATAGATTGGGTTGTATTGATGAATGTGCTTTAGATAGGCTTCCATGACTTCTTCACAGCTTACCTTTTTGCTTCTAATAGCATTGGATAAATCCAAGGCAGTAAAATCTGTTATTTGTGCGGCAAGGTTCTTTTCTGAAGTTCTACAAGAATAAGGTATAGATAGTGCTGCACTGACAACTACTGTATTTTTGATAAATATTCTTCGATTCATAACTAAAGATTTTGAAACCATACAACTTGTAGAATAGAGAA
>CAYOBX010000860.1:0-1594 GCA_964402245.1 uncultured Saprospiraceae bacterium | reverse complement strand
AGGGCAGCAGATTTCTGTTTATGCAGACTGATTAAAGCTTGTAGACTGCCAATATCTACTCCTTTACTCATGTCTTCCTTTACTCATTGAGAACTTACCCTTCTTCATTCAGAATTGAGTTCATTATCCGCCAATTACCTGTATTAACTGTCTGACATGCTTTTCTGCCCCAACTTTGCTTGCTAATTCCATAGATTCATTAGCTACTTTTAATGCTTGAGATTTTTTTCCATTTTTATTCAAAATGGAAGCATAGGTTAAATGATAATCTAAAATTTCTGCATTTTGATCTATTGCTTTCTTAACTAGTTTTTCTGCTTGTTTCATAGCAGAGCCGTTTTTAGAGAAATTCTTTTCTATTTGTTGGGCTAAGCTATGTAATTTTTGGTCATTGTCTTTCACCTCTTTCTTTACATAATCATTGCAGCATTTGATATATTTTTGAGCATCTCCCATCGCTAAACAAAATTCCATGTCCGATTGTAGAGCAAATAAAGTTGCATCTTTAGGAAGATGTTTCTTCATAACAGCCTTCGCCTCAGTTAACAAATCTTCACTTTCGTATTCAATCGCCTTTGCTGCAGTGGTTTCGCAAGCACGTTTAATTTTAGCAGTGACTAATTCTTTAGAATATAATCCAGTGATTGCTTTTTTATGTTGAATCAATAAATCAAATATTCTTGAATCAGATTCTACCGCAGCCTCATAGACAATTTTAAGATTAATAGGATTCTTATAATCTTTCTTTTTAGTCAAATACTTATTAGCTACCTTAAGGCTAGGTTTATTGGACTTATTAAGTGCTTTGATGTATTCATAAATAAATTCAGGATCTCTTTTTCCTTTTTCATACTCCGCTGCATAATCTTTACTATGGTCTACCTTATTCAGCACCATTTTGCCAATCTTAATAAAATCCTCTAGTTGCTGTGCGCCCTTTAGTTTATGAAGTACGGTGCCATCTGCTCCAATGTAGTATAAGGTTGGGAAAGCGGATACAGGATATTTTTGTCTAAACTTAAGCCCTTCTCCTTGCTCCATGTCCAATTTCATATTAACAAAATTGGTATTGTAAAATTCTCCAGCTTCTGGCGTAGTAAATACTTGTTTAGCCATTTTTTTACAAGGCCCACACCAAACAGCATATGCATCTACAAAAATTGGTTTGCCTTCTTCCTTAGCCTTTGCTTTTGCTTCCTCAAAAGTTCCATGAAAGAACTCCATCCCTTGCGCAAAACTATTAGTTGTAAGAAATAGAGAAAAAATTCCCAAGAAAAGAAGGGATTGTAGAGAGGATAAATGCTTAGAAGACCTATTGATTAAAATACGCATGCGCTGTTAATTTTTTCAGGAAATTGTGAAATAATGAGGAGCTTGATACAAATATCTTACTATTATTATTCTAAAACACTGCCAAAACAAATTTAGTATCCAAATTAAGAGGATTTTAACCATTCTTTGTAAGAAATGATGAATGCAAAATGATGAATGATGAATCCATGACTATGACCCTGACAAAACTTGATGTAAACACTTAGTGTAACGACGAAAGAATAAATCCGTCATTTGGGCGAGCTTATTTTGGTCTCCGTTT
>CAYOBX010000859.1:0-1610 GCA_964402245.1 uncultured Saprospiraceae bacterium | reverse complement strand
CTAAGAACAAAATAGTCGACCCAAAAACATACATTTATTTATGTCTCGTTACTAACTCCCGTTTTCAAGAAAAAAAATAAGAACAAAATAAGCTACCCTAAATTTGTAAATTTATTTCTACCCCATCCCTAATTGCAGAATACATTCTTAAATAACTTCAATCAAAAAATTAATTTTCTTCATATTGTTGGGCAATCTCTTTCAACCGAGTATCAATAACCGCTTTAGATAACCATTCTTTTCCAACCATCACCCCTTCAATTTTCTGAGCATTTTGTATATTGGTTAAAGGGTTTTCGGATAGCAAAATTAAATCGGCAGTAGCTCCGATTTCAATGGTGCCATATTGTCCTTGTGTGCTAAAGAAAGCAGCAGGATTTTTTGTTCCTGATTGTAATAATTTATAATTGCTAATACCCACTTTGTTTAAAACTTGTAATTCGTGGTGTAGGGAAAAGCCTGGCACATTAAATACTTGAGGAGCATCAGAACCTAGTAGAAAGTTTACTCCTTTCGCATCCATTACTTGGAGGATTTTAGTTCGTAAATCAATATATCTTTTCCATTGAGCAGCATCATAAGTGTCTCCATTAATTAATTTAGTTTTGCTTTGTCGCCAAGTGAATAGCGTCTTTGGAGACATATATTGCATCTCTGGTTCATTGCCTAGTTCTTCGGGTGGAGTAGGGGAAAACCATCTAGTAAATAAGGTTTGGGTAGGGACAATACTTACCTTATTTTGAATGGCCTTATCCACTAATGCTTCAATCAAATTTTCATCGGCTATATCTGTAAATTCATAACCAAAAAATCCATTTGTAGCTGGATCAACATTTGCACTTGCTGGAACTAGCCCTTCTAGAAAACCATCTAAATGATCGATAGTTTGATATTTGGAATCTAATGCTCTATGGATGCCTACTTCGATAGGCACATGTCCTGCATAGGGTATGCCTACGGTATTAGCTGTTTTTTCTACGGCATCCCAAACCGATAATTTTATACCGGGATGAATTTTTAAAAAGTCATACCCATCCTTTTGATATTGAGTGATTTTTGTAATCGCTTCTTCTGGTGTGGTAATGCTATTACCATTTAAAGAAGGACTGGAAGTATAAATTCTTGGGCCGAGAATCGTTCCATTGGCTACTTGCTTTTTTAATGTTAAATGGTAAGGATTTCCTAACATGCCCCTGATCGTTGTTATACCTTGAGAGAGGTATAAGAATAAGGTTTCTTTCACTAATGCATCATTCCCATCTTCTGCTACAGGAATGTGTGCATGCATTTCTGTAAGACCGGGCATTAGAAATTTTCCACGACCATCAATGACGGTCGCTGTTGGTGGTGGGGTTTGGGTATTGATGGCTACTATTTTTCCTGATTCTATTAAGACTGTTTGATTACTTAATAGTTCTTCTTGCTCTTCGGAAGTCATTGGTAAAACCGTAACATTGGTAATGGCGTATTGGCCTTTAACTAATTTTGGAGAGGTAGCTATATTTGTTGTTTTACAACTGCTTAATAGAGAAAGAACTAAAAATAATGAGAGAAATTTACTGTTCATTTTTAAATATAATTGGGTACTATTAATTAAGGTCTTAGCATTG
>CAYOBX010000858.1:0-1613 GCA_964402245.1 uncultured Saprospiraceae bacterium | reverse complement strand
AACTGATAAGTTGGATTAATATTTTTCTCCTCAAAACTTACTTCTTTTAAGGCGTTTGACGGGGCGAACTTCAAAGTGCGATAAAGAGCGGAACAGCTAGTGAAAACAACTAATACGAACAATATAAATATTCTATTCATAGTCTTGATTTTTTATGGTGACTTGTCACTTTTTACTGATAACCTTAATACAATATTCCTTACTTTTGTCCCTATCAAAATAACGATATTTTCTATGCTTCTTAAAAAATTATTACCTACAACTATCAATTCTGATATGACCTATCTCTTTATGGGATTGGTAGGAACGATATTGGTCGGTATTATTTTGGGCATAGCAACAGATGCTTATTTCCTTTTTGGCTTGCCTGTTTTGTATTTAGGTGCTTATCTCGCTATTGTTGATTTTAGAAAAATCTTTTATTTACTCTTAGCAACTATTCCATTATCCACCGAAGTCAGTTTGCCCGGTGGGTTTGGGACAGATTTTCCATCAGAATTATTAGTTATCGTTTTGATGGGTATTTATTTCTTGTATTTAATTAGAAATGGGACTCGACTAGATAGTCATTTTTTTAAACATCCTATTACTTTATTACTCTTATTACACCTCGCTTGGATTGGCATAACCAGTTTACATGCAGGAGAAAAGATTATTTCTCTAAAGTTTTTACTTGCCAAGATATGGTATGTTACCACTTACTATTTTTTAGCTGGGTTATTATTAAAAACAGAAAAAGACCTTAAAGACTTCTTTAAATGGGTCTTTATTCCGCTACTCTTTACGGTCATTATTGTCATGATTCGTCATGCTTTGGATGGTTTTTCCTTTGAAGGTATCAATTCGGTTTTGAACCCATTCTATCGAAACCATGTCAATTATGCGGCTATTTTGGTTGTATTCTTTCCTTTTTTGTGGTTTGCACCAAATTGGGCTAAAAAATATTCTTGGAAGTGGTGGGCTTTAATTGGGAGTATATTATTCTTTCTTGCTGCCATTTATTTATCCTACACCCGAGCCGCTTATGTGTGTTTGTTACTTGCGCCGTGTGTATATGTGGTCATTCGCTTTCGCTTGATGAAAGTCGTCATTGGAGCTGTTTTAATAGCAGGAATCATAGGCGTTAATTTTGTATCTTCCAATAATAAATACCTCGATTTTGCACCAGATTATAATAAAACGATTGCCCACAAAAAATTTGATAATCTGATTGATGCGACGGCAAAAGGAGAAGATGTCTCTACGATGGAACGGGTCTATCGTTGGGTAGCAGGTTTTTATATGGTGGCAGAAAAGCCAATAACAGGATTTGGACCTGGTAATTTCTATCCTTATTATAGTCAATATACCGTCAATAGTTTTAAAACTTATGTCAGCGATAACCCAGAGCAATCGGGTATTCATAGCTACTATTTGATGACCGCCGTAGAGCAAGGGATTATCGGTTTACTAATTTTTCTTGCTTTGTGTTTTACGGTCCTACTAAAAGCAGAGCAACTTTATCACCGTACTAAAAAAGTAGCGATTAGACGAATGATTCTAATGGTCACTTTGTCCATCGTTATTATTGATGCACTTTGTTTAATTAATGATATGGTGGAAACGGATAAAGT
>CAYOBX010000857.1:0-1625 GCA_964402245.1 uncultured Saprospiraceae bacterium | reverse complement strand
AGGTTTCAATCCAGATCCTTCCATCATACGAGTAGGCGAAGATTATTATATTGCCACTTCTACCTTTGAATGGTTTCCTGGCGTTCAAATTCATCATTCCAAAGACTTAGTAAATTGGGAACTAGTCGCTCGACCACTTAATCGAAAATCGCAATTGGATATGGTGGGCAACCCCGACTCCTGTGGTGTTTGGGCCCCTTGCCTAAGCTATGATAATGGCACCTTTTATTTAGTCTATTCCAATGTGCGTTCCTTTGATGGTATCTGGAAAGATACGCCCAATTATTTAGTGACCACACAGGATATTTTGGGCGATTGGTCAGAACCTATTTTTTTAAGTTCTAGTGGATTTGATGGTTCTTTATTTCACGATAAGGATGGAAAAAAGTACTTTTTAAGTATGCTCACCGATCAGCGAAAAGGTTTGTTTTTTGGTGGAACATTTATGCAGGAATATGACGAAAAGACAGCGCAATTAGTCGGTCCACGCTATAATATTTTTAAAGGAACAGATCTAGGTTGTACAGAAGCCCCCCATTTATATAAAAGAAATGGCTATTACTATTTGGTACTGGCAGAGGGAGGAACAGAGTATGGGCATGCTATGACATTAGCCCGTTCTACAAGCATTACTGGGCCTTATGAATTACATCCTGAAAATCCTTTTATTACTGCTCGAAATACCCCAACTGCTCCTTTACAAAAGTGCGGACATGGAGATTTAGTAGAAACGCCTAATGGGAATTGGTATGCTGTATTTTTAGTAGGAAGACCTCTTGCTCAACAGGGACGATGCACTTTAGGTAGAGAAACAGCCATAGAGCAAGTTGAATGGCGTGCCGATGACTGGTTGTATTTAAAAGAAGGAGTCTCTACTCCTAGATTACAAGTTCCAGCACCTGAATTTTTCAAGGTTTCTGATAATTTAAAAGCATCTAATCCACAAAGAAATAATTTTGGTAAAGATGGATTAAGTATACATTTCCAATCCCTAAGAGTACCTATAGATAAATCTTGGTTATCACTAGATGCAAGGCCAGGATATTTACGTTTATTTGGAAGAGAATCTCTCAGTTCTTTTCATTATCAAAGTTTAATCGCAAGAAGGGTCCAGCATTTCCATATAGAGGCCACTACCTGTTTGGAATTTTCTCCTACTACCTTCCAACAAATGGCGGGTTTAGTTTGCTATTATAATACGGGACATTGGGTTTACTTACATCTGATGGGTGACGAAGATGGACAGTCTAAATTTTTACAAATTATTTATTGTGATAATTTTGAAATGCAGGATGTTTTAGAGCAACCTATTCCAATAACTGGACAGTCTCGAATTTATTTAAAAGCTCAGTTCCATAGAGCTAGACTACAATTTTATTATGCTTTGGAAGTGAATGAATGGCAGCCAATTGCATGGACTGTAGATGGTAGTATTCTATCAGATGATTATATTCGAGATGGTAGTAGTCGTTATCGACCTGCTTTTACGGGGGCTTTTGTTGGGATTTGTTGCCAAGATTTATCTGGTCGAAAACAACATGCTGATTTTGATTGGTTTGAGTATCAATTTTATGAAGCTCCTAAAGTTGTTGGGAGAATAACTCTTTGAATTAAGTATTAGACTT
>CAYOBX010000856.1:0-1634 GCA_964402245.1 uncultured Saprospiraceae bacterium | reverse complement strand
CAAACTTAGAAATTGGCCAAGCTGCATCAGGCGTATAAGGCCCATTAATATGCGGCTCTAACTTCGACAAATTAATTTCAATTACTTGGTCAAAGTACTTTTCTGGCTCTTTATAACATTCTGGGTCACCCGTTAAATGTTCTTTTACTTTATCTGCTAATCTTGCTACATCTGCTCTACCTGTTGCTTTTAAGTAACGCTTCATCGCAGGATCGTAACCGAAAGTAGAAGTCGTCGCGCCGATTTCTGCGCCCATGTTCCCAATCGTTCCTTTACCTGTACAAGATAATCTTCTAGCACCAGGGCCGAAGTATTCTACGATAGCTCCCGTACCACCTTTTACAGTTAAGATACCAGCTACTTTTAAGATAACATCTTTAGAAGAAGTCCATCCTTTTAAGTAACCTGTTAATTTAACACCAATTACTTTTGGCATCTTCAATTCCCAAGGCATATCCGCCATTACATCCACTGCATCTGCACCACCAACACCGATAGCCAACATTCCCAAACCAGCACCGTTAGGGGTGTGAGAATCCGTTCCAATCATCATACCACCTGGAAAAGCATAGTTTTCCAAAACGATTTGGTGAATGATACCAGCACCTGGCTTCCAAAAGCCAATGCCATATTTATTAGAGACAGAAGCTAAGAAATCATAAACTTCAGAGTTCACATCATTTGCAATTGCTAAATCTTTATCAGCTCCTACTTTCGCTTGAATCAAGTGGTCACAGTGTACCGTTGAAGGTACCGCAACTTTATCTTTACCAGCCATCATAAACTGCAATAATGCCATCTGGGCAGTTGCATCTTGCATAGCTACACGGTCAGGGGCAAAGAAAACATAATCTTTTCCTTTTCCGTATTTCTTTAATGGAGATTCCTTGTGAAGGTGAGCATACAGAATTTTTTCTGTCAACGTAAGCGGGCGACCAAGTTCCTTACGAGCTGCTGCTACTTTCGCAGGAAGCGACTCGTAATGTGCCTTAATCATGTCAATATCAAAAGCCATAGCTTAATAATTTTATGATTGTTTAATAAGAAGTTAGGTTATTAATGATGAATGATAAATGATGAATGATGAATTGTGAGAATTGCCACTTTTCAAAAATCAACTTTTATTAAACATTTATATTTCAATAAAAAACTAATATTTAGAATGGAATTTAGAAAATTAGTGTTTTATAAAAAGCTAATAATCAATCCACTCTTTTCAAATTTTAGTAGAGTTATCTTTCTGACTCAAAATTGGCTGCAAAGGTACAAATTTTGGCATATCTTGCACGTTTTTTTGACCGAATAGCCTTATTTAGAATGAATATAGTAGTTGCTTGTTATTTGTTACTCAATTATTGTTGAACAAAATTTGGAACAAATAACTTTTATAGCATAAAATTGGGAACGAATAACTAACAAGTATCAAGTCGAAATAATGTATGAGTGAAATTTTGGAATTATTTTATTCGCTATTAAGGCAAAAAACGCAGACATAGCCTTTGCTATTGCGAGTATTTTTAACGAAGATAGCGGATAAAAGAAATCAAAATTAGTTATAGATAATTTTGATTTGGTACTTAACTACAATTATAACAGTATTAACAGTACGATAGATTTATGAATAGTTACAAAAA
>CAYOBX010000855.1:0-1639 GCA_964402245.1 uncultured Saprospiraceae bacterium | reverse complement strand
TTTAATTTTGCTCTATTTTTTATAAGATGCTCTGTTATAAGCCTATCCACTATTTTGGCATTACTCTCACCAGGGTATAATAATTTTAAGTGCTTTGACTTCTCTTTATAAATTGGAGTAGAAGTAAAAAGGGTTCCCCTAAGAAATACTTGACTAAAATTTTTTAAGCACTCGAATATAGATGTTTTAGAGGCTGGTATCTTTTTAGAAGAACTAACCACTACCTTTGCGTTTCTAGGACTATTTTTATTATCGGTCTTAGATTCGTTCTGATTGTTCACTTTAATAGTCGGTTCCTTCGCTTTTGGAGGTTTAGGTCTTATTGATTCTTCCTTAACGGTAGGATCAAGTGAATTAGATTCTTTTTGACTACTAATAGGAGTTGCCTTTTCTTTCTTTGGTACGACCGTTCTATCTGCATCAAGCATGCCTAACACATCATCCATTCCAAATTCTTTATCTATTTCTATTTTACCCATAGTGAATATTTTTAAATATGAAAAAAATATTATTTTATTAAATAGCAGAAACTGCTGGCTTCTCAGATAAGGTGTTTAAAAAACAATCTACAAAGCGAAAGAATTTAATACTCTCTTTTTTATTTGGAGGCATAGGGAAAACAGTACTCCTATAAGCTCGTTCATAAATGGCGTGAGCACTGACCACCTCTTCTAAGAAACTAACCTTCCCATTTAATTGCTGCTTAATTTTCTGTATGTGATTTTTAGCAGGAACCCTATTGAAGACAATTTTACAATCTTTATACTCGGTACTCATAGGCTGTATTTTAGTGCAAAGAATACGATAGAGTTCCATAGAACTAATGAGTGATAAATCGTCTTGAAAAATAGGAATAAAAAAATAATTGACTTTCTTTAAAAAAGGGATAATACCTTCTTGATTAACTGTCCCAGCAATATCTACAAATACATAATCATAAGAATCTTTGAGTTGCTCGATTATAGATGGTGTGTCTGAAAGATTCGACTTGATAATGGTGTAAGGTTCTTTGCCTTGATAGATTTTATCATAAACTTTTTGAAGTCGTTTATTCTTGGCAATAATTTTCAGTTCACGTTGTCGTTTCTTGTAAATACTGTTTTGAGGGAAATCAGCATCAATAAGTGCCACTCTATAACCATAGCGATGATATAAGATAATCAACAACATCATGGTAACGGTGGATTTGCCGACACCCCCTTTTTGGCTTAGTAGAGAAATTACAGACATAGGTGTATATTTTAATTATTTAATAAATACTGTTCCATAAATTTTATCTCCAGTAACCTTTTTATCAGAGATATTATTCAATTAGAATTAGGCAATAAAATATTACTAATTCATATAGACGACTATCTGAAAATTCGGTAAAATGAATTACTTTACTCTAAGCGTATTGGACGCGATCAAGGAAGATTAAACTTCTATGATTTTTTAATTTGTTTTTATTTGAAAAGTATCTTGTTGAAAATAAATGATTAATGAAGTATCAAACAGGTAAGACTTTTGATAGACAGAAAATCATTTGGTTTGTTAAACCATAAAGATTCATCAAAATAAATCGTGATGAAACCAATGGATCACAAAGGTAGGGTGTTCAATACTAAAAAAAAAGTTCCCCGTATTTTTGAGGTGAAAT
>CAYOBX010000854.1:0-1642 GCA_964402245.1 uncultured Saprospiraceae bacterium | reverse complement strand
TTATTTGATGTTATTGATTCAGTTTATACTATGATTGAACAACTTTTTGTGGATGGTAATGGGATGGTTGTACTTAGTAAGAAGAGTATTACAGGTTATGCCTAATTATAATTGTTAAATTAATTTCAAAAGTAAAGGATTGACATAATAAAATAAGTATGGTTTGGAATGAGAAGTTAGAAAATTCAAGAGAAATTGCAAAATCAATAATAGAAGGGTTATATTTGCTACTCAGTCAATAATTTTTTAATCTAAAATAAACACGTAAATGAAAACAATTACCCTACTTCTATCTTTCTTCGTTTCCACTTCCCTTTTTTGTCAAACCTATCCTTTTGCTGTTCATCCAGATTGCGATAAAAGCTTAGAATCAGCAGCTTTAAAACAATGTTCTGAGGACAAAATTATAGCAGCTATTCACGATAGAATCAGATATACACATTATGAGAACGACCAATTTTCTATTGTTGAGCTTGAATTTGATATTAATGACAAAGGATATATTGAACCGATTAGAACAACGATTTTAAGAGGTGTTGATGTAAAAATTAATATAGAAAATACACTAAAATCTTTATCCTATCAACTTGTTCTTAAGCCCGCAGAGGATGAAGGATTTACGTTTTACGATAATAAAAAATTGGTCATCAAATTTACCGAAGCTAATTTTGAAGAATTGACAGAAGTCGAAGCCGAAGCAGCGAAGGAGGAAGAAGTAATTCTTCCAGAAAACCAAGCTTTAGCTAAAAAATATATTGCTACTCTTACTCCAACATCATCCGATAACATATTTAAAAAAGGAGAAATAGAAGAAATGATAATGCCTAGATTTTTTTCTCCAGAATGCGAAGAACTAGAAGGGAATCATGAGACAAAGCAAGAATGTGCTAAAAGAAAAATGTTAGAATTTATTTATGGAAACATTAAATACCCTGCTATTGCTAGAGAAAGTGGAGTTGAAGGAACCGTAGTTGTTCAATTTATTGTAGAACAAGATGGATCTATGGGAGATATTAAAGTTGTAAGAGATATAGGTGCAAAATGTGGTGTAGAATCATTAAGGGTTATTCATGCTATGAATGATTTTACACTTTGGATACCGGGCATTATAGAAGAAAAAACAGTTAGAGTACAATTTTATCTACCAGTTAATTTTAGATTAGAGTAAACTATTTTTAGGAAACTTTTTCCGATGCCAACTTCTCCTTCAAATACTCCCCAGTATAAGACCCTTCAACTTTAGCCAATTCCTCAGGCGTCCCCTGAAAAACCAAATGCCCCCCATCACGACCACCCTCAGGCCCTAAATCCACTACCCAATCCGCCGATTTAATCACCTCCATATTATGCTCTACCACAAGCACAGAATGCCCTTTTTCTACCAAAGCATTTAAGGCATCCAATAATTTTCGGATATCATGAAAATGCAATCCAGTAGTCGGTTCATCGAAGATAAAAAAGATGTGTTCTTTTCGATTTTGTTTACCAAGAAAGGACGCTAATTTTACCCGTTGTGCTTCTCCTCCAGAAAGGGTACTGGACGATTGACCTAATTTTACATAGCCCAAACCAACATCAAATAAGGGTTTTATTTTGGTAATAATATCTTTCTTTTCTGCAAAGAAATCTAAGGCTTCTTCGA
>CAYOBX010000853.1:0-1650 GCA_964402245.1 uncultured Saprospiraceae bacterium | reverse complement strand
TATAATCATATTGTAAAATTTTTCTTTCGTTTACCCTGACTCTTAGTTGGCATTAATTAAGCATGTTTTACAAACCTCGACGATAGGCTGTTCAAAATGAGGAAAAAAGTTCTCCTGATTTTTGGTTGGCAAATCATACATCTGAAATCATACATCTTACATCATAAATCTATCTAGTACGTGGCAGATTTATGATGTAAGATGTATGAACTATGATTGACCAAAGCCCACTCAAAAACTCGGGGAGGAAAAAATCCTATATCTCCGCAATTTTGAACAGCCTACCTCGACGATCCTATTGTTAGATCTAATTCGTTATTGTAGACCCCACTCACCATCTATTGATGGTTAAGTTCTCTACCTAGATGCTACCAAAACGGCACTAAACATTCCAATTAACAATAAAATAATGTAAATTGCGTCAAACAAATGACTCAATTCATGTTAATTAAAAGAGTAATTCAAGGTCAAGTATTAAAAAGTTTAGTTCCCAACAAGGTAATTGTCTTGTTAGGACCAAGAAGAGTTGGCAAAACAGTGTTAGTAAATCAGTTAATAAAACAAATTAAGGAGCCTCATATATTGCTAAGCGGGGAAGATTTTACAACTCTATCTTTACTGGAACGAAGAAGTATTGAGAACTATAAAAATATTTTAGGAAATACCAAGTTATTACTAATAGATGAAGCACAAAAGATTCCCGATATTGGGAACAAACTGAAATTAATGATAGACCATATTGATGGGTTGAAAATATTAATAACAGGATCATCGGCATTGGATATTGGTAATAATGTAGGAGAACCATTAACGGGGAGAAAAGTAACTTATAATTTATATGCTTTATCAGAACAAGAACTAAATCAAATAGAGAGCATAATAGAAAAACGAGACAATATACGTACAAGACTAATTTATGGAAATTACCCAGAATTAATACATAAAAAAAGTAATGAGGAAAGAGCAGAATATTTAAGAGAGGTAATAAATTCTTATTTGTTAAAAGACATACTTACATTTGAAGGGATAAAAAATTCAGATAAAATATTTAGATTGCTACGACTAATTGCTTTTCAGATAGGAGGAGAAGTTTCTTTGCAAGAATTAGGACAGCAATTATCCATGAGTAAAAATACGGTAGAACGATATTTAGACTTATTATCAAAAGTATTTGTCATACATAGATTAGGGGGATTTAGTCGAAATTTAAGAAAAGAGATAACCAAAAATAGTAAGTGGTATTTCTATGATAATGGATTACGAAATTTAATCATAGCGAACTTAAATCCAATTGAGCAAAGAAATGATATAGGATTATTGTGGGAGAACTATGTGATAAGTGAAAGGTTAAAATACCAGCGATATAACAAAATGATCGTGAATAATTATTTCTGGCGTACCTATGACCAACAAGAAATAGATTGGGTGGAAGAAAGAGGGGGGAAATTATATGGCTACGAATTCAAATGGAATCCAAAAAAAAGAGTAAAAGTACCAGGAGCATGGAAAAAGGGATATCAAGAATCAGAATTTGAGATTATACATCAAGACAATTATCTTAATTGGATAATAAAAAAAGACTAAGTAACGACGAAATAAAACTAAATTATGAAAAAACATATTCTATTCCTGACCATCGGCTTATTACTA
>CAYOBX010000852.1:0-1655 GCA_964402245.1 uncultured Saprospiraceae bacterium | reverse complement strand
GTAAGTAGGGAAGAAGGTGAACGTGGACCTAATATCACTTATGCTGGACTTTATACTTTACGACAAGGTGGGATTTCTATTAGTGGAAGTGAAACTTTTGTGTCCCAATATGAAAAAGATAGAAACGTTTTACTTGGTACACCTGATGGAGAGCAATTATATTCTACTGTTCAAGGAGAAGGTAAGCAATATGGAATTACTACTAATATAAGTGAAGCAAGTGGCTATAAATGGTATAATCCTTACTATTGGTCTCCTAGTAAATTAGATGATTTGAGAGCAGGTCTAACTTATCCAATCACTAAAACTAGACCTCCAAATACAGAATATTTCGACAATAAAATTAACCTAGCTTATTCTCAACACAACGATATAATGTATGATGGAGCATTAACAAAATCATATATTACATTAGCGCATAAACTACAACATGCCGCAGATATTCTTCGGGGAAGAGGCAAAGGGATAGCCAGAATGGATGCTGAACGAAAAGCTATTGCTAGAGAAAATAGTATTAGAAAGTTTCTTAAAATATCTGGAAAAAGGACCCATTATCATGGAGAAAAACTCTAATTTAAGTATAGTATTACTCGCATTATTAATATCGGCATGCTGTTGTTGGCTATATGTGTATTTGCATATACACATGTATGATATAAATAAAGGATTTTCAATATTTAAAAGTGAATTCATAGTATTTGGACACATATATGTCAGAGATTTAGCTATCATTTTATTATGGAATACCATAATTTTATGTAGGCTATTTGGTTCTGGTTATTTACCTTTTCATAAAATAGAATTGACAATAATCTTAGGAATAATAATTTTTGCTATTTTAGGAACAATATGGGCAAACCGATATACTATGGAATTTTGTCAAGATAAAATGGGGAATCAACTCATTGTTCTACTTATTATGTATTTCTTATTTGGCTACGTAAGCTTGCAAAAAATTAAAAAGGAAACTGCTGTCCCATCAGGTGATGCTCCACGTTAAAAAATAAAGTTCTATTAATTATGAAATTTAAGCCAATCGTTGAAATACAATCTCCATTACCTGCGTTTTTAGATAATACTTCCAAAATTTATGATGAAACTAAGGTGAAATCGAATAGTTTTTTTCACTTGTTCAACAAAAAGGATTTATTTACTCCTGCTTCATTAACCATAAATCAACCAGACTATAATGAAAGTATGAAATGGATTCTATGGGTTAAAATTTCTTTCTCAAAATTTCTAGAATTGGATACATCATCAGAAGATATATCGACTATTAACGGACAGCTCTTTTCTCCTGTTTTTTTGTATGATAATACGGAAAACTTAGAAATAAAATTAATTATTGAAAATAGAAAAGCCATCAAATATCCAATTATACAAATACTAAGTAATCACACAACCCTATATGCTGATTACATGCAAGGAGTAAGTAAAGAAGATTATTTGAAATGGCAAAGTATTTTATTAGACAAAAAAATTGAAGAATTGCAAGTGTAGTTCCCTGCTAGCACATCACGTGTTGCACGTTAGGTCTTGTAGACCGACACGTTTTATTTGTCTTGCCTCTGGCAAATGAAGGCAAAAAGGAAAAGTAAAAAAGCGACTAGTTCTGTAATGATCTAGTCGTTTTTGTATTATAGAGTTGTATTATT
>CAYOBX010000851.1:0-1660 GCA_964402245.1 uncultured Saprospiraceae bacterium | reverse complement strand
TACCGAAAATGAAACTTCCCAAGTCTCGAAGACTTTGTAAGTTCGATCCCGACAGACTTACAAAATCTTCAAGATTTGGGAAGTCTAATTCAAAAATAAATTCGGCAATCTATCCTGTCCTTAGTATGCAGAACAGACATATACTCCGTTCTTACTAAAGAAAAAATTCTATAATATATCTAAAAAATAAAAAATGACAACGACCACAACTTTAGCTCAGGAATTCATTGAAAAAGAAGATAAATATGGAGCGCATAATTATCACCCATTACCTGTTGTCTTAGCAAAAGGAGAGGGCGTATATGTATGGGACGTTGCAGGAAAGAAATATTTCGATTTTTTATCTGCCTATTCTTCCGTTAATCAAGGACATTGTCACCCTCGTATTTTAAAAGCAATGCAAGAGCAAGCTGCTACTTTGACTTTAACCTCTAGAGCATTTCATAATAATATGTTAGCAGCATTTGAAGAACAGCTACACCAAATATTTGGGTATGATAAAGCATTGCCAATGAATTCTGGAGTAGAGGCGGTAGAGACAGCGATGAAATTGTGCAGAAAATGGGCCTACCAAGTGAAAGGCGTTCCAGCAAATCAAGCAACGATCATTTTTGCGAAAGACAATTTTCATGGAAGAACCTTATCTGTTATTTCTGCTTCAAATGATCCTGTGAGTAGAATCGGTTTTGGTCCATATATGAATGGAATTGACGCTGTACCTTATAATGACATCGCTGCTTTAGAAGCAAAATTTGCAGCGAATCCGAATATAGCTGCTTTTATTGTAGAGCCAATTCAAGGAGAGGCTGGGGTAGTAGTACCTGATGAAGCATACTTACCAACGGTAGCTAAGTTGTGTAAGCAATATAATGTGCTTTTTGTAGCGGATGAAATTCAAACAGGTCTTGGTCGAACGGGTCAATTATTAGCGACTCATATGGATGGTGGAGCTACTAAATTAAGACCGGATATTATCATTTTAGGCAAAGCATTATCTGGTGGTTTTATGCCGGTCTCAGCAGTACTTGCAGATGATGAAATTATGATGACGATTAAACCAGGAGAGCATGGATCTACCTATGGAGGAAATCCTTTAGCTTGTGCGGTTGGGATGGAATCTTTGAATGTTTTGATAGAAGAAAAACTCCCAGAGAATGCAGGAAAGATGGGGCAATTATTTAGAAATGGCTTGGAAGCGATTGCTCAAAAAAATCCGTTGATCCAATTAGTAAGAGGAAAGGGTTTATTGAATGCGATTGTTATTAATAGTGATGAGGAGTCTTCTTTAGCATGGAATATTTGCTTGAAGATGAGGGATTATGGTTTGCTAGCGAAGCCTACACATGGTAATAAAATTCGATTAGCACCACCATTGGTTATTACGGAAGAACAAATTGGAGAGTCTTTGGCTATTATTGAAAAGGCTTTATCTGAATTTTCTTAAGCTAATCAACTGAGATTTTTTGTAAGTTCTCAAAATACCACTCATTGTCAGAATTAGGATTTCTAGGATTATAGATTGGGCTTCCATTCAGAATCCTGTTAATCCTAAAATCTGGTGAATCCCGATTCCGATAATTAAATAACAACGAACTTTGTTTTTAAACTAAGTAACGACAAAAAAATAACTCCACCATTTGGACGGCTTCTTTTGCCCTCA
>CAYOBX010000850.1:0-1672 GCA_964402245.1 uncultured Saprospiraceae bacterium | reverse complement strand
CTGACAATCTAAAACGGGGTAAAAAAGTGATTTTAAAAAAGATGACTAAGTGTCTTGATTGTTTAAAATTTATCCAACAAATTGATTTAGAACCAACACTCCAATCAAGCCCATCACCGAAACAATCGTTTCCATCAGTGACCAAGACAATAAGGTTTCCTTTATACTAACATTAAAATATTCCTTAAACAACCAAAATCCTCCATCATTAACATGAGAGAAAAAGATACTACCTGCACCAATCGCAATCACCAATAATTCCACGGGTACCCCTGCCGTTCCAATCATTGGCAACATTATACCTGCCGCAGTCATTCCTGACACCGTAGCAGAGCCTACACAAACTCGCAAAATAGCAGCTATCAACCAAGCCATTACTAAAGGAGACATCCCTAACGAACTAAGCGCTTCTCCAATTCGATCACTAATTTCAGTAGCGATCATTACTTGTTTAAAAGCACCTGCTCCTGAAATGATTAATAAAACCATTGCTACTCCTGAAACAGCAGCGGCGATGATCTTCATGGTTTCTGGCATAGTTCGACCCGTTCGAATTCCAAAAAAGTATATCGCTGCAAAAACTGCTATCATCATTGCAATCGCTGGATTACCAAGGGTATTTAAAATAGCATTATCTGGTACAAACATCTTAGCCAAAGAAACACCACCAATTAAAACAACTGGCAACAAAGCAACAAATAAGGAAGTACCCAAACTAGGGATAGCATATCGATGATCTTGTTGGACTACATACTCTTTAAGAAGGGTTGGTTGAATACGCTGCATCGTACCCGCTAGTAAAAATTTAGCGGTAAAAATAGCAGGTATTCCAATGATAATTCCATAAATCAATATCTTACCAAGATCTGCATTATACATTTCTCCAATAGCTGTGGGAGCAGGATGTGGGGGTAAGAATCCATGAGTAACAGAAAGCGAAGATAACATAGGTAAGCCAACATACAATAAAGGTAACTTAGTCTGCGCAGCAATAGCAATGACTAAAGGAACTAAGATCACGAATCCTACTGTATAAAACATAGGTATTCCAACAATAAAACCCGTAATAATCAAAGCAATTTGAATGTTCTTAAGGCCAAATTTTTCTACTAAGCTATTGGTTATTTGATTAGCTGCACCACTTTCTGCTACTAGCTTTCCAAGCATAGCTCCAAAACCTAAAATCATTACTAAAGAGCCCATTGTATTACCAATCCCTGTTTGAATAGCATCTAAGGTCTCTTTGATGCTTAGTCCTTCCATCAAGCCGACCGTTAAACAGACAATCATAAATGAAAGAAAGGCATCTAACTTTACAAAGGTTACAAGTACTAATAATAAAAGGATTCCTACTATTATAGAAAAAAAGGTCATGTTTTTTAAATTTCGAGTTAGAGGTTATTTTAATTTTCTGAAATAAATCACCCTACCGCAAGCGGAGGGGGGGTATTGCGCATGCAAAGCTCTGCTCGGAAGTTATACTGTGAACGGGATAGAATACCGAATTTATTTTTGAATTAGACTTCCCAAATCTGAGTCTACTCCGAAAAGTCTTTTTTGCTATAAACTCAAATCATTTATTGTAAAAATAAATTTATAGAAAATTGATTTTGAAATAGTTATAAATCTGCCAGTTTTTGAAAAACTGGCAGATTTCGCACGAATCGACTTT
>CAYOBX010000849.1:0-1674 GCA_964402245.1 uncultured Saprospiraceae bacterium | reverse complement strand
CCATGATCTGGACCATAAACACCTGATTTTCTTTATTTTATTTTAGCCCGTTATTGGCGTTGATAGCTAATTGCTGATTACTAAAATTACCGTTCAAATAATAAACGCTCCCCTTTTTTTTCCTCAAAAAACTGCCCGTCTTGATATGCCAAATGACCACTTACAATCGTGCTCAATATCTTTCCTTTAAAGAACTTATTCTCAAAAGGAGACCATCCACATTTATAATGAATATTCTTTTTTGAAACCTTCCATTTCTTATTAACATCCACAATCGCTAAATCTGCCCAATAGCCTTCCCTAGCAAAACCACGTTCTGCTAATTGAAAACAAATCGCTGGAGCATGGCACATTTTTTCTACAATCCGTTCCAAACTGATCTTTCCTTTATGATAAAATTTTAGCATTACAGGAAGAGTGTGTTGTATCAATGGCACTCCTGATGGCGCTTTAAAGTAAGTACCTTGTTTTTCCTCCCAAGTATGTGGTGCATGATCTGTGGCTATAATATCCAACCGATCATCTAATAATGCTTTGAATAAAGCCCGCTTATGTTTGGCTTCTTTTATAGCTGGATTGCATTTGATTTGGGTTTGGAGGGTATCATATTGTCGACTATCGAAGTGTAAGTGGTGTACACATACCTCAGAGGTAATCCGCTTCTCTGCAAGTGGAATATCATTTCTAAAGAGTTTTAGTTCCTTCGCAGTAGAAATATGAAGAATGTGTAATCTAGTATTGTGTTTTTTCGCTAATTCTATTGCTAAAGAAGAAGATTTGTAACATCCTTCTACATTTCGGATTATTGGATGGTACTTAATCGGAACATCTTCACCGTAATTCTTTCGATATAATTCCATATTACCTCTAACCGTCGCTTCATCTTCACAATGAGTGGCTATTAACAAAGGAACTTTAGAAAACAAGTTATCCAAAGTAGTTCTATCATCTACTAGCATATTCCCCGTACTAGATCCCATAAATATCTTAACCCCGCAGACTTTCTTTTCGTCCGTTTTGAGTACCTCCTCTATATTATCATTGGAAGCCCCCATAAAGAAGGAATAATTCGCTAAGGACTTTTGATTAGCAATCGCATATTTATCGGATAAAAGCTCTTGGGTGAGTGCAGCGGGTTTTGTATTAGGCATTTCCATAAAGGAAGTCACCCCTCCAGCAACGGCTGCTCTTGGTTCTGTGTATAGGTCTGATTTATGCGTTAGGCCCGGTTCTCTAAAGTGGACTTGGTCGTCTATTATCCCTGGCATACAAATATTCCCATTACCCGCTATCTCTTTATCCGCTGATTGGTTAATACTAGCCGCAATTTTCTCAATACGTCCATTTTTGATAAGGATATCACAGGGTTTTATGATTCCCTCATTTACAAGTTGTACGTCTTTTATTAGTATGGATGACATTCTGTTTAATTTCGTGAATTAGGAATGAAACATTAGACTTGTTACCCTTTAAGAAATGCTTCTATGAAATGTGGATTTTTTCGATAGTTTGTCTTAAAAAATTAGTGCATAGCCGAGCTACGGACTCATTTTTTAAGGCAAAATAGCGAGAAAAGACATTTTCAGAGGAGTGTTTCTTAAAGGGTAACAAGTCTATTAATAATGCCAACTAAGAGTTGGAAATAATGATTTATAAAAATCAGCATATTTAAAA
>CAYOBX010000848.1:0-1689 GCA_964402245.1 uncultured Saprospiraceae bacterium | reverse complement strand
TACCATCACCCCGCCAAAATCTCTTCATGAAACGCAACGAATTCTTCACGCAAATCAGCTAAAGGAAAAATCCACTTTTCATCCTCTGGTAAAAAACCATCTATAAATCGAATAGAATGCACATCATTAATTCGACGTTCTTCACCTAGCATATTGTTAACCACCATATCTGCTATAGAAGGTAGGTCATCGAGATCAATAGTGATAATATTATTGGCTTTTAGTAAGATAGCGATTTTTTGATTGTCTTCTTCTTCAAGAACAAATTCCCATTTAGAAGCATCGTACTTTTGTTTAATCATGCTACTATTAAATACTTCAAAAGTTAAATCCCAGTCTTTTCTAACAGGTCTGCAGTAATTAAATTCCCAATGTTGCAATTCTGGAGCCTGTTTGAATATTTGTCGACTTAGGAATAGGCGCTTCTTATCTCCATTTGGAGAAATGGTAAAAGAATGCGGCTTTTCTACTCCGATTCCTATTTCCCATGCAAACATCCCAAATTCTAATACTTGATTATTTAGCAATTCGACGACTGTTTTTGTATCTGTTATTGCTCTAAACTGATATTCATTATCAATAAACCAATCCCAAAATTGCTTTACTTTTAATTCCATGAATGTTTACTTTGCCTTTTTTACTAAAAAAATATCATCTCGTCTCTTAGACTTCAAATATAAAATATCCTATTCAATTTTACTATCTTATGCTATAAGGGTTTTCTTATAAAAATAAAATACTTATGAAAAAATATGTTACCACAAAAAGCTCAAAAGAAATCAAAGTCTTTTGTAGTACATATTTGTAAAAGTTTGCAAAAACAAAAATTTTAAGCCCAAGATTAGCAATTATTGAACACAGAGGCACTGAGCACACAGAGAATAAATCTAACGCTGTGCGCTCAGTGCCTCTGTGTTCAACTTTGTCAACATCCTTGCTGGTTCAAATTGTATTTGCGGATTAGCCACTATATGACTTTTGTAGTTCAAATAATTGTATAAAAACTCTTCCTTTGCTATTGAGAAGTTTTAAAATTCCTAAGACTTTTGCGCCATGAATTTTGCATTAAAAAATATAACAAGATATTGTGAACAACAGACAAGCCCTCATTCTGACTTACTCTATCAACTAGAGCGAGAGACCAATCTTAAAACATTGGCTCCTCAGATGATGAGTGGACATTTGCAGGGACAGTTATTAAGTATACTGAGTAAATTAATCCAACCATCTGTTGCCGTAGAAATTGGCACCTTCACAGGATATGCAGCGCTGTGTATCGCTAGTGGATTAGCTTCAAATGGTAAATTGTATACCATGGAGGTAAATGAAGAATTGGAGCATTTTATTCGAAAGTATATTGCTAAAGCACAGATGCAAGATAAAATTGAGTTATCAATTGGAGATGCAACAAAGATTATCCCCAATTTACCAACGCCTTTTGACTTAGTTTTTATTGATGCAGGTAAACGTTTTTATGCGGAGCATTTTGATTTAATTATTAATAAGGTACGCCCAGGAGGGATAATTTTAGTAGATAATGTACTGTGGAGTGGTAAGGTTACACTGGCTAAGCATGACAAGGATACTCAAATCATTCATTCTTTTAATAAAAAGGTGTTGCAGGATGAACGGGTGGAAAATGTGTTATTGCCCATTCGGGATGGGATTAATATTATTCGGAAATTGTAG
>CAYOBX010000847.1:0-1690 GCA_964402245.1 uncultured Saprospiraceae bacterium | reverse complement strand
AATAGGGACTTGTTGTCGTTTCGTCCAATTTAACCCCCGTTCGCAATATCCCCAATATCGTGCTTGTGTTCTTATGAAATCGGGACTTTCATACTACTAGAGTTTATGTATACTTTTCGGCGAAATTGCCGTAGAAATTGTTAATGTGTCATCTAATTTAGGATATTTTAAAAATAAGTACGTATCCTCTCTGTTCACTTTTAATAGAAATATATCAAATTCATATAAAATAGATTTGTGTTTATTTGTAATAATTCCTTCTATTCTTAAATCTCTATCCTTTTCAAAATTCCAAATACGGTTAGGATTCTCGTAAATAAAAGCATTCCTATAATTATTCTTTCCTTCAAATACAGGAAATTTTATTGACACTGTATCTCCTATGTTAAATCTATTGAAGTTATGCCTAGCAGTTTTCATTCTTTCTTTGTCTCTTTCTTCCTGTTCTTTCTTTTTGGAATAAACCATTTTGAGATGTTCCTCTAGGATAAATGATTTTGAGTTCAATTTTCGGTGCCAGTAGTACAAGATAATTTTGGTTTTAGAAAAATTATCCGTAACATAATACTTTTCAAATAAATTATTTGTAGTGCTATCTATTTTCAAAAAATCTCTTATGTCAATGCTTAATGTATCTAAGTATACCTCAAATAGGTATTCATTATCAATATCTCTAAGATCATTTACAAAAGAACAGTTGTATTTACTTTCTAACATGTGGAGAATATCAGGTTGTTTTTTATTACAACTAAATATTAAAATTAATATTAAAGTATAATATCTCATTACTCTTGCTTTTCTATTTTAGGATTAGGATATTCAATTAAAGTACGTTCTATTTCACCAGTTTCTTTCTTAAATAATCGTTTAAAGCTGGGCTTCCCTTTACGTCCTGAGTATGGGTGATGGGGCATCTCGTTAGAAAGTATAATGGCATCCTCATTTTTTGTTCCTTTTCTAAGTACCTTTAAGTATCCTTTTGGTGTTCCTAAGTATAAATCCATATCTTTTGCAATGTATTCGTCTCCATAAATACCAAAATTATTTCGATAAGGTGAAAATGTTTCACCATTATTCTCCCCTATTATTGGGTCAGTATGAACACCATGATTAATTTCCCAATCTGATAATATGCTAGAACTTGTTACGACTGCTGAACCTTTATTGTCTGTTTTTCCTGAATTCTCTGAACCAATAACATATATTGTTATTGGGTTATTATTACCATCAACAGTTTCCTTAGAAAGAATTGCTGCACCAAATTCTTTTCGATTTCTACCAGCTTTTTCTTTCCACGCTATATCGCCCGCAATTTGATTTTCCATATGTGCTTGTCCATTATATTTATTAACAAAATCTCCAGCAGCTTGATCAGGATTTAGATATCCCTTTACACTATTTCCAATAAATGGGTCTATATCCTTTTGAGGTGTATTAGGGTTATTAATAATCATTGGAAGGTAATTTTGATTCTCATGAGATTTTAAAACACGAATCTCCGTGGATTCTCCATATTTACCTAAATATTCTCCGTCCGCAGCATAAAAGTGTTCTAAGCCATCCAAATCAATATTTGCAATAGGGCTATTACTAGCAAACTGATAAGGCGTCAACATTGGATAAGAAGCCGTAAGTGGATCCACACTCAAAAACTTCCCAATCCCAGGATCATAAATCCTAAACCCATAAT
>CAYOBX010000846.1:0-1694 GCA_964402245.1 uncultured Saprospiraceae bacterium | reverse complement strand
CCCATTAGGGTGTTGTTCTACATCCCAATTTTGAGTACTAGCCTGATAATTTTGATTGGAATAATTGATAGTGAAAGGAATTCCTATATTACTATTCTGCGCAATTAAAGCACAATAATAAAAGGAGATAAAAAATAACAAAGGGATATGTTTAAAAACATACATATTTTGAGTCTTAGCAAAGATGTGTTTGGTTATAAATAGAGCGTCAGATAAAAAACTGATATTTTTTAGATGTCAGAGGTGTTGACTATCATAAAGTCATACCCCCTGATTCTGGTTATAAATTCGTACCCCCTGTAGGGAAATTAAAATGGAGATTTTTTCTGATGGATTTACAAAATCCTTTTAAATCACCCGATAGTTCTTTGAAAGTTAGACTTTTAGCAGTTTTTTGACCGATGATTTTTTCATCGGCATCGTGAAAAACAAAGGATTTGGTTTTCTTATCAAATTGTATCATTGTCTCAGTTTTAGGAGTAGCCTTTGATAAATAATAAGGATTAGAACCAATCCAACTTGTTTTATTTCGTGATATACCTCGATACCAAGTGCCTTTTGATAAGTAATCGTAAATGCGATTCATATCAAATACTTTTTTCTCTGAACTTGGATGATAATTCTTCCCCGAATGTTTAGCCTCTGGACAAGCTACCAATGGGGGAACTTTACCTAAAGTTCTACATGGAATATGATAATTTAAGCGCTGTCGTCTTTGCTGGCAACGCTTAAATAAATCATTCCAATGATTGAATGTTTGCCCCTCAATCACTTGCACTTGTATAGTTTGGTGACTTCTTTCAACACTTCCTTGTTTATAAGGTTTTCCTTTAGGAGTAAGATGCATTTTTATACCTAATCCTATTAACCATAAATGAAAAGTAGTAGGAAATGGAGAAGCATTTACATTGTCAAAATAAATACTTTCATGGTCAACTTGTAAGCCTTCTGGCATCCCATATTCCATCATACCCAACCGTAATACATTTTGGTAATCTACTGTGGTTGCATGATTATTAGGACCAGCTAATTGACATGGAAAATTTTGTATATAGACTTTTCTATGTACATCTTTGATATTTAGCATTGCAATTGTACCTATATTTTCTATTTGACAATTGCCTTCAGCATCTAACTGCCAGATTTGATGTGCTCGTTGGGTAGGAAAAACAGGTTCTGTTTTTAAATCGAAATGCTTATTCCTTCCACGAGAACGACCTTGAAATTTTAAATACCTGCTAATAGAATTGATACTTGGTTTTTCTAAGTTTTTTAATTCTTCATTTAAGTCTAACTCAACCTTGATAGTATCTGGTCCCCAGCCTTTTTGACTAGGGCGATATTTATCAATTTTGGCTATTATATCTTTGGAAAAAGTACTAAGAGGGCCTCTTTGAGGGCGACCCCTTTTAGGTGATAAGCAATTACCTTTTTTTATTGCTCTGCACCATTTACGAGTCACTTCAAATCCTAACCCTAGTTCTTCGGAGATATTCTTAAAGGTTTTCCCTTTTTCAAGTAAATCTTTAATAGCCATTTTTTCTTCAAGTGTCACTTTTTTCATGGTGTTCTTTTACACCAGAAACAAAGGGGTACGAATTTATAACCAGAATTGGGGGTATGACTTTATGATAGTCAACAGAAGTCAGACCATGAAGAATGATAATTCTGAACCCAAAGGGATGGGCTGCGAA
>CAYOBX010000845.1:0-1695 GCA_964402245.1 uncultured Saprospiraceae bacterium | reverse complement strand
GGATCGAACTTACAAAGTCTTCGAGACTTGGGAAGTTTCATTTTCGGTAATTTACTCTGTTTCGAGTATACACGCTTCTGCTCTTTATAAATCAAAAATAGAAATAGTTTTAAGCAAAATCATTATTTTGTTCTATAACAATATAAATGGGGTCATTATTATAAACAATAAGTTATTTATAACTAAATTTGACTCTAAATTTTATATTATGACAGTAACACTAGATGAATTTGATAAGAAAATCATTAAAAAATTAGAGACAGACGGTCGCATGCCTTTCTCTCAAATAGCAGATGAAATAGGTATTTCCAATACCATGGTCCATAAGCGCATTAATAAATTAATGGATAATAGAATCATCACCAAAATCAATCCGACTTTTGATGAAAAGATCTTAGGCTATAGTTTTGGAACTTTCACTGGAATTACTTTGGATAAAGAGCATAAAACGAAAGCTGTAATAGAAGAGCTGAAAAAAATTCCTGAGGTAACAGAATGTCACTACATAGCTGGTAAGTATACCTTATATCTAAGAATATTTGCCAAAGACCATGAGGACCTTCGGCGAATTCTATATGACACCATTGATAACATTGACGGGGTGTCAAAAACGGAATCAATGATTGATCTTGGGTGTGCTTTTAAACGGAATATAGCCTTTTGATCCTATATGCATTTTTAGTATTTTTATCCTAATTTTTAAAATTCAATTCCTTATTATAGGACTACTTAAAACTGCCAGTTTTCCAAAAACTGGCAGTTTTATAAATACGAAAAAATTATATGTACGAAGAAAATAACGATACCATTTTATTAAAAAAGGAAGGCAAAGTTGCTGTTATCACCCTAAACAGACCCAAAAGATATAATGCCATCACAGAACCCATGAAGTGGGGATTGATCCATGCCCTTACCGATATTCAAAAAGATGATGCCATTAAGGCTATAGTCCTAACAGGAAATGGAAAGGGGTTTTGTGCAGGAGCTGATATGGAGGGATTAGAAAAATCTGATACTGCCGATCCACAAGCAATTAGAGACAACTTAATTATGGTTTATGGCAACATAACTAGAATGTTGATGCGTTCTGATAAGCCTGTCATTGCTGCTATAAATGGACCAGCCGCAGGAGCTGGTTTAGGGTTTGCACTAGCTGCAGATTTACGCATTATGGCTGAACATGCTAATATGCGCTATGCTTTTATCAATATTGGTTTGGTTCCTGATAATGGGTCAACTTGGTTTTTGACTCGTCAAGTAGGCTATAGTAAGGCATTAGAATTGATTATTGAAGGAGAAAAAATTCCAGCAGAAGAATGCCTACGTTTAGGCTTAACCAATAAAATTTGTAAAGCAGAAGAGTTAATGGACAAAGCAATGGAATGGGCCAATCGCCTAGCCAATAAACCAACTATTGCGATTGGGGCCACTAAGCGTATTTTGAATTTCGCAATGAACAACGATTTTTATAATACGGTAACTAGAGAATCAGAAGAACAAATGCCACTTTTTGCTACGCACGATCATCAGGAAGGAGTGAATGCATTTATTAACAAACGGACTCCTAAGTTTATTGGGGAATAGTGTCAGGTAGAAAAAAAAAATCACGTATAAAGAAATTTATACGTGATTTTTAAATACTAAGTAGTCTGACAAAAAGAAGTTAACATTTTAAAAGAACAGAGACCACTACGT
>CAYOBX010000844.1:0-1703 GCA_964402245.1 uncultured Saprospiraceae bacterium | reverse complement strand
CTAGCAAAATCACTACCTCTAAAAAATAATATCAAAACTACTGAAACCTCCCATTTGCTTAGATGAATATATCCCAAATATGCGTATAAAAAAAGGCGATTGATAGAAAATAAATGTGAACTAGCAGAAAAGAGGAATGAATTGTATGCTTTGAATGGAATAGAGGCCAGTGAGTATGAATAATGAACATAGAGACACGGAGGCCACGGAGCATTATTAAAAAAAACTCTGTGCGCTCTGTGTCTCTGTGTTCAACTTTACTCAGTATCTCCTTTTACTTACTGCGCCAAACGCGCCTGAATCGCTTCTTTAAACAAGGCTTCATGCAGTGCCACTAAAGCTTCTTTTTTATGTACGGTATCTAATAAGATCGAGATATTACTTTTACTACCTCCTCCAGAAATCATTCGCAAAGGCAAGTGTTCAATAGGTTTTAAAACTTGAACAGCGGCCCCTGCCTGTTGATGGGTAAACTGCCCCACAATACAAATGATTGTTTGATTGGAATCCACTTCTACCGATCCAAAACTGTTTAATTCATTTAGGATGGCATCCAAATTACTATTATCATCGATCGTCAAAGATACGGCTACTTCAGAGGTCGTAATCATATCTATCGGGGTCTTATAATTCTCAAAAACCTCAAATACTCTTTTTAGAAATCCGTATGCATTCAACATCCGAGTAGATATAATTCTGATTGCGGTGATGTCATCTTTAGCGGCAATGGCTTTAGCGATGCCTACCGAGGTTGATGTGTTTTTTGAAATAATAGTTCCTGTTGCCTTTGGTGCCATCGTATTCAACAACTTTACAGGAACGCCCGATTTTTGCGCTGGCAATACACAGGACGGATGTAATATTTTTGCGCCAAAATAAGCTAACTCTGCTGCCTCTGCAAAAGATAGCTCATGGATAGGGAAGGTGTTATCTACAATTCTTGGATCATTATTATGCACCCCATCAATATCTGTCCAGATTTGAATTTCATCTGCTTTAGCTGCTGCGCCCAATAAAGTAGCGGTATAGTCACTCCCTCCACGTCTCAAATTGTCGACGGCCCCTCGTTCATTCTTACAGATATAGCCCTGTGTGATATATAAGTTAGCAGTTCTAGTTTGCTTTAAAGTTTGCTGTACGGCCTTCGTAATATATTCCAAATCTGGCTCTCCTTCTTGGGTACGCATAAATTCTAAGGCAGGAATCAATACGGCATCCATTCCAATTTCTTGTGCATACAATACAAATAAATTGGTTGAAATTAATTCCCCTTGTGCCAGAATCATTTTCTCATCATCACCATCAAAGGTAATTGGATCAAAGGAGCGCAGAAAATTGAATTTTTCTTCAATCAATTTTTGACCTTTTTCCAAAGCCGTAGGGGTAGTATATAATCGTTTAATAAAAGGATAATAAGTAGCCTCCAACTCGTTAATCAATAGATGAGCTGCCCCTAAACCTTCTTTTTTATAAGCCTCGTTGATTCCCACTAAGCTATTGGTCGTTCCTGAAACAGCCGATAGGACAACAATTTTTTGCACCCCATCATTAATTAACTCTGCCACTTGGTGCATTCTTTCTGGCTTCCCTACGGAAGTTCCTCCAAATTTTAATACTCGCATTGATAAATTTTTCATGTAAACCAAAAAGACCCAAACTTTAATCAAGTTTGGGTCTCTTTGTAATATTAGACTTGTTACCCT
>CAYOBX010000843.1:0-1719 GCA_964402245.1 uncultured Saprospiraceae bacterium | reverse complement strand
TAGCTAGCTTTAATCCTCCAAAACCACCGCCAACAATGACGACTCTTTTTTTTCCATTCTCTGGAATACCTGCTATGTTTTTCATATGCCTATTTTGGTGAAGAAATAGATAGTATTAAAACATTATTAGGGGAAGGTAAGTTCTTTGAAATCCTAAATTTATTTACTAGATTTTCTTTATTTTTTCATGTGCAAAAAGACCTGTAAAAAACTTTAAGAAGTCCCTTATTATTAGATTCATAAAGTAGGATAGTATCCTCTAGGATACTACTATATTTTGTAAATTCGGTAGTAAAAGTATACCATTACGTTTAGTTTTGTAAGTATTATTTTTTGCTATTAAAGCAAATATCAACAGACTTAAATTAAACAAATAATGAATAACAAGATGAAGTTATTTTATTGGATTAGCACAGGTTTATTCTCTATTGTAATCTTAGGCTCTATTTGGTTGTATCTTACCCAGTATGAGCGTTTTAGTGAAGGATTTCTAAAGTTAGGTTACCCTTCTTATTTGGTTTATCCTTTGGTTGTAGTTAAATTTTTAGGCTTAGTTGCTATTTGGACAAGAAAAGTCGATTGGCTCAAAGAGTGGGCATACGCTGGATTCTTTTTTAATCTTGTCTTATCTCTCGCTGCTCACTTTTCAGTAGGTTCTGATAAATATCATAATGCCCTAGTCGCTATGATATTTTTGATAATCTCCTACGTGTTGCAAAAGTATGTATTTGAAGAACATGCCTAAAACGGAGAGTGCTTATTTAGTCATTACTTTTTTACGATGGGCTGCTCCCCAATCATACAATTCCCTGGATTATGCCTGCGGCCGAAAGGCCGTAAGGCGTGATTGACTAGCATTTTAAAATTAGCTCCCTGCCCTACTCCACCTAAATGCATTACTTTTTTGCTCTAACTTAGCCGCTTCCCAACCAATCATAGCTGCCTTACGAGTAGGGCCCCACATATACCCGTCAAATGTGCCAGAAGATTGAATGACTCGATCGCATGGAATCAAAAAAGCAACTGTTAGTTTCCCAAAGGGACTTTCTGCGAAGCTGTAATTGATGTTAATAACTTGTCCACCATTTTTATATTCACCTGGTGTCATTCCTTCAATTTTCACGAATAAATCATGTAAGCGACTCGTAGTAGAAAGACCAGTTTCATATATGGTGGTAGCAATTGATTGTTGTTCTTCGAGTAACATTTTTTTAGCATATTCTACACTAATATATTGTATGAATTTCTTAGGACTCACCCCTACCCAATCTAAAAATAATCGTTGAAAATGATAGGGACTTAAATGTACTTCGTTGGCAATTTGTTCCAAACTGGGTTGGGATCGGAAATTGTTATTGGTGTATGCTATTGCTTTAGCTATTCTGGTGTAATTAAAATCTTGTTCTATTGCTTTTGATTTATACCACAAACTTGCTATTAATTTAAACAGATAACAACCCGAAACTTGCTATTCAATTATTGGTCTTCTAAAATTTTAGCAATGATTGCAAAATACTGCTTTTTTAAAAAGTGTATAACATTTGGGGGTAGATAAACAACTGATCAGATGACTTTGGAGTCATCAGATCAGACGCTCTAGTTTAATCAGATAGCTCCAAAGCTATCTGATTGATAATTCTGCTGTCCCCAGTTTGTTTTACACTCTTTTTTAAATACATTTGTATTCACTACAAAATATAAGAAAATGGCAGTAAACTA
>CAYOBX010000842.1:0-1723 GCA_964402245.1 uncultured Saprospiraceae bacterium | reverse complement strand
CAAACCATGAATGATCGTAGTTTTTTAAACGGATGGTGTCTCTATTCTCGCTTCTCTGCTCTGTTCTAAAAAGTGTAATTCAAAAATAAATTCGGTAATTTATCCTGTCCGTAGTATAATTTGAACTTATTTGTAATAAAGTGCACTAAAGTAGCAGCATTATTCCTATTACTTGGATATTTTTGCGAAAAAAAACATAACCAGCATATGAATTTTTTAGAAGAACTAAAATGGAGAGGGATGTTGCACAATTCAACACCGGGTATTGAGCAAGAATTAGCAAGTGGACCCAAAAGAGCCTATATAGGCTTTGATCCAACAGCTCCATCTATGACGATTGGGAATTTAGTGCAAATAATGATTTTAAAACTATTTCAATTATCTGGACATCAGCCCGTAGTTTTGATGGGTGGGGCTACAGGAAGAGTAGGGGACCCAAGTTTTAAATCAGAGGAGCGTTCTTTAAAATCTTTTGATGAATTAGATGCCAACTTGGCGCATCAAATTAAGCAGTTTCATAAATTTTTGGATTTTGAAAATGGAGAAAATAAGGCATTGTTAGTCAATAATCTAGATTTTTATAAGGAGATGAACGTTTTAGATTTTCTTAGAGATGTGGGAAAAACGGTTACTGTTAATTACATGAACTCTAAAGAATCTGTTCAAAAAAGAATTGAAACAGGCTTATCTTTTACAGAATATAGTTACCAACTTTTACAAGGGTATGATTTCCAACGTTTATATGAAGATAAAGGGGTTATTATGCAAATGGGGGGTTCTGACCAATGGGGGAATATTACGACTGGTACTACCTTTATTAGAAAAAATCTAGGTAAATCGGCTTATGCATTGACTACGCCCTTATTGACAAAAGCAGACGGTTCCAAATTTGGAAAGTCCGAATCAGGGAATATTTGGTTAGATCCAGCAAAGACTTCTCCCTATAAATTTTATCAGTTTTGGTTGAATACAGATGATCGGGATTTGCCAATGTTTTTACGTTTCTTCACCTTAAAGCCTCAGGAAGAGGTAGAAGCTTTAGAAGCAACACACGCAGATAACCCCAATGCCATTAAACGGCTATTGGCAGAAGAATTAACAGTAAGAGTACATTCGCAAGAGGATTTTGATTCTGTTATGTTGGTTTCTGAGTTATTGTTCAATAAAAAAGCAACCAAGGAGACCTTGCTGAAAATGGATGCTCGGTCCTTAGAAACAGTAGCTTCTGAAATACCAAGTTCCTCTGTATCTAAGGAATCGCTTGCTAAAGGAATCAATATCGTTGATCTGCTTTCAGAAGAAACGAACATTCTAAATTCTAAAGGAGAGGCAAGACGAGCGATTAAGGGAAATGCCGTTTCTATTAATAAAGATAAAGTAACTTCTCATGAAGTAATAGTCAATCAAGATGTACTCCTTCATGGAAAATATATCATGGTTGAAAATGGGAAGAAAAATAAATTGATGGTTGTTGTGGAATAGGTAATAAGTATTAGGTAAGAGGTAAGAGGTAAGAGGTAAGAGGGACATGATGCAATTTTATGTGACTACTTTCTTATTGCTATACTTTGCACGGTGTGAAAAAGTGATTTCGTAATCGCCAAATTTATTTGGCTGATTCCTAATAAACATTGAACCAGCCAAATAAATTTGGCGGTTACGAGTAGGTTTTCAAAATCACTTTATTATCCCGTTTGAAGTATAACGTACCTACGGCACGAAG
>CAYOBX010000841.1:0-1726 GCA_964402245.1 uncultured Saprospiraceae bacterium | reverse complement strand
TATTTCAAAATTTTGTAATTTTTATCAGTCGATTACATATTATGAAAACAACTTTTCGTTCGCCCTGAAGCCACAGAAACTGTTCTTTTCAATCAGTCAATCAAGTAAGTAGAAACAAAAACTATAATATGTATAAAACAATTTTAGCATTAACTATCCTCTTAATAATAGGAGCTTGTGAGACCAATCAAAAAGTAAGAACACCAACTTTAATTCCAAGTCCAGCACAACAAAGATCTATTTCAAAAGCTCCAAAAAATATTATTTTAATGATAGGGGATGGAATGGGCTTAACCCAAATTACAGCAGGCATGTATGCTAATAACAATAGCCTGTATTTAGAAGAATTCCCGGTAGTAGGTCTGCAAAAGACTTATGCTTATGACGATCTAATAACGGATTCAGCAGCGAGTGCTACAGCCATGGCCTGCGGTGTAAAAACCTACAATGGAGCCATCGGCGTAAGTCCTGATACGATTCCAGTAAGAACCATTTTGGAACAAGCAGAAGCCAATGGCTTAAAAACTGGTTTGATTGCTACTTCTACAATTGTACATGCAACCCCTGCATCTTTTATTGCGCATCAGCCATTGCGTAAAATGTATGAGGAGATTGCTGAAGATTTTTTAAAAACAGATATAGACTTCTTTTTAGGAGGGGGTAAAAAATATTTTGATGGGCAACGGGAAGATGAAACGAGTCTTATTCCAGCATTGGAGGCAAAAGGCTATATGGTGGGAGATATGGCTACCAGTGAATTAGAAGAGATGGATGTAATGGCTGCTGATAAGTTTGCTTATTTTACGGCAAATGATTCTCCGATACCTGTAGAGGCAGGTAGAGATTATTTAACAGAAGCAAGTGAAAAAGCGATTTCTTTTTTAAAAGCAAAAAGTACAAATGGCTTCTTTTTAATGATAGAAGGGTCTCAGATAGATTGGGGAGGGCATGCCAATGAAACCAATTATATTGTCACAGAGATGAAAGATTTTAATCAGACAATTGGTGCGGTACTAGATTTTGCAAAAACAGATCAAGAAACATTGATAATTATAACAGCAGACCATGAAACGGGTGGTTTTGCTATTAATCCTACCTCCAGAATGGATAGCATCGCAGGTGCTTTTACTAGTACCTACCATACGGCTACTATGGTTCCTGTATTTGCCTATGGACCAGGTGCAGAAGCTTTTAGTGGTATTTATGAAAATACAGCTATCTATGATAAAATGCGAAGTGCATTTAATTTTGAGTAGGAATCAGCTATCAGGGGCGCGGAGTCAGAATATTCTGCGTGGTAGAAAGCAGAATGTTCTTAAATCGAAGATGTAATAGCGTTCTTTACAAAATCCACCTGACCCCTGACTCCTCATCAAAATAAAAAATCCCGAAGGGGGAACCTTCGGGATCAAAGTGTTTTCTCAGTATGTTAAATATAAGGAACTGGATAGTGTTTCCACTATCAGTTTAGTTGCGATATAGAATAAATAATGTTATTCGTTCATTGACACCTATTCATAGGATTTGTCAAAGAATCATTTTATTGAAGTGTTTGTGTGTTGTTTTAGTAACTAGGCAGGTGCGCCAGCTTTTGATATGCTTTGAAGGCAAGAAGTGTCGAATTATAATATTCAAAATAGATGCCAATATTTTGTAATATCATTACTAGGTGAAATAAGGGTATCTATCAATGTTTGAACGGTCGAAAATTCAGGATAAGTGGTTT
>CAYOBX010000840.1:0-1730 GCA_964402245.1 uncultured Saprospiraceae bacterium | reverse complement strand
TATCAGAATTTAGCAGTAACGCCTGCCAAAATATTAATACCATAGGTCTCATAGTCTGCCCATCGTTCTCGCCTATTATTCAATAAATTATTGAACTCTACAAAAGCACCTATATTCTCGGATAAAATATATTCACCACCAACATTTACATCCAGTAAGGTATTTAAATTTCCTGCTGTTCCATCTGCTTGTAGATAAGGAACTCCATTGGCAACATATAGCTCTCCTTTCAATCTAAACTTATCTTCTAATAAACGATAAACACCAGTGAAGTTAGCTTCTAGTGCAGGCAAATGCCAAGCCTTTTCTTGATTGTTCAAATCAAATTGATTGAAACTAATCGTTCCACTTAAATCAATTACTTTGAGTATAGTAGCACCAATACTACCTTGTATATTAAAGATATTGACAGTATCATAAATCACATCAAACGTCGTAAAAGTTAAAGAGTCTGGCGTTGAATTTAGGAATAAGGCTAAATCATTGGCTCTTTTATATCCTACTTGTCCCTTGTAATTAAAACTACCTACAGATCCACGCAGCCCACCATAGAAATGATTATAGTCTGTGTTCCTAATTTGTAAATTTCCGAAAGTATTAATGAAAGGATTATAGTCACTTAACCTACGTAAAGAGTTTTTTTCTAAGCCTCCCTCTGCGCCTACAAAGGCAGTGAATTTATTGCCAACAATATTGGCAGATATTTCCACATCTGGATAAAAAGAAAATTCTTCATTCACGGATGCTAAGTTGGCGCCTATCTTTGCTTTTATATTTTCATTATGAAACGTAAAGGCAGGATTGATATAAAAATTATTCAGTTTTTGACTAACGGAATCTCTATAAGTGGTCAAATCTGTCTTTAAATCCAGATCTAAAGAATGCTTTTCACTAAACCATTTAGTTGCACCAAACCCTGCATCCAAGTGATTTTCTCTCGCCGCAAAATTATCTCGTGTATTGTAAAAGTTGGCACTGGCTCGATAGTTAATATCCCCTTGTGTTCGTTCGCCATTGAAAAAATTAAGACCTAAATCGAAGGTATTAAAATTTTGCTTCACCGCTGCTCTTTCAAAGGAAACTACATCATGATCGTATCCATAATAATGAACTTGATCTGAGGAGTACCCCACATTACCACCAATAGCATATCCTTGATCGGTATAGAAAGTTCCTTTGAGCGTACCACTATTTTCCATAAAGCGTTGGTGCTCCAGATTATCAAAATTAGCTTGGTGATGTTTCAAATTCAATCCAACATCTAATTGTTTATTAAAGAAATTACTATAGGCAAATTCTCCAAAAGTACTAGTCGGTACTCCTCCGCCTAATTTTAAATAGGCATTATAAGCAGGAGGTAACTTGTCTCCCCTCATTGCTATAGGGCGAATTTTTGGCGCAAGATATTCCACTTGCAAGGTTCGAGGAGGTATATTATAGGATTGAGCACTGGCCTGTCTATTGGTATTGGGCAGCGAAGGTTTGATTTCTACTTTTTCTGTATCCTCTAGTCTGGCATCAAAATCCTTGATTACTTCTACCTCCCCTGTTTCTAAATTTCCTTGTGCATATATAGTTCCTCCTATAGTCGATGCTACTAGAAAAAACGATAGCGCTATATTTTTATATGAGTTCATTTTCTTTGATATTTAAATTATTGTTCCTTTGATAAATATAGAGATTGTAGTGGATCGTCGAAGTTTGTAACTTCGATGCTATATGATAATCGT
>CAYOBX010000839.1:0-1731 GCA_964402245.1 uncultured Saprospiraceae bacterium | reverse complement strand
AGAAGAGAGAACAGAGAAGCGAGAATAGAGACTATATTCGTTTAAATTTTACGATATTTCATTGCATTTTAAACGGATTGCCTCTCTCTTCTCTACTCTCTTTTCTCTGTTCTTACAATTGAACAATAGCAAAGTTAATTACCCAATTCAACAACAATGCGGCAAAATTGCTCATTATTATTTAAAATATTCAGGTATTTTTGTCAAATTTAAATAGAATATTTACATGTCCATCAAAAAGTGGTTAAAACGCTTGCCAATCCCCTTAACCAAAAATCATAAATATGATTTACAAGCAAAGAAGGTCTTACAAAAAGTACTAGCAAATAATTCCAATTGCTTGGACATTGGTTGCCATGAAGGGGAGTTTATTGACTTGTTTTTAAAATATGCCCCAAAAGGACAACATATCGGTTTTGAACCCCTACCCGACTTCTATACAGATCTTACCAAAAAATATCCCTCTAATTGTTCTTTTCATAATCTAGCCTTGAGTGATTCAAAAGGCGAAAGTAGCTTTAATTATGTTATTAGCAACCCTGCTTATAGTGGTTTGCAAAAAAGAAACTATGATAAGGCTGGTGAAAAAGATACCCAAATCACTGTACAAAAGGAGCAGCTAGATGCTATTCTACCCAAAGACTATCGACCAAATTTTATTAAAATAGATGTGGAAGGTGGAGAATACCAAGTATTAAAAGGAGCGATTCAAACGATTAAACAATATCAACCAGTTATCATTTTTGAACACGGTCTTGGTGCAGCGGATGTGTATGGTACGACTCCTGAAATGATGTATGAGTTATTAGTAGAGCAATGTGGTATGCAGATAAGTCTGATGGAAAATTGGTTGATAGATAAGGCGTCCTTTTCTAAGGAGGCATTTTGTCAGCAGTTTTATGAGAATTTGAATTATTACTATATTGCTTACGCTTAGAAGTCAGATCGTTCTAGTTAGCTTATGCTAACGGAACTGTCAGAGGTCAGATTTATGATGTTGACCATATATGATGTGTTCAATATAGACAACATCATGCATCTGACAGCGTATCGTTCTGACGTCTGACAGTTTCAAAGAAACGATCTGACCTCTCAGTAATACCACTCATCAATATAACTACAAAATACTTTAGCCAAATTAATAGCATCATCTATCGCTCTATGCTGCGTCCCCGTGAACTCGTAGCCTTCTTTCAGAACTGCCTTATGTAATCCTCTAGGTTTCGACAATTTTTTAATCTCTTTATATTGTCGTTTTAGGTCCAAATAATGATCTAACCAATCGTAATCGAGATCATGCAGCTTAGAATCAGCAACAAGCGCAGTTTTATCGAATTTTCCCCACGAACAGAGCATATAGTCTTCTTCTTCAATACCAATCCAATCTTGGAATTGTTCGATCACATCTGGAAAGGTATTAGCACGGTTGATTTGATGTTGTGTAATAGTGGTCAACTCTTCGCAAAAAGCAGATAAACGAGGATTTATGATAGGACGAATGAATTTATTAAAGGAACCAATTTCTTCTCCATAGCCATTTAGTTTTAATGCCCCAATTTCAATGGTCTCTTGCACATATCCAGGTGGGCGACCTAACCAACAAGTGGCTTCTAAATCGTAGATAATAAAATTCATTAGTTAGGTCTTTTGAGAAAGAAAAATTAGTAATAGACTTATTACCCTTTAATAAACACTCCCCTGAAAATGTCTTTTTCCGATATTTTGTCCTAA
>CAYOBX010000838.1:0-1732 GCA_964402245.1 uncultured Saprospiraceae bacterium | reverse complement strand
GTGAACCGCAAAGCGGATGGGCTGCTGAGGGCAAAAGAAGCCGTCCAAATGGAGGTTAGGCTAAAAACGTTAAAATATTGGGTCGAAGTTACAAACTTCGACCATCGCACCCTCTTTTGAGTTTAGCACCATGCCGATATTTGAAGTTTGTAACTTCAAATGGATATTTTTCAAGTTTGTAACTTGATTTTTTAGGCAATATTCTTTTTATAAGAAAACCCTTTAAATTGATACTCCCAATAATTGAGGTAAAATAAACCAAGTCATTGTTAAACCACCGATAAAGAAACCAATGACTGCTATCAGGGAAGGGATTTGCAAATTAGATAATCCACTAATCGCATGTCCAGATGTACATCCACCTGCGTATCTGGCGCCAAATCCTACTAAGAATCCTCCACCAATGAGCATTATTAAATTAATAGGAGAAGCAACCTGTTGAAATATTTCATTGGGTACAAATCCATTGCCTTCCGCCAAAGTCTGCGGTGGTTGAATACCCAAGGTTTGTAAATATTCTTGGGTAGCTGCTGAAACTTGAACTGGTTCTGGGCTACCTAAAAAGTAAACGCCTATGAATCCGCCAATGATCGCCCCAAAAATGAAAACTAAATTCCAGATTTGATTTTTCCAGTTATAATCAAAATAAGCGTGTTTTTTTCCGCCTCCACCTATCGCACAAAGTGTTCTTAGGTTGGCGGATACCCCAAATTCGCCGCCAAACAAAAGTAATAAAAACATGACTACTACTATCATGAAACCAGAAATACTCCAATGCCAAGGTTGGCTTATCCATTCAATAATACTTACCATTTATACTTTAGATTTAGATTTTGATTTATTTCTACATCGTTCCTTAGCTCGACTTTAGCCATTAGCTTTTAGCAATTAGCCTCAAAATAGATGCCCACGTTACCTACTACTTTATTTCTTTACAGACCTTGGAAAATAACAAGTGTAAATTAATAATGGACTAATTACGTTCCTATTAGAAGCTAATGGCTAAAGTCAAACTTAGGAAAGTCTAGGAGGTAATTTCGGACAATTCCTTTAATGATAATGTAAAGGTAAGAAAGCATAAAGGCAAAGTCTGTGATGTACATCACAAATAAGTAGTTTATTCATCAATATTAGACGGAGATATTTAGTTGATGAATGTGGGAGCAGTAGAAGCGGAGGTAGGAATTGCTACGGTGAATTGGCCTGAAATAGGTTGACAGATTAACAAAATATTTATGCTGATTTTTTTTATAAATTTTTATAGGATTTTTCCATCTTTTTTTCAAAACCCTTTTCAAGTAGTGTGCTTGCTGGGGTGTTAAGTAATTTACCGAGCCAGTGCATTTCTTATTGATTTTCATAACTTTACGTTGGTTGCTGTCAACCTAAATCAGGTAAATTTAATTTTGCCTATAGATTTAATTATGTTAAACAGAATGTGCATGTAACTGATAAAAATGAGCCTATGGCAAAAAAGAAGCCCTATAAGGAATACCACCTAATGCCATATAGACTTGCACTACTTGATAGCGATTAGCCTTTATATTTTTAGCTTTTAGAAATTGTTCTGTTTCCAATAATGTAAAAGGTGGCAGTGGCATATACTGGGTGGCTCGATTGTGTAGCCCCCCTTTGTTCAGAACATAGCACTCATTTCTCTTCTATTTGTTAAATCGCTTAAATTGCGACTAAAAGTAGTCGCCTTATGAAAGACGCATATATCTTAGACTTG
>CAYOBX010000837.1:0-1735 GCA_964402245.1 uncultured Saprospiraceae bacterium | reverse complement strand
GAGGATCAACTTCCTGAATTATACTTTCATCAAAATTTTCTCCCTCTATCGAATAACAAATAGAAGATGGAGTAGTACCATCTGGTAAACTGTCGCCTATTGTAGTTGTTGGATTAATTGGAGGCAAAACATGGATAATATAGCTGCCTGTTTGGGTACATGATAAAGCATCTGTAACAGTTACTTGATAAGCACCGAAAGCTAGGTTCGTTAGATTATTATTTCCATCTATTGAACTATCTGTTGTTTCATTAAACCAAGTATAGGTAGCAGTTACTGTTAATTCGTAAGTGCCTGCCGTTGATACTACGAGGTATTCAAGGCTGCCTTAGCCTCGCAATCCATAGAGGCTATTTGGGATTTGATGGATACTCATTTTCTCTCTTTGGCTGTCTTGGATAAGGAGGAACGAGCAGAGGTAGAGGCTTTGTTAGTAGTTGCTCGAAAAAAAGGTACATCTTTTTAATTTAAAAATGAGTGGTTAAGTAACGGCAAAAAAATCCTAACCAGCACACGTGATCCGATAGCAAGAAAGGCATTATATAGGGATTCATTTACAAACTGAAACCATCGCCTTTGTGCCGATTATTAAGATTTTTTGTACACTTAAGCTATCGGATTATACTGAATTTTCAAGATGCTTTCTTATGCTCTATATCTTCTGAATCTTTTTCTTTCCAGTTCTCTAACAACTCAATCATTTCATCTAATTCATTCATTATTAGATTTTTGTCTTCTTGATTGATACCACTTTGAACAATCTCATCCACATTATCAATAAAGGACTGGGTAGGATTTTTCCAAGGTTCTTTTTTATTTGATTTATGCTTCATTGTCAATTTGATTTAATTTTCTTTTATAGGAAAGGAGTCTGTCTAAGGAATCATCTACCGCTTGCCTTCTACTAATATGATTTGGAAGACCTAATTCTTCTTCTGTTATATTTAAATTGGTTAACATCCTAAGCCATTGTTTTTCTGTTTTTATTTGGGCTAATAGTAGTTCTCGGTTTGTCATTTACTAAATAATGAGTTTGAGTTTAATAGGTATTGGTTTTCTCATTCAGTAAGTGATCATTACAAATTTATCGAAATTTGTTCAAATTAGCACCTCTTCACACTTATTTAATATTCAATAAGTAAAAACTAGAACACTGCCGATGGTTTAAGTTTCTAACTTAAACCCAATATTCTCGCCAGATGAGCTATAGTATTTCACAACTTCCGCATTTAATAAAGATATAAAAAAGCGCCTAGAATATGAATATTCTAAACGCTTTTTTATGTTGAATCTTGAGACTTGGTGGAGGCTTTATATAGGGTTGAAGTTACAAACTTCAACCATCGCCTCAGTGCCAATTCTTATGATTTTTGTATACTTAAGCCATCGGAGTTATCGGCGATGGGATAAAAAACAGGCATTTTTTTTACAATCTCTCAAAATTGCCAAGTGTCAACTTCGTCTAAGACAATACATTATACTTTTTACCCATCGTAGTTGCTTTTCCTATGCGTATTCGGTATATTTAACCTTTCAATAATGAATATTTATAAAATGGACTTAGGAGAAAGACTGAAAAAAGCACGAGTTAACAAAGAAATGTCTCAATCGGACTTAGCTAATGCTGTTGGTATTCATTATACACAGATAAAGAGATATGAGAATAAAAGTTCTCAGCCTGCTGCTGACGTACTTTCTAAAATTGCTATCGCTTTAGAAATTTCCTCTGACTTTC
>CAYOBX010000836.1:0-1742 GCA_964402245.1 uncultured Saprospiraceae bacterium | reverse complement strand
AAAACACGTCAACGTCGATTAGAAAGGAATTTGCAGACCATTGCAGATGTAATCGACAATAATGGTTCTAAATATTGGGGGCTCTATACAAAGCTTGAAGACGAACTAAAAGATATTAAGAAAAAACGGAAGAAACTCCAAAAACACATAAGACAATCAATAGAATAATTAAAACGTCCAACTTTTAGGGTATGGATGCACAATTTTTAAAAGTTCATCTCTGCGATACTCCATAGATCCGCCATCGCCATAGGAAGGTCTCTCATTTTTGTGTCCCATCAGAATGCATCTCAATCCATAATCCAATCCAGCTTCTAACATTCTGTCTTCAAAGGAGTGCCGGATTGAATAAATTTTATGGGCATTCGTCTCCAATAAACCATTTTCTCTAAAGTATTTCATCAGAGTGTTTGAGAGTAGAGTGTCTTTATCAAAGTATCTTGGAAATCCATCAGGATTAGATTTTATAGCTTCTAGGGATATTCCAACAAGAGGAATTTTACGATTGCTTGCAGTTGCTTTAACCTCCCGATTAGCTTTCTCTATGATTTCTATATACGGGACATTCGAACCCAGATGAATATTTTCACTTTTTAAATTGCAAATTTCACTTGGGCGCGCGCCTGTTTCAACCAATGTTAAAAAGATAACCCGTGCTTCTGAATTAAGACCTTTCAAAGCAGTTGGAGTTAGAATTTTTTCTCTCATCCAAGAGACCGTGAAAGGCGGGCGTTTTTTGTTCTTGTCTTCTTTAAATGATAAATTGCGAAAAGGGTTAGGACGATCTTCTTCACCAATATGTGAAAAATATTCTCTGTATAAAGTTCTCATTGTCCCAAGCCGTCGATTGGCAGTATTAGGTGTCGGACGAGTACCGTTTTCATCACCAACTTTTATACGATTAAACCACCAATTACGGAATTTGAGTCCATGCTCCCTTGTTATTTCTGTCATCGGGATATCACCTACAACATGTATGAAGTAATCTATAGCTACACGCTTAGAATTCTCCCAGGAACGACGTTGGGCAGGAGATTTTTTGCGCTGCGCGTCAAATTCGATTTCATCAACATATAATCTAAAGCATGACGAGACTGGTATACCTCCTGCTTTTGGCGGTTCAATCCCTCCGAGCAATGCATCGGAGATTTGAATGGGGGGGTTTGTATTGCTATCATACTTGTCTGATAATGCCTCCACTCTATCCATGACCTCGTCAACGGTTGCAGCATTAACGAGTTCAGTAGTAGTTTTATAGGTGAAACCATACCCAATCGCTCTTGCTGCTGCAGCTTCGTATAGTTTGGATTGGACAAGATGGGTAGCTTCACTGACTCCACCTTTTTCTATCGCTTCTTGGTTCAATGCTGACCAGTAAAGATCATCAGCTTCACAGAGGGCATCACGTCGCCGACGTGCTATTTTTAATGAATCAGTGTTAAGTGAATGTCTTACAAGCGAGCGTGATTCAATATGACGAAATTTTTTAGGAACTCGTCGTTGATAATACCAAACATCACCGCGTAAGATGAGGAGATTGTTTTCTCTTTTAGCCATAATATCATAAAAATGAATCTCACAAAGTACCCATAAAGAATCTCATTATTCCAAAAATGGGATGCATGGAGCCATTCTTAAAAATATAACTAAATAAAAACAGTGTCTTAGTCAATTTGAGAATGAATAAAGATGTTATCACAACTTAGTATTATCCAAACAATTTTAGAAAAACCGTTATGAGT
>CAYOBX010000835.1:0-1751 GCA_964402245.1 uncultured Saprospiraceae bacterium | reverse complement strand
CACCTATACCTGAAACCTTACATCAAAATGGTACATAAAAAAGGGGCTGGACATTACAATGAACCCAGAATTCAAGACCGAAGTAAACTTTTATTAGAAAGTTATAAGAGCGCTGTATTACAGGCTAAGAAAGCGAGAATTTATTCTCCAAACCATTTCTTTTTTTTAGAAGATACATCGGTGATTATCCATGCTTTGTCGAACGATGATCAAGAGATTCCAGGAGTGGATATTAAATATTGGATGAATAAAACAAACTTTGAAAACATAGATACAACACTAAAGTCATTAGAGAATGATCGTAGAGTTTCTGTTAGGTCAGATATTGTTCTCCATATTCCAGAAGATATTGCCAGAACCAAAGGGATTACAAGCCCGTACTTGATATTTACGGGAATTCAGCATGGGAAAATTACTAATAGAGAATACTCGTTCGACTCTAATTTACTCTACCCTTGGCTAGATAATATATCCTTTAACAAGTGGTTTATACCTGAAGGTGCGGAAACTGTATTAGGCAAACAAGACATTGAGAATGCTGATAAATATGACTTTAGGCGTTTAGCTTTTGAGAAAATGATCGTTTTTTTGAAGAGTATTGGGTTACTTACGCATAAGTCTATACAAAGAAAATTGCCACTGGAAACACCAATTGTCGTTGCTGGTTATTCTTGTGCCGGAAAAACCGAGGCGAGTCAATATTTAGCGGAGAAACATAATTTTCTCCATGTAGAAGCTAGCGATTTTATGTATTTGAGTTATTACATCCGTCATGGCTATCAGGGACAGGTTTCAATTGGGGATTTCGCAGAACAAGCATTAAAAGATAAGCCACATATAGTTGCTGAAAAAATTCTAGAATATTTAGATGACTTTGTTGGTGTTCCAGTAATAATTTCTGGGTTTAGGGCACCAGAAGAAATTCGATGGTTAGAAAAACGTTTATCTACACCGAAACTAAATCTAGAAACGATATTCATAGAAGCATCTCAAGATGAAAGGTTTAAAAGGTTAATAAAACGAGGCCGTACGGGTGATAACATTGACTTTGAGAAATTTGATAAAAGAGATAAACAACAGTCTAGAATGGGGTTAGATGAAATAAAATCTCATAAGAAAACAAGCACCATAATCAATAATGAGAGTTTAACGAAGTACTATCATAATCTGAGAGAAATTCTGGATTTAGCTCCCCCCCATACTCAAAACCCTGAGTTTGAATTACAATCTATTCAATTTGATAATAGTTTTGTAAAGTTAGAGAATGCGATTTTAGTTAGTTTGCTTTCTGTTTGGGTGAAGTCAGAAGGGGGAGATTATTTCACTACAAATCAGATCGCAGGTCTAATTAAAAAAGTTTTTCCAAACAACTTTCCTCAAAAACATAAAGACAACATTAGCCGATATTTCAACCAAGATTTTCACCCTTACTACGAAATTGACGGTTCAAAAACAGACGCCAAGAGAAGATATAGACTTTCAAATACAGGTTATGGAAAAGCGCTTACTTTGTTAAAAGAAACAATTTGAGTTTAAATTATTGCCATAACTCGATAACTATTTAATCTGTATTTGCTATTTCATAGAAAAGAGGCTCTCAATTATTTCTGAGTTTCGCCGTTCGAGAGTGAAGTTATCAACTGTATGACAGGCTTAACGCCTAAATTCAGGACACAGTTTGCCTGATAAGGACGAGGTTGTCCAGCCCCTTTTTTATGTACCATTTTGATGTAAGGTTTCAGGTATAGGTG
>CAYOBX010000834.1:0-1763 GCA_964402245.1 uncultured Saprospiraceae bacterium | reverse complement strand
ACAAGATAAAATTTGCCACTTGTAGCCAATTGATGGAATTTTAAACATGCTCTTAACATGGGGTGAAGCCCTATGGAATAGGAATGCTGTTGAAACGCTAGCTCTGAAGGAGCGACCTAAAAACCGAACACTGTTACTATTATCTGTCGCACCTTTGGCGCTTTCTTGTATAATCATTGGGTTTACACCCAATGCTATGATAGGTCGCACCTTTGGTGCTGATTAATTTTTCTTTGCGTTACATCAGTTATAGGTAACTGACAACTTAATCGGATGTATTTTTTTGTTAGACAAGATGAGCAAACACCGTTTGCGAACCGTGAAACGGATGGGATGCTTTTTTAATAGCCGTAGCTATTCAACAAATAAATAACATGAACAAACGCTGTTTGTGAACCGCACAGCGGATGGGATGCTAACGGAAAAAGACGCCGATTTAAGTGTCAAGGATTTATAAAAGATACCACTAGAGCCCACTAGTGTCTAAAACATCAAAAGTGCTAATTTCCATAGAATTTTGGGGCGATATTTTAAGTCTCCAGACTTGAAATCTTTATCCAAGTCGTCTCCTGACGACTTTTATGCGTCTAAATTTCACCTAATCATCACTTTTCAAGTGTCGGTCGTCAGGAGACGACCAGATATTAGGTTCAAGTCTGGAGACTTAAACCATCGGTTTCAAGGTTTTAGACACTAGTGGGCTAGAGCCTCGCGCTAACCAAGCCTTATATTTGATACACTGCCTTTTATTCTATTATCAGTTGATTAACCGCTTTTTCTAAAGTAATTTGGTCTTTTCTGTAGGCATCTATCGTAGCTTTTTTTGCCCTAATTTCTACTTCCTTCGGCATTTTTTTACATTCGCTACATTTTGGTAAACGAATTGTAAAAGTTAACGATTCTCCAGTTTTTAAACTCTTAGCAAGACTTCCATAATCGATGATATTCTCTTTCATTTCCTTTATAAAAACGACGTACTTCTCCTCTAATTCTTTAACCGTCAATCCATCAGCCTTGTTTTCATCTTGTCCCAAAGTAATGGTCCTCAAACCATTTTCTGTCCATACTGTTCTAGTATCTTGTACAAAACCAAATAAGGTGCTGCCATTGCCTGTGCGAATGTTTATAACATACCTTGCTCCAATCCCTTCTATTTTTTCATAATAGGGTGTTCCGCTTATATGAAAATCACCATCTTCATGGCTGTTGTATAATTTTTTCAAAATGGTGCTTAATAATTCTAAATCCTTTTCTTTCTCGGCACGGTCTTCTCCCTCTTCAAAAACATAAGCTATCTTGCTAATTAAAGCTGTTTTATCATTATTGCTTTGATAAGCATCAATTGCTGATTTTGTAAGCGTTGCCGTATAATTTTGTCCTTTTTTACCACCTATAATTAAACCGGGGAAAGTATTTTCTGTGTCCATTAATCGAGCACCATAGCGAATCATAATTTTTTCATTAGCTCCTAATTGCTTCATTAAATAGGAATAATCTACGGCAAATCCTTCTACTATCTTTTTGAAGTTTCCTTTTAGTTTTTCCTTATTGACTTCAGCTTCTTCTACGGTGACATTTTTACCTTTTTTAATAATAAAAACATCTCCTTTTTGCTTTACCTTCTGCTTCTTACCTTTTGTCCAAATATAAGAACTCGACAAACTCTGAGCTGAAATGGTAAACATTGCGCCAAAGCCATCAATATAATTCCCTTCTACTTTTTTTCCGCCACCAAAAAATCGAATATTTTCTCCTTCTGATTG
>CAYOBX010000833.1:0-1765 GCA_964402245.1 uncultured Saprospiraceae bacterium | reverse complement strand
AAACCGCTACACTATCCTTTCCAGTACCACAAGAGTTATTGAATACTGCTCCAGCTACCATTCCACTTTGGTCATTTGAAGAGGAGCAGTTTGGAATCTGGGTAGAGGATGGAGGCGCGACTTTGACGAACGGTAGATATGTAGGTGAAGTGAGCCACTTTTCATTTTGGAATTGTGACGCGCCATTTGAATTGGTGTTTATACAAGGGCAGTTACTTAGTGAGAATGGAGCGCCGCTTACCAATGTAGCAGTCAACATTTCTATCGATGGGCAACCAGGGGGGAGATACGGTTATACAGATAATAGAGGATTTTTTAGTGGCAAAATGCCAAAAGGAGTAGACCTAATTTTATCAGTTGGGTACCAAGGAGAAGAATGCTCTTTTAATACCATCAACCTTGGCTCTTTCGAAGAAGACGCAAACGTAGGAGGCATTACCTTAGATGAATTAGATGCAGAATTTACAATCTCGGGTTCCATATTCGACTGTGAAGGCAACCCATTTACCAACGGAATAGTAATAATTGAGGTTGGAACCTATAGTGTCAACTATTTGCTTAACGGAAATAATTCTTTTAATGTTGGAGTGTTTAATTGCAGCAACGATTCTGAAGTAACTATTTCCATTTTTGATTTAAACAACTTTACAACTTCTGATGAATTTGACTCAGCTATCATTCCAGAAGTAAACTTTGGAACAATAACTACGTGCGGGAGCCAAGAAACCCAATTTTTCAATTTTAATGTAAATGGAGAATCTGTCATAAATCTAAATGCCCTATTAGGGTACTATGAAGAACAATCAACTGGACTACCTTACATACAAAGTGGTCCATTCTTAGATACATTTTTAGATTCGACAATATATCACGACTCTCACACCTTTAGACTTCTATTTTATAATCTAAATGAAGGGGCTTATGATAAAAACAATATTGATTTGTTGAGCATTAGAACGAATTTACCTGATTTCAGCCAAAGTTTAACTACTTTTTGTTTAGATACTAATTGTACAAAGTTAACCGAATTTGAAATGACAATCGTTGAAAACAATACTGTTGATGGTTTCCTAAGTGGCAATTTTAATGGAGTTGGCGTATTTATGGATTTAGACAGTATAGCATATACTTATCCATTTAATGGAAACTTTAGAATTCCAATGCAATAGTAGTTTTGTCAAAACACTCTAATATACAACTTATCAACGGCTGCAAAGCTCAAGATCAACTCTTTCAAAAAGAGTTGGTCTTGAGCTATTCGCCTATTCTTTTAGCGGTAAGTATGCGCTATACTAGCGACAAGCCAGCGGCTAAGGATGTCTTGCAGGATAGTTTGGTTAAGATATTAAAAAGTATCAAACAATATGAAGATACGGGCTCATTCAAAGCCTGGATGAAACGCATTGTAATTAATACCGCGCTCAAAAGCAAATCACGAAAAAGGTTTCAATTTGAATATAGCGGATTAGAAAATATTCCGGAACAGGAAATGGCGCCAGAGGCTTACGCTAAACTATCTGCTGCAGATTTGATGAAGCTAATCAATACTCTTCCTAATGGATTTAGAGAAATATTTAATCTCGCCGCCATAGAAGGATACTCCCATGTGGAGATTTCAAAATTATTAGACATCGCACCTTCTACCTCTAGATCACAATTGACTAGAGCCAGAAAAATACTACAATCAAAATTGGTCCAGCTTGAAAAAATAAAAATGTAATGGAGAAGAATAAATTTGACATACACGCCAAAAATCTTCTTGGAG
>CAYOBX010000832.1:0-1770 GCA_964402245.1 uncultured Saprospiraceae bacterium | reverse complement strand
TAAATCTGGCTATTTAATCAAATTCCAGAAAGGAAAAAATAGTTATAAAGTTTGGACCTATGGAGATTTTAAAATTCTCCCAAAGACACCCTATATTGAAATCTTAAACCCAGAAAGCATGGTCATAATTGACGAAACGAAGAACAATATAATTGGTAGCAAAACCTGCCGATTGGTTATTACAAAAGCACCTCATGGTGGTATTTTTGTTCATAATTTTAGGGATGGTGAAATAAATAATTTTATGGGGAACATCAAGAAAGATGAACAACTTTACATTTCTCCAAAGGATAAAGGTTATGTTTATGCTAGTACCTACGAAAATGAAGAGATAGAAGAGAATCTTCCTAGTGTTTTTGTTGAATTAGATAAGTTGATGAATGGTAATAGTAATTACCAGCCGACTACTAAAAAAAATGCAGAGTGGTGGACTGTTATTCAAGAACAGAAAGCTTTGATAGCTAATAGATTTCACGAGAATACTTCAGATTTTAATGAAAGCCCCGTTGTCATGAGCGTGAATGATAAGGGCGAATCTGGCTACTTTATTAAGTGGAAAAATGGAAAAAACGCTTATAAAATTTGGACTTACGGAGAATTTAAAACGCATCAAACTGCTCCATATATTGAAGTACTTAACCCAGACGGAATGGTAGTCATTGAGTCAACGGAAAACAAAATCGTCGGAAATAAAACCTGCCTTTTTGTAATTACAAAAGCCCCTCAAGATGGTATTTTTGTTCAAAATTTTAGAGACGGGGAAATCCATAATTTTGTAGGAGATATTAAGAAAAATGACCCGCTTTTCCTATTACCTGCTAATAAAAAAGATTGGGTTTTTATGAGTACCTACGAAGATGGATGGATGATGGATGAAAGCTTACCTAATATCTTTTTGGAATTGGGTAGATTAACTAAAGGTAGTAGTGATTATCAGCCAACTACTGAAAAAGATACGGAGTGGTGGTCTATTATTCAAGAACAGAAAGCGATTATAGCCAATAGATTTAAAGCTAAGACTTCCAATTTAAAAAAGGAGAAAGAATTAAAAGCTAAAGGTATAAAGGGGACTAAATTATCAAACTTGAAGGCATTCAGAATTATGACAAAAGCTGTTGATAGATTAGCCGATAACTATATACAAAAACCACATAGCGCCAATCTTTTTTACAGGTATAGTAGTTTCAATAAAATGGATTCTTTAGGGTATCAGTCTGAGAGTGTGTTGAATTATTACGATTCCAAAGGATATAAAAAAGGGGGTTGGCGGAATGTGTCTGCTTCTAGATACGCCCAATTAGAACAAAGCCGAATTACGAAAGGCGATGAGAAAGACCTAAAGAAATTGAAAGAATTGGGAAGACTATTTGTTTTTTGGTCTCATGAACCTATTATTACCCATGATAAACCACTTTCGGAAAAAAGTATCTACGCCCAAGCCTACGATTTTAAATTAATTGGGACAAAAAAAATTAAAGGAAATGATGTTTTTGAGATTTCTTTTGTATGCACTAAGTTGAAAAATAGATTTGCTGGACTTCCATCTCTTAAATATATGAAAGGCAAAATTTACATTAATAAAGAAGACTTTGCCATTTTAAAATATGAACAAGAATACTTAATGGATTATACGTTTACAGGAAAGCACCCTAAGAAAAGAGGTCACTTAAAAGAAAGAAATATTATTCATAGCAAAAGGGTAGAAATATTTGCGAAAAGTAAGGATGGCTATTACTTAGATTCCGCTAAGATAATAGATAATAACAAAAG
>CAYOBX010000831.1:0-1780 GCA_964402245.1 uncultured Saprospiraceae bacterium | reverse complement strand
TGATAACTGACCGTCAAGAAAGCAACAAATATCGTAGACACACTTGCTATAGCAAAAATCGACCAATGGAAAGTGGTTCTGTAAACAAAATTATCTAGCCATTGATTCATGCCATACCAAGCGAGTGGGGCAGCTATTAATAATGCGATAAGGATCAATTGTAAAAAGTCTTTTGATAATAACCGTATTAAGTTTGGAATACTAGCCCCTAAGACTTTTCTAATGCCAATTTCTTTAACTCTTTGGGTGGCAGCATGTGTTGTCAATCCGAATAAACCTAAACAAGAAATTAAGATGGCGAGCAGACCAAAAATTTTACAAGTGGTAGATAGCTTAGCTTCTTTTTCATAGACCCTAGAAATATCCTCATCGAAAAAATTACCTGTAAATATTTGTGCAGGCAGTACCCCGTCGTAAGCATCCTCTATTGCAGCGATTGTTTTGGGAATATCGGTGGAGCGGATTTTTATAGCAGCTTGGCTATAATATTTTTTTCCTGTAGTCAAGTAAAGTGGTTCATGTTCTTTACGAAGCGACTTTGTATGAAAGTCTTCCATAACACCAACAATAGGAAGTTTGGCTGACCCAGTATTGATCGTTTGGCCTATGGCTTCTGCTGGATTAGTGATGCCTAGTTTATCCAATGTTATTTTATTGACGACACATTGTCGACTGATATCGGAAGCACTCAGCCATTTTCCTGCTATTAATTTAATACCATATAGCTCCATATAATCGACATCAACAAATTTTTGGCTAATTGAGAAATTCGCATTTTCTGGGTTGTCTCCAAAGATAAAACTACTAGACCAAGTGTTTCCAGAAAATGGGGCATCACTATTTAAGCTAACAGAAGTTACATTAGGTATTTGCAATAAATTTTGTTTGAGAGCTGATTGTTTAGCAACGGTTTCTTTATCATACTTAAAGGGAAAGGTATATATCAAATCCTTTTCAAATCCTAAGTCTTTGGTTTGGATATAGTCTAATTGATTAATGATTACTAAAGCCCCTATAATTAGAACTTGTGCAATAACAAACTGTAAAACTACCAACGATTTACTTAAAGATTGTACGCCAAAATTTTGGGTAGCCACTTTACTTCTTATCGCTTCTAGAGGTTGATAGTTAGATAATACTATTGCTGGATAGATACCTGCCAAGCAAGTGACCACCAACGTGATGCTACCTAAAAATAATAATACAATTGGTTGACTAAAGAAAGGCAAACTATCTGGGACTTCAGAGATACTTTTTAAATAAGGTGCTGTTATAAAAGCGATAAGGGATCCTATTAACACAGCGACGACTACAATCATTCCTGTTTCTGTCATAAACTGTCTGATCAATTCCAGCGGGCTACTTCCTAATGTTTTTCTAACCCCTATTTCTTTAGCACGAAGACTCGCTTGAGCGGTCGCTAAATTAATGAAATTAAAACAAGCTATCAGTAAAATTAATAAACCTATAAAACTCAAAACCTTTAGCTGGGTTTTACTGGTGGTATAACCTCCCGTATTGTTGTATCTATTATCAAAGTGCAAATCAGAAAGTGGCTGCAAATGATGAAAATCTCTTCTTATATCAGGAGATCGGGTATACTCCTCATCGCCTACCATCGCTACTGCTTTATTGGCAGCCTCCAGTTGATTATTATCTATTAATTGTACATACATTTGGTTATAACTACTACAGCTTCCCCAACTATCTTTCTGTGCTTCATGTGGGAAAAAATCGGGATTACTCGCTATGCTTGAATAAGAAACTAAATAAGGGAAAC
>CAYOBX010000830.1:0-1783 GCA_964402245.1 uncultured Saprospiraceae bacterium | reverse complement strand
TTCTAACAAGGATTAGCCTATGAAACATTTTTGACTTTTGTTCGATTTTACCCATGAATATCAAAATCGAAAAAGACAGCCACTACTCTGGGTACTATCGTATCAACAAACATGACTGCACAACTATTTACTTTCATGTGTCCATGGTCATAAGGCTGCCCTCGTTCGTCTACTATTTCTCCAAATTTATGAGCAATATTTCTCATGGTCTTGGTCATTGGTGTTCCTGTCAGCCGGAATAGTCGTTCTACTACTTTTTTATCTGAAACAGCGTAAGCCGAGAATTTATAAGATCGATTGATTCTAGTTTTTCCTTTAAATAACCCTTTAAACCAAACACCCTCTGCCTCCATTGTCTCATTCAATAAATCCAATTCATGTACTGGTTCTAAATCTAGCCCTACGTGTTCTAATAAAGGAAACCCTTTTTTATCATATCGGTCTGTCCAAAGTTTCCAAAGAGAGCTTTGTTTAAAATCAACCAATTCCTGTTTTAGGAAGGTGGTTGTAAAATCTAATATTCCTTTGATATGTATATGTCCTTGCCTTTCTGCATATGCTTTAAAAAAGACCATTAATCGCCTTGCTCCCCATCCCTTCACCGTTTCATGCTCTTTTTTGACATACTTTAAAAATGCCTGAATTAGTTGCTCGATATCTTCGTCCGTTCCTTTGTCCTCAAAGAAAAAAGCATATTGCTTGTCTCTTTCTTCCGTCCAATTATCTGCTATTACTAAAAATCGGTAATCTGGTATTTTTTCTAATCTCATCATTCATTTTTTGCGAAGATAAACATTCAATCCAAAATAAGCGGCGGATTTCGTAGCTAGTGCGCCCATTAACGGGTACTTTGATTAACTCCTAGAGTTTGCTAATAATTGGCAAAGTTAGTAAGGACAACATAGTTAGCGTTAACTGAAAAGAAAACGTGAACATAGCATCTATGTAAAGCCAATTAAGTAAGGTCAGAAACTTACAAGACGGGTTGGCAAGTCCTGCCTTATATGGTGAAAGCTATACTGCTTGAATTCTAGTCTCCAAGGAGCAAGGAATATCGTTGAGGAATACTGACTGAAACCTCAACTTCTAGTAGGGTTTCCAAAAGTATAGATGGTTTGGAAACAGCTAATCCACTAGAACACATCTTAATGAAAGATGCTAAGGAGACGAACGGAACACCTAAGTAGGGCTATTACGTCAAAGTATTACGGAATTGGGGATGGTCTAAGGAACGAGAGTTCTACGACTACGGAGTTACCATAGTAGTCCGAGTCAGGGAAAGCCTGATACATGGCGAAGGGTAACAGGTAATTCAAACACAAGATATTATTATGACAAGCGAAATGCTCTTAGCAGATAAATATCTAAGTGTTGTTCGAGACAGAGGACAACGAAGGCTACCCCTCGAACGGGTTTACCGCAATATGCGCAACCGTGGGCTATTCCTAAAAGCTTATGCTAATATTTACGCCAATGCAGGTGCAACCACAGTAGGTACTGACCCAACGGACACCATTCAAGGAATGTCAGTTGCAAGAATTGATAAAATCATTGATAGTCTCCGCAACGGTACGTATCATTGGAAACCAAGTCGTAGAAAATAGGTTATATCGGAACAAACAGGGATAATGTCTCACATGGTTTTAGCTTAAATCCTTGATTCACATAACCTAACAAGGGTTTTTCGACTTCCCATTTTGTAGGCATTAATTTGGAAGAAGGACAAACGAGCGTTACATTTTCACGATTTATGAAATAATAATGGTTAAATAACCTTATCTTT
>CAYOBX010000829.1:0-1792 GCA_964402245.1 uncultured Saprospiraceae bacterium | reverse complement strand
AACCTTGTCATCAAGTCATTATGGAAGAAAATAAAATTATTGAAAATAAAGCATTGAACATTTGGGAAGCATTGATTCCTGTGATTATTCTGATTGGACTTTTAGCTTATAATATTTTTTATGCCGATGGTGTGCTTTTTGGCGATTACTCCAACCATTACATTTTATTAATAGGTGGTGGTATTGCGGCTATTGTTGGCCTATTCAATAAAGTAACGCTGCCTGCTATGCTGGCAGAAGTTTGGGAAAATTTAAAAAGTGTTTCTACGCCTTTAATGATTTTGCTTTTAGTCGGTGCTTTAGCGGGTACTTGGATGATTAGCGGCATTGTCCCAGCAATGGTTTATTATGGGCTGCAAATTCTTAATCCAACTATATTTCTAGCCGCTTCGGTTGTCATTTGTGCGATTATATCCTTGGCTACGGGTAGTTCTTGGACCACCTCCGCTACCGTAGGTATTGCATTGATAGGCATTGCGGGTGCAATGGGAGTCTCTGCGGGTATGGCTGCTGGTGCTGTTATTTCAGGAGCTTATTTTGGGGATAAATTATCTCCTTTAAGTGATACGACCAATTTGGCTCCTGCCATGGCTGGTGGAGAATTATTTAGCCATATTCGATATATGATGTACACAACCGTTCCTTCTATCACCATTACCATTATTATTTTTGGGATTATCGGGCTAAACATCAACAATTCAGGAACTATTTCTAATGACACCTTAATAGCGGACTTATTAACGAATAAATTTAATATAACGCCCTTATTATTTATTGTACCAGTAGTTGTAGTCATTGCAATTGTCCTAAAAATGAAACCCGTTATTGCCTTGGCAATTGGCGCAGTGTTAGGAGGGGTATTTGCGGTGATTTACCAGCCAGAAGTCATAAAAGAAATAGCAGATGTTAAGACCTTAGATTTCGCCACTAATTTTAAATCTGTCTTTACGGCATTCACTACTAGTACAGAATTGGCATTACCTCAATCTGCGGAATTTCAAAGTTTAGATGAAAAGACCCAAGGCAATTTAATTAAATTATTGAGTGGAAAAGGAATGGAAGGAATGCTGTGGACCATTTATTTGATTATTGCAGCCATGATTTTTGGAGGAATCATGGACGCTATTGGTGCCTTGTCTCGCATTAGTAGTGCGCTATTATCCTTAGCAGATTCAGTTTTTGGTTTATTTGCTAGTACAGTAGTCAGTTGCTTGGCATTAAATATTACTGCCTCTGACCAATATTTAGCAATTGTAGTACCGGGTAAAATGTTTGCTAAAGCTTATGAAGAAAAGGGGCTAGCTCCTGAAAATCTAAGTCGAACCTTAGAAGATTCTGGAACGGTTACCTCCGTATTAGTACCTTGGAATACTTGTGGGGCCTATCAATCTGGAGTATTAGGAGTTTCGGTAGCAGAATATTTTATCTATGCTATTTTTAATTACTTGAGTCCATTTATGACTTTACTATTTGCTGCTTTCCATATAAAAATCAAACAGTTGGCAAAGTGATTTAGGAATCCAATAAAATAATAACGTAACTGTTCAGAATAGAGCGCAGAGAGTAGAGAAAAGAGATAGAAATCGGTGAATTCGTTAATTTTTCAGTAAAAATCGAAAAATTTATTGGTGACTTTGGGGTATGCGCTCTTATCTCAATGAAATGCGCTCTGCGCTCTAATCTACTTAATAACTGATGTTACGCACAAGCACCAAAGGTGCGACATATATAAACATGGGGCGAAGCCCTATGGAATAGGAATGCTGTTGAAACACTAGCTCTGAAGGAGCGA
>CAYOBX010000828.1:0-1795 GCA_964402245.1 uncultured Saprospiraceae bacterium | reverse complement strand
GCCAGCGTCAAGAGTTGCCCTATATTATCATGAAGTTCCCAACTGATATTACGTAAGGTTTCTTCTCGGATTTCTATCTGAGTCTCTGCAATTTCCTGTTCAAAACGCTTTTGCGCTTCCTGTTGTTCCAGCACTAAGGTATTTTTACGTCTCATAAATACCGTGAACAAGACAGCAACGAGAACAACCAAGAGCAGAAAAATAGTAATGCCTGCTAAGGCTAGGATTTGAATTTCATTCTGTTCCATAAAAACCCCGTTATAATTATTGTATACATTAAAACTATTAATGCAAATTTGATGATCCCAAAGGTTCTGTCAAAGGAATCACTAGCTTCTTCACCCACAAATTCCCAAGTCAAAAGAAGAAAAGGATTAGAGACATAATAAATTAAATAAGCAACACTAACCCAAACAAGTGGATTTTTTCCAATGTGATTAATATTTTTTACATAAAGTAAATCGATGCCATAATATAGAATACTTAATGTAATAAGTACACATCCTGCTAATTGAGCAAATGTTAAATTTACAAAAACATCGAATCCGACATATAACAAATTTCCAATTTCGGCAAAAATGAAAAGGGAAAAGAAGGATAAAATGATTTTACGTCTAAGTTTATGGGATATATGTTTATATAAAGTGTAAAAAAGAATAGTAAAAGATAACAGATCGTAAATATTATGCACAATTAGATTTGCATCAGCATTAGAAATATTGTTGGCATAATACAAACCAAAAACTTCGTTTAAAAACGTATACCATAGGAGTACGAGAATAGGTAACATACGCCTGTTTCCCGTTGTATATATATAAAACGCCGCACTGATAGCAGCAGTCAATTCAAGGGCAAAAACAATATAAAACTGGATGTTCATTAACTAAAGCCGCATTGTTATTCATTATAATCATTATCATCATTATAAGGAGGAGGTCTTCTAGTAAAAGTATTGGAAGCAAGGCTTTGAATACTATCTTCACTACTGTTTTTTACTAATGATTTTTTAGACGAATTACGAATAGATAGTTTTCCTATGGGTGTCGCTGTAATTTCACCCTGTGCGCCATATTGTATTGCAAATGCTACGTTACCATTTCCAGAATTCATTGTAGGGTTTAGAAATACGGTTTCTGTTCCAGGATAGGGTGTAGGGGTTCCATCTGGAAAAACTTCCTTATCTGGGTATTTTCCTAAATAAATACGCAAACCATTGATGCTAACATCTGCTTTTTGCGCTTCCTGTTCAATAAAATTCAAATATTGCTTCAGTTCGTCATAATCTACAGTAAGTGATCGGGTTGCACGTATGTAATTAGGGTCATCAGTAGAAATAGTGTCGCCATTATCATCTATATTTTGTGCGGCTTCAATTAGACCTACTCGACGCTCGCCATATTCACTAAATAAAGATTGAGCAAACTCTACCGGAACAATAATACTAGGTTCCTCTATGACGGTAGATTGAGGACGATCTTTGTTACACGAAATAATTATTACACTTAATAATAGAAAGATTGGATAGAATAGCGTTCTCATCATAAAAAATATTAAGGGTTAAACAAACTAAAATTAGTATTTCAGAATGATACGTCAATAAATTATAAATAAAAAAGGGCGAATGCCCTTTTTTATAGAAGTAAATAACTGTTTTTGGATTCTAAAAGTAATAGCTTTAATATTAATTAAAATCATTTTGATCACTACTTGGAGGTGGTCTCCTTGTAAAAGTATTACCGACAAGACTTTGGGTATTTTCTCCCATGGATGCTCCTCTTTTATCATTGATAATTTG
>CAYOBX010000827.1:0-1805 GCA_964402245.1 uncultured Saprospiraceae bacterium | reverse complement strand
TATCTAAAATGAGTTCTTTATCATTGAAACAAGTTAAGCAGTTAAAAGAAAGCATAAAGCAAGATAATCTTACTAAGATTCATAAAGTACTAAAGCAGTCTGTTTTTGCCGAGGTAAGGCTTTCTAAGCCTGTAATTGAGGAAATAAATATTTTAATCAACAATTACAAAAAGAATATAAAGAAGAGCACTTGAAAAAAATAGATAAACTATTATTAAGCAGCTTTTTACCACCATTTGTGGTGACTTTCTTCATTGCCTTGTTTGTATTGATTATGCAAACGCTATGGGTGTATATTGATGATATTATTGGTAAAGGAGCTGGCTTTGGAATGATCTTAGAATTTGTTTTTTACCGATCTATCTCCCTCTTTCCAATGGCTTTACCTATTGCCATTTTAATATCTTCGGTGATGGTGATGGGCAACTTATCGGAACGCTACGAGCTAGCGAGTATGAAGTCTGCAGGAGTTCCATTATTACGAACGATTAGAGCATTGATATTTGCCAGTGTGGTCATTGCTTGTTGTTCTTGGGTAAGTTCCAATTACTTAATACCACGAGCCAATCTAAAATTTAAATCTCGCCTATATGATATGCGAAAGCAAAAACCCACCCTCAATTTAGAAGAAGGTGTTTTTAATGATGATTTCGATGGATACCGTATTCGAATTGGAACAAAAGATTCTGATAATCGAGCTATTAAAGATGTTTTTATAGCCAATCATGCTTCAGGACAAAGAGATAATTTGAATGAAATAATCGCAGCAGATGGAGAGATGTATACTGCTAGTGATGAACGGTATCTCATTATGGAATTGAACAATGGAGAACAGTTTCAAGAAGGAAATCGCTATGTGAGTGGGTCAAGAAGTAAAGCCCCATTTATAAGAACTTCCTTTAATCGGTATACTAAGATTTTTGATATGAATGAGTTCGAGATTAATCGAACAGATGAGGAATTATTTCAAAATCATTACTCTATGTTGAGTATGCGGCAGTTACGGGAAGCTATTGATTCCATTGATATACAGATAGATAATAGAAAAGAAAAGATGAATGTGTATGTCAATAATTATATGCCGAATTATAAAGCAGATACCGATTCGACTGTTAAGCTAACAAAGAAGGATTCTTTAAATAAACTAAAAATGGCTATTGCAGAAAAAGCCAAGACTAAACCAAAGAGTACTCAAAAAAATAATTCGTTTAGAAAAAATCTAAAAAACCGAACCATCAAATATAAAGCACCCAAAGAATTAGTCAAACTACAGATTATAACAAAAGACTTAAATGCTTATGACTCGATTTTAGAAACTTTTCCTAAGCATAAAAAACAAGCACTCATTGATAAATCCTTAACCTTTACACGAAGTATTAAAAGTCATTCTGATTCTGCGTTGAGATTTTTGGATAAGACTAGAGAAAAAAAAGTAAAACATATTTTTGAATTATACTCCAAATATTCTTTTGCCTTAGTCTGTGTGGTTTTTTTATTTATTGGTGCTCCTATGGGGTCTATTGTTCGAAAAGGAGGCTTTGGATATCCTTTACTGATTGCCATTTTTTGCTTTATGCTGTTTATCGTTTTGACGATGGTTTTCAAAGATATGGCGGAGGCATTCGTCATCCATCCTATATTGGCTGTATGGATGCCTAATTTACTATTACTGCCTGTTGGTATTTTTCTGACCTATAAAGCGATGAATGATTCCAAATTGACTTTTGGATGGATAATGAAAATCTTCAGACTAGTTAAGAGAGTGATTCCTTGGATTGGGAACTAAAAATAGCGACGAAATAATT
>CAYOBX010000826.1:0-1810 GCA_964402245.1 uncultured Saprospiraceae bacterium | reverse complement strand
GCTGCTGAGGGCAAAAGAAGCCGTCCAAATGGTGGAGTTATTTTTTGTCGTTACTAAACTACTTATTTGGATTTAAAACACCATATAACGATATTTGATCCTATATATCAAAATATGAGAAAACTATCAATCATCATTCCAGCCTATAATGAAGAAAATACGATTGAAACCATTCTATCTAGGACCTTAGAAATTGAATTAATACATAATATTCAAAAAGAAATAATTGTAGTGAATGATTACTCTTCAGATACAACAGAAGAGAAAGTTTTAAGATTTAAAGAAAAACAGGACAAAAAGGAGGATATAAAGTATTATAAGCATGCAAAAAATAAAGGAAAAGGTGCTGCGCTACATACAGGAATAAAAATGGCGACAGGTGATTATTTAATTGTACAAGACGCAGATTTAGAATATGACCCAGAAGAATTTAATCTACTAATTGCTCCAGTTTTAAAAGATAATGCCGATGTAGTATATGGAACTAGATTTCAAGGAGGAAACCCTCATCGAATTTTATTTTTCTGGCATAGCATTGGTAATAAATTTTTGACCTTCTTGTCTAATATGTTTACCAATCTGAACCTTACGGATATGGAGACTTGTTATAAACTCTTTAGAACAAGTATCATTCAAAAGATAGACTTAAAAGAGCAAAGATTTGGATTCGAACCTGAGGTAACGGCAAAGATTTCAAGAATTCCTGGAATTAAAATCTACGAAGTGGGGATCTCTTATTATGGTAGAACCTATGAGGAAGGAAAGAAAATTAATTGGCAGGATGGAGTGAGAGCTATCTATTGTATTTTGAGGTATAATATATTTAGATGATATATTGAATTTAGAACAATGTCTCGCAGTCAAAGTCTAAGAATATGTTATACCTGGTGGCGGCTGTCCGTCAGAAAAGTGGGTGCGGGGGATAGGATGCGTTAAGCGGTTTTTCTGACTTGATTTTTAGTTCTTTTTATCGAAGAAAAAGAACAAGTGAGAACAGAAGAAATGCTTACTATATAGCTCAAAAATAAATTCAAAAAATAAGTAACGACGAAAGAATAAATTGGTCATCTGGACGAGGTTATTTTGTTCTCAGTTTTTCTTTGGAAGAGAGAGTATTGTTGATACTATGACCGATTTCAAAGGAAAAATGAGGGCTAAAGAATCCGTCCTAGAAGGACAAATTATTTTTTTGTCGTTACTAAAAGGCGAACTTCAAATCATTGAAGTTCGCCTTTATTAATTTAGAAGGATCAAAATAATAGCGAAGAAACACTACTATTCCAATCAAAATTACTTAGCAGTAATATTGATAGCAATTCTTCTGTTTTGAGCTCTTCCTTCTTCTGTATCATTAGAAGCAACTGGGTGAGCAGAACCATAACCTTCCGTTTCGATTCTAGTAGCATCAATTACCTTAGCAATAAGCGCAGCTTTTACAGCATTTGCTCTAGCAGCAGATAATTTCATGTTACCTTCAGCACTACCAGTATTATCTGTATAGCCACCTAACTTAATCTTTACATTAGGGTATGCCTTCATAATTTGAGCAATATTCTCCAATTGTTCAGAAGATTTATCCATATCGATATTAGCACTACCTGTAGCGAAAGTTAATCGGTCAAAGTTATACCAAGAATCTTTGCTTAAAGCACCACTTCCTCCAAGGAATTTAACCAACTTGCTTTCAACACCCAAACTAGGAATGTTTAATTCAAAACCATTTGGTAATTTCGTCTTAAAGAAATCACCTAAGCCAGCGATAGCACCTCCTACAGTACCCGCAGCATCCTTAGCCATATCAGCAGCTCCT
>CAYOBX010000825.1:0-1824 GCA_964402245.1 uncultured Saprospiraceae bacterium | reverse complement strand
AAGTAAAATAATCAAAATAATTAATAAACATAAGACTTGGGAGAGAAAGCTCTAATTCAATGCATCAAGCCCAAATTCAGCACCACTTTTATACAATCAGAATACTAAAATCTAATTTTGTACAGTACCATTATATCCACTCTTCTTATAGAACCGCTTATATTTCTTCATCTCTAAAATTTCTTTTAAGGCTATTTGTTTATCTTTTGCTTTATTGTAATAAGCTTCACAAATTTTATAGCCAACAAAATAACCAAGATCAGCAGGTTGTCCTTCTTTTGTATTGGGACCTTGATAAACCCAATTTCCTGCTCTATTACTATATATATCTTTTTTAAAACTGTCCCATACTTCCTGCTCATTTGCATTCCCATACTTATAGACATTTTTATTATTAGTCGTACCCGCAATTTTTTTTATGTTATTTCAATAGCATTTCATGTTTGTACAAATAATTTCTGATAAAGCTATCTTAAGTAAAGAGAAATCAATAAATTAGGCCCATATGAGATGAATTTCTTATCCGAGGCATTAAGCACAGACTTCATTATGACGCACCTTCAGTGCTTAGGTGTGCCGAATATGCTATTCCTAGGACTGCGTCCTAGCTTATGATATGTCGCTCCGTTGGAGCTATAAAATATCAATTACTTTTTTAGCTTTGGACAAATATATCTTTAGATTTAAAAAATAATAAAATCATGACAAACAACATACCTAATCCCTACTTCCCAAAATTATTCACCTCATTGGATCTAGGATTCACAACTATAAAAAATCGAATCTTAATGGGGTGGAAGTTATGAGAACCGCATGCGCTTTCCTATTGAAATAGTGAAAAGAATAAGAGCAGCAGTTGGCGATGAATTTATATTGATCTTTAGAATAGCTGCCATGGAACTAATGGAAGATGGAAGTTCCTGGGAAGAAGTAGTTACTTTAGGAAAAGCGATTGAAAAAGAAGGAATCAATATTATTAGTACACATTTCGTTTGGCATCAAGCCCAAGTACCCACCATTTCTACTAGAGTACCTCGTGCTGCTTTTACTCGCGTGACGGGTCGATTGCGAAAAGAACTATCCGTTCCACTGATAACTAGTAATCGAATTAATATGCCAGATGTAGCAGAAGAGGTTTTAGCTAAAGGGCATGCAGACATTGTATCAATGGGACGACCCATGATAGCGGATGCAGAATTAAAGTTACTATCGAAAGTGAAAGTTTACCAGAATTATTTGTAGTTTCTGTAAAGCTAAGTCAATTCTTTCAAAATTTGATTTCTAATGCTATAAAATTCCGAAAAAAGGAAGAGGCATTAATCATTCAAATAGGAGCAGTAGAAAAAACTAAACATTGGGAGTTTTTTATAAAAGACAATGGCATCGGTATAGATAAAGAATATCAGCAGAAAATTTTTGAGCCTTTTAAAAAACTACATCATAGTTCTGTATATAGTGGTTCAGGTATAGGACTTGCATCTTGCTTGCAAATTGTAAAATTACATCAGGGCAAAATATGGGTTGCTTCAGAAGTTGGACGTGGCAGCACCTTCTTCTTTACAATTGCAAAAGATTTACTTCAAATTACCAGCATAAAAAAATCAATGAATACAACTACTGGCAATGCCATTTTGGTTCAAACTTTAAATAATTGAGGTAGGTTTTAGCCATCAACAATTAGCTACTAAGTAGGACTAACTCCCCAATCTTTTAAAACCCCTTCTGTATCTTCCCCAGCAGCATGTGATCCAAATTGTACTTCACTTGCAGTACGACTAAATTTAGGAGCAGGAGCAGGTTGCGTCATCCCATCTACCTTAATAT
>CAYOBX010000824.1:0-1835 GCA_964402245.1 uncultured Saprospiraceae bacterium | reverse complement strand
CTGAGTAACCTTATGTTATATTTTACATAAAATTGTAGTAATGACAAGTACTACGTATCTTAGATCAAGAGTGGAGTAATCTCCTACAAGTAACAGTTGTTCGCGATAGTGCTAAAAAGCCTGTTTCTGAGTATTGTTCCAAAGTCAAGTAAAATTAGATGGTGACCCATTGTTTGCTCAATGGGATCCCGAAAGATAGATTTCTGTATTTACGAGCTTCTTTGGGTTTGAGATTACTCCGTTATTGTAAATTTTAAAAAAAAACTACAAAATGGAAAGGTCTAAATTTTTTCAAATTATTCCAAATCGCGCTGGTGCTGATATAGGAAGTGATAAAATATTTGTACATGTCACAGGGGATAAAGTTAGAAATTTTTCAACTCATACAAGAGGCTTGAAAGGATGTATAAGTTATCTTAAAGAATTAGGAGTTAAATCAATTGCGATGGAATCCACAGGAGTTTATTGGATAAACTTTTATTTCATGTGCGAACAAGCAGGAATAGATGCTTGGTTAGTAAATCCAAAATACACAAAAACAAGATCAGGAAAAAAAACAGATGTAGCCGATGCGGTGTGGATACAACAATTACATTCTGCGGATTTTTTAGAAAAGAGTTTTATTCCAGTACAAAAAATACGAGAGCTACGTGAATATGTAAGAACAAGAGAAAACTACATAGAAGAAAAAGCGAGGAAAGTGAACCAGATGAACAAAGCACTGATAAATTTGAATATTAGAATAGATAATGTAATCAGTCAAATACATGGTGTTTCAGGATTAAAATTAATAAATGCGATTCTATCAGGAGAGCGTGATATTGATTATCTTATTAGCTTGTGCGATACAAGGATAAAGAAAAATAAATACGATGAATTAGCAGATGCCTTATCAGGAAATTATCAAGATCAATATTTATTTGCATTAAGTATAGCCTTAGAAGATTTTTACTATTTGAAAGAGAAAGTAAAAAAATGCGATAAAAAAATAGAGGAACAAATTATTGAAATTTCAAGCAAGTTAAAAACTCCAGAAAAAATTAATAAGGCAAAACCAATAAGGCATAATAGTCCAGAGATAGAAAACTTTCAATTGCTTATGCAAACCTTAACCAATGGAATTGATTTAACAACAATACCAGGGTTGACAAATTATAGTGTTTTGAGATTAATAAGTGAATTAGGAAATGATGTATCTTCTTTTCCTAGTAAAAAACATTTTACTTCCTATCTAAATTTGAGTCCACGTCAAAATCAATCAGGGAAAAAGAATAAGAAAACAAAGAAGATGAAAAATTCACATAGAGCAGGTCAAATCTTCAGACAAGCAGCCAACTCAGTAATGAATAGCAAAAATATTGGACTAGGCATCTTTGGAAGAAAATTAAGATCAAGGAAAGGGCCTCAAGTAGCGATAAAAGCACTAGCAAGAAAAATTGCAGAAATGTACTATTTATGTTTTACGAAAGGGGTAGAATATGTTGAAAAAGGGATCAAAACATATGAAAAAAAGATACAAGTCCAATCAATATTAGCATTAGAGAAAAAAGCAAAAGCCCTTGGTTATCAATTGATTGAAGTTTCAACCTAAATAGTTGTCATAGATAGCGATCAGAGGGAGTCGAAGGAAGACAAGAGTAAAAACATGATCTAATTTCGACCGCAGCGGAGAAATCTATCTCAACGTAGCATGATACCAGAAATTCCAAAAAAAGAAAGAGCACAAGATTTCTTCCAAATAGAAACTTGTGCTTTTTCTTTTTCGTATACCACCTCGGAATTATAAATTATTAGGAGCTGACATGGAATCAAAAAAGATTACGAAAGACGAATAC
>CAYOBX010000823.1:0-1838 GCA_964402245.1 uncultured Saprospiraceae bacterium | reverse complement strand
TGAAGTAGTTTTCAAAGATGCCCCATTTTTGCATATGGATATTTTCATAGACAACAGATTCTTCTTCATTTAAAATAATCTCTAATTTACCTTCGGAAGCAATCACCTCTAAAGTAAATTGCTCATTTCCTACATTCGTTTTAAAATTATGTCCACTATTGTCCGTCCAAGCACTCGTTTTTAATATTTCGGTTTCTGAAACATTTTCGTCTTTTAATTTTTTAGTTTTCACTCGTACCCTTCCATCCTTATCCCAATAAATTTTTAAAACAGGTGGGGCGTTATTATCATCTTCTCCTATCAAATCTCTTTGCGCATTGGTCAATCGCCCATGTATTTGCATAACGATGATCTTGTGTGATTTATCATTTTTATCTCTAGAAACTTCGGCAACAGATAAGGTGCCTTTCATACGTCCACCTTGGGTAAAAGTCCAATTTGTATTATTTTTCCCAGGCACCATTTGCTCCCTCAATTCTGTTCTAGAATAAGAAGAGTTTCTCGTTGATGAACCAGGGTAAGTGTAAAAGACCAAGGAGCCATCTGTAGAATCCGTGTACATAAAATCTCTTAAGGCTTTTACATTTGCATAATCCAATATTTCAGGAGGTTTTATTTCACTTGGCTTCCCAATTGGTAAGGTTACTTTCCAATTATTCAAATCAATCTTTGGTAAAAAATAATCAACTCCTTCTACTAATGTAGCTTTTTCAGGAGATGAAGTAAGAGCACGACTTGTTCCCCCACATCCAACAGTAATCCCTCCAATAATTAACATTAAGTAAAAACCATACAATCCAAATCTAAAGCTTGAGTGATTTTTAATTTCAAACAAGTACTTAACCATTACATTAATTATAGCTTGGTGAATAATAGGAGTCAGGTGTCAGGGCAAAAACGTCAAAAAGAACATTGTTTCGTTTTTTGAAAAAAATAACATTCTTTTTTGCACGATGTCTCTGACTCCTGACTCCTGAAACCTGACTCCTAGCAATTAAAGCGTAGTAATTGAAACATCGTCTACCCTACACTCAACACCTACATTGGTAAAAAGGATAGATATCGTTGAATTTCCTCCAGAATTAAATTCTAGAGATTCCATGATATAAGCATTTGAATCCGTTTGATCATTTACAGTAACAGAAGTAATCGTAGCTCCCGGTACTTGAGAAAGATCGGTCAACGTACCACCAGTACCATCTAAAATAGAAAAAGTTAAACTTCCTTCAGGATCCGTTTTCATCGTATAGAAAAAGGAAACTCTATAATTCGTATTAGGTTCCACCTGTAGTTCTTGCAAACCGACACGATCACCACCAGAAGGTAATTTAGCCGCTTGAGAACCACTATTTGTTGGACTTGATGTAATCTGGATAACTCCTCCTAGACTATTTCTCCAAGAGTCCCGACCATCACCTGTTCCATCTGCTAATGTGTTATCTTCAAACCCACCTTCACTGACCATCGGTATGAAACCTTGTGCAAGAGCTAGTGAAATATCGTCTATTCTACACTCTACCCCTACATTCGAGAAAAAGACAGCTATCTCCGTATTACTTCCTGAATTGAAATTGATAGTTTCCGTAATATAAGCATTGGCATCCGTCTGGTCATTTACCATACTTGTAGCAATCGTAGCTGCAGGAACTTCAGATAAATCACTTAAAGTTCTACCATCTAAAATAGAAACTGTTAAACTTCCTTCAGGACTCGTTTTCATCGTGTAATTATAAGTAAGGGTATAATTCGTATTAGCCGCCACAGAAACTAGTTGATAACCGACACGATCACCACCAGAAGGTAACTTAGCCGCTTGAGAACCACTTACTACAGGACCA
>CAYOBX010000822.1:0-1838 GCA_964402245.1 uncultured Saprospiraceae bacterium | reverse complement strand
TATTCGATTTTTTGGTTTCTGAATTTAACAACGAACTGAATGAATGAGGAATGACGACTTAGGGCCGTTCTGTGACCGTCGATTCATCTTACCATCGGTCTGCTCAAAGCACTTAGCCGAACTAGCGATAAAGAATTTATCAATCAATTTCCGGTGGTTTACGTGTGGGGCAGGAAAGTCCTCGAAGCGGTCGCTGGTTAGATTTCTAATTTTGAATTCGTCGCAGTGAGTTAGGAGACCCTTGTCGACCTTAAGGATCCAGTCAATCAAAGTGATAGTTTGGGTAATCTTGCTCTTTTAGTGAATCTTCAACTTCCATTAAACAGAATTCAGAGTATATTCCAAAAACGTCAGAATCATCATACAGATACTCTCTGAGTGAACTTCCAGTTTGCCCCACTTTAGTTAATGTTTTTCCATTTAAGTAACCTATGTCTAAGCCATGTGATTCCCAGCTGCACGAGCACGCTCTTAGCTCAAGAAAGGCTTTTCCTCTTTTGATTAAACCTGACTCCAAAGCCTCAACTCTAACAGTCCGAGGCAAATAGAACTCTTTCCATAAATCACTTTTATTTCTGACATACACTGAGCCTGTCCGTTCCATCATGAAATAGTGATAGCTCCACATATAATCTTCAACTTCGAGTATTAGCTGTTTGTCCGCATTAAGAAAATTGTTGATAGCGGCATCTACAGATTTCACAGCCTTTTTAGAATCAAGTGAATCTATGTCTATCTCAAAAACCATTTCCGTACCTAAAGCTTCAACATAAATCGGCTCACTTACAAGACTAAAAACATCCCAGCTCTTGAACTCTCGATAAAAAATATATTTAGGCTTACATTGCCCAACAGAATTTAGAAATACAGGCTCATTTCTTAATCTGTGCGGAACCACAATTCTCTCTTTGATAAAGGAAGGTTTTAGATTCAATGAAACACATGCAGGAGCAAGATAATTTTCGTAAAACTCTTCATTTCCGCGATAACTTATTTTATCGTTCTTCGAATTAAAATAAAGGTCCACAAACTTAGGCTGAAAATTAAAAATTCCAACGTGTTTGTTATCATTATAATTTTCAAAACGCGTATATTTTTCATCAAACCGCATAGCAGAATAGGTTTCTGGTCGCATCACACCCCAAGGCTCTTTTAAGGTTTCTTTGAGAGTATTGATAAGATCATCGTATTGCTCAGCATTCGCTTTGCATTTAGAATCAGTTAATTCAATAAAATCCCAATCATATTTAGGGGCTGTTAACTTCAAATATTTTTTTGAATTATTCAATAACTTTTTATCATCGACACTTGATTCAAAACTACTAAAAATCCAACCGCCATTGTCAGGAAGATACTGATCCCACTCAGAATCATCCCATTGAACTTCAAACTTAACCAGCTCACCAACAGGGATACTAGAGATGTAATGTTTACGGTCAGATTCAATATCAATATCTCTACGAAAGATACTTAGGCTGTCTTTGGATTCAATGTCCCTCTCAATCTCACCATCATCAATTCTCCAAATAGATAAATCGACACGTACCCTGTCCTCGATCTGTCCATCAATGCTTCGTTCTTTGCTGTAAAAAGTAACCATCTCAACCAAACCAAATATCCAAGTCATTCGCGACCTCCAAAGAAAAATTAGCAAAGCGATGCAGAACAACTATTTTCAAGATTGATCTCTCACCAATAAACAATGCCATGACACGGATGTAATTTCCAGTTAATCTATTAACAAGGGGGGCAGGATGTAGAAGCGATATTCAGAAGAACAGATCAAACGTAAAAAACAGCAACCTAACCAGCGACCGCTCCAAGCACTTAACCGAACT
>CAYOBX010000821.1:0-1848 GCA_964402245.1 uncultured Saprospiraceae bacterium | reverse complement strand
AAATCCATACTTTTTCAATGGGTTCTTCTAATTCGAATTTTTTATTGATGGTGGTCGTCATGTTATATTTTTATATGGCGAATAGTTAGCGAAAGTAAGTATAATTGCAGAAAATACAAACGTTAGGGCATTAAGAACGAAATAATTGATAGTTTTAATTAACTTAACTTAACTTAACTTAAGTTACGGAAGGTAAAAGAAAACTGGTAGCACAAGATTTATCTTGTTCGGGATACAGGTCTTCAGACCTGATTTGACTTATAAAAGGGATGAATTTAACTTTAGCCAACCTAAAGGTCAGCGGGACAAACTGAAGTTAGTGCTACCAGTTGTCCGCATTAGCAGTAAAAGCTTATTAATTAAGCGATGACCAATTGCAAACTGTCGACTACTCTAAACTAAAGCATATTTAGCAGGTTCTTTTTCAAAAGAAACCTTACAACCATCACAGCAGAAATAATAGTCTTTCTTTTTATACTGAATCACATGCTTAGCGGTACTTTTTTGAACAGGAATATTACAAACTGGATTGATAAAATAATCTTCATTTTTTAAAATAATCTCTTCTTTTTGCTCCTTATTTGATGGCACTAATTCTTTGGCGGCTCTATAGTGCTTAATAATTTCAGCTAATATACTAATGGCTACTTCCTCAGGAATTTTAGCGCCAATATCAAGACCTGCTGGGGTCTTTATCGTTTTGAGTTGCTCAAAAGTAGCGCCCATTCCTCGCACTTCTTGGTAGATGGCATTTCCTTTTTTTCTACTTGCTACAAAAGACAAATAACTACTTCCGATGGACAATGCTTTATTTAAGGCTATGGCATCCCCTTCGCCTTGCGTACAGACCACAACATAAGCGGAGGGTTTGATTTGCTTGATATCTAAGTCTTTGATGCCAATTACACTATCTACTTCTGGGAAAACATTTTTATCCGCAGAACTCATCACTACATCTACTTGATAATCAATCGATTTTGCCACTTTGGCTAATGCTTTAGCGATATGAGAAGTTCCAAAAATTACTAGTTGTGGTTTAGGTAAAACAGGCTCAATATATACTTCTACTTCTCCGCCACTTTGGCAAGTCATTGCATACACTTTAGTATTTTTATCTGTCTCTTCTATCTTATTTGGTGAAATAGCCACAAATCTTGGTTTTCTTTCTTTTATGGATAATAGTGCTTCTTTGAGAACAATACCTCTCGTACAACCGCCGCCTATCCAGCCATGAATATGTCCATCTGCGGTGATAATTGCCTTATCTCCGGGCTTTCCAGAAGAAGGTATTTTTCGCCGTACGATAATCGCAATGGCGTAAGCTTCGGCACTATTTTTAAATTCATTTATTTTATTAATAAAGGCGTTATGCATCTTGTAGTAATTTTTCTAAAATAAGTAGGCTTTCAAAATTGTGGGCAGAACCAAAATGATTTAAAGAAGGTAGGGCTGCTTTCATGCCCATTTGAATGGGTTCATACCCTCGCATTCCTTTTAATGGATTAAGCCAAATCAATTTTTTAGTCCGTAATTTAATTTGCTGCATAGCAGCATCCAATACTTCTGGTGCTCCAGTGTCTAATCCGTCACTCAACACAATAGTCATCGTTTTTCCATTCAAATATCGCTTGGCATAATTGTCATTAAAATCTTTTAAGCATTCACCAATCTTTGTCCCACCCGACCAATGTTTGGCATGTTGGGAAACCATAGCCAATGCACCCGCCATATTTTTATCAGAAATATAATCCGTGATACGCATCAATTTGGTGCTAAAAGTAAACACCTCTATTTGTTTAAAGTTGGAACGAAGTGCCCATAAAAATTTTAATAGATAAAAAGAATATT
>CAYOBX010000820.1:0-1851 GCA_964402245.1 uncultured Saprospiraceae bacterium | reverse complement strand
AAAAAAGCATTACAAAATTGCGCCCTCTAAAAAAACTATTAAAATCTACTGTTTGCCGAGTGTTAGGAGAAACCTTTGTAAATAGTTGATTATCAGAGATTTGATTTTAGCTGGAGGCAAAGGTTTGTAACTTGATGATTTGATTTATTTTTTTCTGAGCCCTTAATAGACAAAAACCCTTTTCTACTAGAAAAAATTGTTGCAACTTTGTTGCATAAAGAAGCGTTTATTGGTTATGAATAAATATCTAACAAGTATTAATCTTGATTTCTTAGGCTTTTCAGCATCTATGCTATGCGCTATCCATTGTGCTATGTTGCCATTTGTGATGACTGTTGGTATGTTGGGTGGACTAAGTTGGTTAAATGCGCCTTGGATAGAGATAAGTTTTATATTGATTAGTATTGTGTTAGCAATGTTTTCTTTATATCCATCTTATAAAAATGAACATACGAATGGGAAACCTCTACAAATTGCTGGACTAGGATTTTTCTTTTTATTTATTAGTCGTATAGCAGGCCATGGCAGTGTTTATGAGATATTCCCTATTGTTCTTGGTGGAATACTGATCGCCATTTCCCATATCATAAATTGGCAGTTATTGAAAGCCAGTAGATCCTAATACCTACCTTTATTTCTAGAATATACACATCAAATCCTACTTTTAAGTCCTATAAATGAACTTTTAGGTGCTTTTAAACTAATATGTTACTGAGAAGTCTCTGCCTGCTATCATAACCGCCTTATTTTTCATATATTTGATTAGAGAAAGAAATAGCATTTATTCTTTCGATAACAAATTCAGGCGTACCTTGTTTTTTACATAAATGAATATTATGAAAAAGCTAAATTTAATTATTTTACTAAGCTTTATAGCTACTACTTTCCTAGTAGCACAAATCACGATACAACCTCGACAAGTAGATAATTCTGGTAAAGGAGTGATTTATTTTAAAGAGTTAGCTTTTGATTTCAGAGTGAATACAGTTAGAGGCTTATCTATAGCAGCTAATTTTGGAAAGATCGTTTCTTATCATAAAACTCGATTTTACCATGTTGAAATTGGTTCTTTAAGACATCCAAAAGAATTTAAGCAAAATGATCAATTTTCTCGGAGGTTTGGTGGACGTGCATTCTTTTTCGGAAAACAAAACGCTTTCTTTGCATTACGAGGTGGATGGGGAGAAAAAAGATTATTGACAGATAAAGCACTTCGTAAAGGAGTAGCTATTGGATATTCTTATGAAGTGGGCCCTTCTATTGGTATCACTAAACCTTACTACCTTATTCTAAATAATACATTTGATTCTGTGCAGTCAGAAGAAAGATTTACGGGGGATAACCAGGATATATTTACAGATATTAATAGAATCCAAGGAGCAGCATCTTTTGGAAGAGGTATCACGGAATTGGGGCTTATCCCAGGAGGACAATTTAAACTATCCTTACATTTTGCATGGGGAGCTTTTGATGAATATGTAAAAGCGATGGATGTAGGTATTATGGGAGATTTCTATTTTAAAGACGTACCTATCTTAGTAGAAAATTCTTTTGAAGGAGCTAGAAATCAGCCATTTTTCTTAAATTTATTTGTTTCAATGCAATTTGGAAAGCGTTGGTAGAACTCTTTCCATATCTCTGATCTATACTTCAAACGTAAATACTCAATGAGTAGATGAGAAAATGAATAAATGAGTAAATAGGGCAGCAAATTTCTGTTTATGCAGACTGATTAAAGCTTGTAGACTGCCAATATTTATTCATTTACTTCTATATTCATGTACTCATTGAGAACTTATACACTACTGGACATTTTGAAGAATAGAGAACAGAGAAGCGAGAGGAGAGATA
>CAYOBX010000819.1:0-1853 GCA_964402245.1 uncultured Saprospiraceae bacterium | reverse complement strand
AATATTTACTCATGTATTCATTTACTCATTGAGAACTTACAGTTGATAGTCCTTTATCTTGGCACTCGACAACAACTTAAAAAAAAACAGCACATATCGAATATTCGATATGTGCTGTTTTTTTTACTATCTGTATATTTTAATGAACACCATTTTCAGAGTGATTCAACTCCTTCACCTCTACTACAGGTGGTTCAACAATTGTTCTTCCGATACTTTCATATACAAAACCATGTTCTTTCATATGCTCTAAAGAATATAAATTTCGTCCATCAAAGATAATAGGATCATTAAGTAATTCTTTTACTACTTTGAAACTAGGCGTTCTAAATACACTCCACTCTGTTAGTATCACTAAGGCATCTGAACCAATAATAGCTTCATACTGATCGCTAACTAATTGAATTCTATCTCCGAATATTTCTTTTACATTGTCCATTGCTTCTGGATCGTAGGCTCTCACCTTGGCCCCAGCTTCTAACAATTCTTCAATGATATATAATGCTGGAGCTTCTCGAATATCATCTGTATTTGGTTTAAAAGCTAAGCCCCAAATACCAAAGGTCTTTCCAGTCAAATTCTCTCCATATCTTGCTTTTATTTTCTGCACCATAATAGATTTTTGAATTCTATTTACTTTCATAACAGAATTCAAAATCTTAAAGTCGTAATTATATTGATTCGCAGTTTTTGCTAAAGCCTGTACGTCTTTAGGAAAACAGCTACCTCCATAACCTACACCAGGAAATAAAAATCGTTTCCCTATACGGCTATCGCTTCCCATACCAATTCGTACTTGATCTACATTTGCGCCAACTTTTTCGCATAGGTTAGCAATCTCATTCATGAAAGAGATTCTTGCTGCCAAATAAGAGTTAGCTGCATATTTAGTCATCTCTGCAGAACGTTCATCCATAAAGATGATTGGATTTCCTTGACGAACAAAAGGATCATATAAACGCTTCATTACTTTTCTTGCCTTTTCCGATGTAGTACCAATCACTACCCGATCTGGCTTTAAGAAATCATCTACGGCTACCCCTTCTCTTAAAAATTCTGGATTAGAAACTACATCGAATAGTTCTGGATCTAAATTTTTCACAAGAATCTCCTGCACTTTTTCAGCAGTACCTACTGGAACCGTACTCTTATCTACAATCACTTTATAATCTGTAATAATGTGAGAAAGATCTTCTGCTACCCCTAAAATATAGGATAAATCAGCTGATCCATCTTCTCCTGGAGGAGTAGGTAAAGCTAAAAAGATAATTTCTGCATCTTTAATTGCTTTTTTTAGATCAGTCGTAAATTCCAACCGTTCTTGTTTGGTATTTCGATCAAATAACAGTTCCAATCCTGGCTCATAAATAGGCACATGCCCATTTCGCATTTTTTGAACTTTCTTTTCGTCAATGTCTACACAAATTACTTGATTTCCTGTTTCTGCAAAACAAGTACCTGTTACAAGGCCTACATAGCCTGTACCTACGACAGCAATATTCATATCAAAAATTTTAAGAATCCATAAAATTTCAAAAGCTCAATTACCCAATTCGCAATTGAAGGCTTCCTATCTAGAAATAGTAAAACAATAGAAATACAAAATTGGTTATTTTTCAGTTATTTAGCTAGAAACGTAATAATAGAAAGCTTGTTGCGTGGGGGGAATAGAGTGATGGGATAGATGATTAACTTTAAAAATTAATCACCTTTTTTACAGCAATTTTTTTGCCAACTTCTTGTTTTGGAAGTTAAATCATAGTTTAAAAGCTAGGAAAAACTAATATGATAGTTTATCCTAAGGATTGTGTACGAAATAACCTCGTAATTTAGGCTGCTTCTTTTGCCCTTAT
>CAYOBX010000818.1:0-1862 GCA_964402245.1 uncultured Saprospiraceae bacterium | reverse complement strand
TCCACTGCTACGAGCAATCCGCCGCTAGTTTGAGGGTCACATAATATATTTTGCTGGTAATCCGTAATTGGTGCAATCTTATGACCATAGCTAGCATAGTTCCGTTTAGTGCCACCAGGCACACAACCTTCCGCTAAATAATAATCTATAATCGCTTTATCCAATAAAGGAACCTTATCAAGCTGAACAATAGCACTCAAATCACTAGCTTCACACATTTCTGAAAGATGTCCGAGTAAACCAAAACCAGTAACATCCGTCATTGCTTTAATATAAGGCAATTGAGCGAAAATAGTTCCAATCTTATTTAATTGAACCATACTATTTCTCGCAATCATTTGATCTGCTGGACGTAATTTCTTTTGCTTTTGGGCAGTCGATAGAATACCTACTCCTAACGGCTTGGTTAAAAATAACTGACAATCTTTTGTAGCGCCACCATTTTTCTTCAATTGATCTTTAGCGACTCGACCCGTGACTGCCAAGCCAAAAATAGGTTCTGGGCTATCAATACTATGTCCACCAGCTAATGGAATACCTGCTTCTGCACAAGCCTTTCTTGCTCCTTCGATTACTTGATTGGCTACTTCCGATGGTATTTCATTAATGGGCCAACCTAATATAGCGATGGCCATCAATGGTGTGCCGCCCATCGCATAAATGTCGCTGATCGCATTGACAGAGGCGATCTTTCCAAAGTCTTCTGCATCATCGACTATAGGCATGAAAAAATCGGCGGTACTGACGATTGCTGTTCCGTCTCCCAAGTCCATTACGGCTGCATCGTCTCGTTCTTCGTTGCCAACTAATAAATTTGGAAAAGTAATGGGAGAGCTTTGCTTTTTTAGAATAGTGTCTAATACTTTGGGGGCAATTTTGCAACCACAGCCTGCGCCGTGGCTGTATTCTGTGAGTTTATAGGTCATGTAGTTTTTTTAGAAATCACAAAAATAATTCTTTTTTATGTAGCTTAGATATTCCTGTCTGAGCAAATATAGTTATTGCTCAGACAGGAATGTCTAAGCTACATTAGCCCAATTTTCGCCAATACTCCTTGCTTGTAAGTAGCACTGATAGGCAAACGCTTTCCAGCAATAATTATGCTATTGCCTTCTACTTTTTCTATTACATCTATATTGGTTATATAAGATTTATGGATACGAACAAATGGAAAGTCAGAAAGTTTTTGTAGCATATTGTTCATAGTAGAAGCAGTCACTAACTGTTTTTCAGGGAAATTTATTTTTACAAAGTTCCCAAATGCTTCTATGTAATGAATGGTATTGACTTGTACTTTATGCTGAACACCATCTACCTTTAGAAAAATAAAGGACTCTTGGTTAGATTTTGTTAGGGTAGTTGGGGATGGATTACTTGCTATCGGAGTAGGTTCGGAGATTTGATCTTGTAAAAAACGGTTGACAGCTTTTAGGAAACGATCAAAACGTATAGGTTTTAGTAGATAATCTAACACCCCAAATTCATATCCTTCTATTGCATAGTCAGAGTAAGCCGTAGTTAGAATAACGGCAGGTGGATCATTTAATGTTTTAAGCATTTCGAGACCCGTTAATTCTGGCATATTAATGTCTAGAAAAATTAAGTCCACCGTGTTCTCATATAAATAGTTGATGGCTTCTATTGCATTGTAACAATTGTGGACAACTTCCAATTTATCCAATTTCTGGATATAATTTTCTAAAACTTTATGAGCGATGGGTTCGTCATCTACGATTAGGCATTTAAAACTCATTAGGGTGTTGTGTTTAGATTTGTCAGAAAATAATATTCTTGCTTAAGATTCGGCAACAAGTATGTTTAATGTTACTTTTAGAGGGAGCAAATTTGTTTTGTTTTTTTAT
>CAYOBX010000817.1:0-1874 GCA_964402245.1 uncultured Saprospiraceae bacterium | reverse complement strand
CTATCTCTCCTCTCGCTTCTCTGTTCTCTATTCTTCAAAATGTCCAGTAGTGTATTATTCTACCTTTAGTCAGTGCTAAAGTCTTGAGGATGTGTCGTTTCTGAAATTCGTCGGCTACCCGCCTAACGTTGTAAATGCTTAAAAATCAGACTATTACAAAGTGGTTGATTTTCAAAGATATGGAGCAATAAATCTCTGCATCTCTGCGTCTCTGCGTTCAATTATAGACGAGTAGCCACTTCGTCCAGTAATAAATGTTGCTCATCTACTTATTACTTTTTGTCCTTACTTAGTAATTTTAAAATTCAAAGTAATTCTTAGCATTATTATAACAAATATCTTCCACGATTCCACCCAACCATTTGGTATCATTGGGTAACTCTCCATTATGAACATCTCTACCTATCAAGTTGCATAAAAGTCTACGAAAATATTCATGTCTAGGAAAGGATAAAAAACTTCGGCTATCCGTAAGCATTCCAATAAAACAACTTAATAAGCCCATATTTGAAAGAGCGTTTATTTGCTTTTCCATTCCATCTTTTTGATCTAGAAACCACCAAGCTGAACCGAATTGCATTTTACCTCTAACGGACCCATCGTTAAAGTTACCTATCATTGTAGCCATTACTTCATTATCTCTTGGATTCAAATTATATATAATTGTTTTGGCTAATTTATTTTCAGTATCCAAGCGATTTAGAAATTTCGATAGGGCCGCTGCTTGTTCAAAATCACTAATACTATCAAAGCCTGTATCAGGACCTAGTTGGCGCATCATCCGACTACTATTATTTCGCAAAGCGCCCAAATGAAACTGTTGGACCCAGCCTCTTGCTGCATAATTAGTGCCTAAAAAATAAAGGATAGCTGACATGAATTTCTTTGCATCTAATTCGCTTATTGCTTGACCTGAAAGGCGTTTTTTCAGTATAGTATTTACAGTACTATCCGTAAAATTCTCCGCATAAACTTGTTCCAATCCATGATCTGCTAAACGGCAACCATTATTATGAAAATAATCTATTCTTTTAGTTAATGCTTCTAATAAATCATCATAATTTTGAATATTGATATTAGCCGCTTGGCCTAATTGTTCTATATATGCTATAAAACTTTCCTTTTGAATCAACAGGGCCTTGTCAGGTCGAAAAGCAGGAAGCATTTTAATAGCAAGACCTTTGGCTTTTACCTGTTGATGATACCGCAAATCATCAATCGGATCATCCGTAGTGCAAACCGTTTCGACCTTCATACTTCGTAATAATCCCCTTGTGCTATAGGCATCGGTTTGCAAAAATTCCTTACATTGGTCATAAATCGATAAGGCAGTTGTAGGAGATAAAATATCCTTAATACCAAAATATCTTTGTAATTCTAAATGCGTCCAATGAAATAATGGATTTCTAATGGTAAATGGAACCGTAGCAGCCCATTTCTCAAATTTTTCTCTATCTGTAGCATCGCCTGTAATAAATCGCTCCTCTATCCCTAAAGTCCGCATGGCTCGCCATTTGTAATGATCACCTTGCAACCAAATGGCAGTTAGGTTGTCAAATTTTTTATCTACTGCTATTTCATTTGGTGGAAGGTGATTGTGATAATCTATAATAGGTTGCTGACTAGCATATTCATGATAGAGTATTTCAGCGGTCTTATTTTCTAATAGAAAATTATTGTCTAAGAAAGACTTTATGGCCATATTCTTTTTTTATTTTATTGTTAATTTGTAACTGAAAACCTACTCGTAACCGCCAAATTTATTTGGCTGGTTCAATGTTTATTAGGAATCAGCCAAATAAATTTGGCGATTACGAAATCACTTTTTCACACCGTGCAAAGTATAAATACAACAAAGTGGCCAAGATTAGCAG
>CAYOBX010000816.1:0-1916 GCA_964402245.1 uncultured Saprospiraceae bacterium | reverse complement strand
TTTTCAAGTCTGGAAAATCACCATTTGCGGTCAGCCTGTACCCCACGGATAACTAGTTCTTGGCAGAAAACTGCCTAATTTTTTTAGTACTACAGACAAAACCATATTTCTGGCTTTTTGAGCGAACACAATTGTTGGCTCAAATTCCGATTTACTCAAAAATGAGTCGATATGGTTTTTCTAGTACTACATATACGTCATTTTTGTTGATTTTGGGCGTAAATCTCCCTCAAAATCAACGGTTTATTAATTTTTGCTCCTTTCGGAGCTGCTAAGCAGCTTTTTTCCGTTTTACTCGCTCCATCTCCATGAGAATGCAGCCCATCTTCTGTAGATTATAGGATAAAATCCCATAGGCCACATATCTTTTAAATCCTGCTATTCCTTTATCTCGGCAAAGCCCTAATCCATGATGTTCCAATTGACTGATATTTGCCTCTACTGCACTATGTGCTTTTCTTTTTGCCACAAAACTTTCCGAAGATTCCTCTACTTGTTGTTTTAAACTCTTCTTGCCTGGTTTTGGCAATACCACTTCCTCATATAATTTACCTAATGCTTGTTTGGCTGGTAAAGAGAAAAAATTACGATCAAAACTTATACTTTCTAATTTATAGCCTTCTCCTCCATAGGTTTTCGCAATACTTTTTCCGATGACTATGGTTCGCTCTTTATCCACCTGTTGTTCATATACTTCATGATACAATATAAACTGATATTGGTCGGTAGCCACCAAGGTATTATGGCCTAACTCTACTCCTTTATTCAACTTACCTTTTGTATTCCATTCTGCATGTGGCTCAAAAATTGAAAACACTTTTTCCTCATGCGGTATCTTTTCCCCTTCTAGCACCCTTCTTTTCAGTAAATCTTCATGCTTTTTTAACATCGTGAAGTAATAAGCCAATTCTTTGAGTAATTGATATACCCTTATATCGGCTAGGCCTGCTCCTATATATAAGGCTCCTTCTTTTTCCACAGTCGATAATTTTTTAGCTAAGTCCCCTACTATCCTTAGGTAATCCTTCGCTGCGACCTCTAATCTCGATTGATAATTACCTCCTTTTCGGCGATGTATTTCTGAGCATACTCGATATACTTTTCTCACCTTGCCATACCATTTACCATATTGCCCCCAACCTTTTAAAATGACTCCTGCTTTTTTCAAGTGACCTATCATGTCTAAACATTTTCGACTACTGTCCCATAACAAATTCATATCCGTTGGAAAATGTATATGGCTCTCCACCACGAAACTATCCGCTTTTATTTGCAAGTTTAAACAGGCCACGTCCTCTTTTTTTTTTATCAATCCATGCGAACCTTTCACTATTATCTCACTTATCGATTTTATCGTCTCTTCGTCCAACAACTGTACATTATCTTTTAAGGTTTGATAGTGATATTGCTTACCTCGACTAAAGTCCGTTGTCTGAACTCCCAAGATTCCTCGTAACTCTTGATGGCTATTAGCTAAATCATGCAAAAAATCGAAATCTATGTCTAAATTTAATTTAGCTACTCCTAATACCAGTATTTCCCATAAACTCATTCCTTGTCTCCCTGTCTTTGCTTTGCCTGAAAGCACTTTTTTCTCCAATACACTAAATATTGCCTCGTTCATTTCTGAATCATTAAAGGCATAACGTAAGGCAAATAAGACTGGAGGTAATTGATGCCGACTTTTCAAATTAATCGTAACCTCTCCAATTGGCACTACTCCTAAACTTAATTGTTGCTCAAATCGCTTGCGCATCTTTATTTTTTTGGCGAATGTTAATAACAAGATAAAAACAAATCGCTGATTATCAGATAGTTAGCTCATAAAGATACGAAAAACTTATTTTTTAAACAAAGAAATATATAGGTTAATTCATTGATTGTCAATTAATTATAAGTTTTCTGCCAAGAACTAA
>CAYOBX010000815.1:0-1925 GCA_964402245.1 uncultured Saprospiraceae bacterium | reverse complement strand
AGTAACACAAAACGACCGTTTTATGAGACTCTACCATTATTAAGAAAATTAAGCGAAACTGTTCCAAACAAAAAGAATTGTTTTCGCTTATTCACTTTTAGGTTTTCTGATGCTCAATTTGCAGATTTCGAGTATACGATTGTCATAGCCCTATTCCAGCAATTCAATATACCCCTCATGCACCCATTCTTTAGCCCCAATTCGATACCACCTACCTTCTTTTTCTATAAGCTTAACCAAAGCATTTGACATAAGCCGGCGGACTACTTTATGATTGGTACCTGGTCCACTTCTTACATTTAAAAAATCTACTAATTTCACCCTACCCGTCTTTAATTCCATTATCTTGACCAGCTTATAATACGCCCATTTCTTGTCTCCAATTTTATACCAATTCCCTTTGTGATCTTCTATTACTACTGGTGTACCATCGGGTAATACTTCTACAATATCATACTGCATGCCTGGGCCAGATCGGACATTTAACCCTGTAATATCTTCAATGATCCCTTCTTTTTGAGTAAAAGTAATTAAGACATAATGTTTGTGTATCCAATTATCTGGACCGATTCTATACCAATTGCCTACTTGCTCAAAAATTTCAATGGCATCATTTTGATGTAATTCATCTACTACTAAGAATTGAATACCCGGACCATTCCTAACATTTAATTCTGCGGTATTGATAGTTCCCTGTTTAATAGGATGTTTGATTTGAAAAGATAGACCCGCATTCACATCTTGCTTAAATTTCTGCCATATTTTTTCTTCGATCATCATTCTAGGACATTGTTTACCTGTAATGTCATAGTGTCGATATAAATCTTGAATGGTGAAGTTATATTTGTTTAATAGATACCTAGCTAAATCCACAGAATTTAAATAGGTTTTCTCCCAGTTCCCATCTGCATTCACACACATCTCAAATCCAATCGTAAAATAATTAGGGGTTAGATTATTTTCTCTCATCCTCTCTCCTATTGGTTTATAATGTTTCGCCCCTACATGGAACGCTACTTCGTGATCAGGAATACATTGAACAATAGATGCATCATCTACTATGTAATGTGCAGAGGCGTATCTAGTAGCTGTATTGAAATAATTTCTATTAGCCATTGCATTTGCTCCCCATCCAGGGTTCGCAGTCCAATGCGCAATGATCCCTTTTAAACTTCTAATAGAATAGAAATTTCTATTTTTCAAGGCAGGTCTGTTGTGGTTGGTAAGGTATTTTCTGGTTATTGGAATCATGAATTTTAGTATAGTTTTCTCGTAGTAAGTATTGAGTTTGGGAGTTATTGAACACAGAGACACTGAGGCACTGAGTTAGATTTATTCTCTGTGTTTCCGTGTTCTAACTAGTCAACGTTTGTTATTTCGGAGTCGTTTTCTACGCCCCCGAAAATTATTTTCGTGGCAATCAAGTAAGTTCTATAAATGACGAGGGCGTAGAAAACGACCCCGTCATCTTAATATTATCTTAACCGATCCATAGATCTCACAAGATTATCATCTTTATTAATAAACCGAATCGCAAAAAGTATAAATATAATGGATAAAATGGGTAATCCCAATCCAAAACCCTCTCTGGGGGTTTGATTGCCCATATTCGTGGCATCTTGCATGAATACAATTACAGCTAAGACCATTCCTATGATACTTGCTATAATGGATACCCTGCTAAGCACTTTTTGTAAATGCCTATTTTTGAATAAAAATATAGCTACAAAAGCCAACAAGCCAGCAATAGAAAATAAACCTAATAAACCTGGGTGATCTTGGATATTAAAGATACCATCAGAAAAAATCGGAGATGCTTTAATGGCGGGTGTAACCGAACCAAATGGTAATTTGAATAAACCAAATACGGCAACTGCTCCTAATAATAATAATAGTGACTGAATACGTTGAATCATTTATTTGTT
>CAYOBX010000814.1:0-1937 GCA_964402245.1 uncultured Saprospiraceae bacterium | reverse complement strand
TTTCTATTATTGCCGATATTGATACGAAGGTGTTGTTGATGGATGTACCTATGGTGGGGTAGAATTTCTAAAAGATTTTCCATTTTAGCAGCAATCATTCTTTCGTCTAATTGCGCTCGATCAAAATACAGCTCTCTAAGCTGAATAATATCAGGATTCTCAATGACAATATTAAAAATCAGGCGGGCAGGAGGTTATTTGAATAATTCTGTAAATGCTTATATGCTATTTCGATTTGATGAGATTGGAATATTTCCCTTTTCCTTTTGCTCCAGTTAGACAATTCTTCAATTACCTTGTCCAGTTCTTTATTTGGTTGGTCAACAATTAGATAATCAACACTCGATAATAATTCTAAAGAAAACATGGATTCAAATCCTCGTAGTAATTTTAATACATCATTGAGTCTTTGTTGTTGTTCAAAAGAAAGTTCTTTACGAACATACTGATTTACTTCCTCCTCTTTTTGATAATTTAACTGTAACGATTCAAATGGTTTGACTTCATTTTGTTCCATTCCTTTGAGATAAACTCCATTCATATCTAACAGCACATGATTAAGCTGTACGGCATAAGGGCCGAAGAAATGTGGTTTAAAGTTTAATCTTAATTTTTCACCTCGGCGCTGCAAAAACCAAGCAACTTTATTGGCTACAAATAAACTACTCGATTCTCCCATTGCTTCATGCTGAAACAGCAAATGTAAAAGCATTGCTCTAGCTGGAGTAAGCTTGGTCCGTTTCTTAGTTTTTTCCTGTTGTAGTATGGCTTTAATTTCTTTATTTGGTGTATATACATAAATTTCGCAATCCACTTCACTAAGGGCTTCCTCTATTAACACTTTAACTTTTGCCCATTCCAATCCTCCGTTCCCACAACCTAAAGGTGGAATCGCAATACTTTTAATGTTGGATTTAGCTATTTCGGTTTTCAATGCACTTAGGCCTGTTGTAATATATTCATATCGAGAGGGGCTTCGCCAATGTGCTTTTGTTGGAAAGTTGATTATCAATTTCTGATTTAACAAATCTCCTTCTTTTACTACTAAAACTTGCCCTGTTTTAAATGTATTAGATTTACATGCATCTTTATAGATTTTATAATTATGAGGGTATTTTTTTTTGAATTGTAAGGCTATTCCTTTACCCATTACGCCTACTGTATTGACCGTATTGACCAAAGCTTCTGTTTGCGCATCAAAAAGATTTCCTGTTATATACTTTATCATAATTTAGTAGTAGAGTTTATTTTTTGAATCAACATGAATTTTAATGTCTAAATCTAATTCTCCAACTATTGTCTCAAAATACCTTTTTCTTTTTTTAGTTTTAACTACTAATCCGATGATGTGGTTTATTGGAATGTGGTTTCTTACTAGAAATTCGGCTTGTTTATAATCTTGTCTAGCAAGATTATCAGCATCATTTTTCCAGTATCGATTTTTAATAATATCCCATTTAACTTTATCTAAATCTTTCTTCTTCGTATAAAAGTTAGCTAGTGTAAGTTTAGCATTTCTATCTGTAAATACAAATTCTAATCCCACTTTTTTTATCTTTTGATAAGTAGTGATTATATATACAATATCTTCTTGTGCTCTTTGTTCTACACCCTGATAACCATTCATTATCAAATATAGCATAGGGGAATGCCCGCCAAAATAAAAAGGAATATATTCCCCTAATACACCTGCGCCTTTAATAGGAATTGAAGTATCTGTTCTATCTGCTATTAATTGACGATGACCAATATTAATATAGTTGGGGTCTTTCTTTTTATGTTGTTTACAGCATAGTCCATGATGAAGAATATAGACTACATTTTGCCAATGTACCATTCTATATAAATATATTATATCTGGTGTTTTCATAAATGAGAGAAGAAATTCGACAAGTTTATCGAGGTAGTTGACAGTTGACTTTAAAGAAGTTCAAGCG
>CAYOBX010000813.1:0-1943 GCA_964402245.1 uncultured Saprospiraceae bacterium | reverse complement strand
GAATTATTCCTGCGATGCAAGCCGCTAAAATGAATCCTGTGGATGCTATACGGGCATAAAATATCCTAGTCAAATTCACTCACAGAATCCTACCAATCCAATAATCTTAGTCAATGGAAGATTTAATAAGTATAGGCTATACCAAAAAAGCACATGGTATAAAAGGTGCTATAAGAGTCAGTATTAAAGATCAATACCTAGCGACCTTTGAAGAAATTGATGTGTTATTTCTAGCGATTAATGGAAGAAATATTCCTTATTTTATTGAAAGTAAAATCTTTGAAACACCCTATCGAATTAAATTGGAAGACCATCCCACCCGCGAAGCTATCGAACCCTTAACTAGCAAAGAAATATTGGTTCAAAAAGATAAAATAATAGCTGAAGCTATTCCTAATGATTTAATCTATGGAGCTTATCTAGATTATTTAATCGTAGATCAAGTAGCTGGCGAAATAGGCACTATCCTAGATATACAAGAATTTCCTCAACAAGAGATGGCCATTGTCCAATATCAAGGCAAAGAAATACTCCTTCCACTAAATACTCATTTGATTGAATCAATTGAGGAAGATTCTAAAACTATTGTTGTAAATTTACCTGAAGGCTTGCTAAACCTATAGTTTCCTTACTTCTTATTTATTACCTTGCTCGCCGCCTTCGGCGTCTCGCAAATACGTTATTTAGGAGGCAAGGATTAAAAAAAGTGGTTTTGAAAAACCACTTTTTTTAATCCTTGCCTCCTAAATACTATTCTACCGAGCTTGCGAAGCAAGCGAGGTATATCAATCTATTTTACTAATGAAAAACCAACACCTTATCCTATTCGCCTTATTTCTATTATTAAATGCTTGTACTACTCCATCAAACGAGCCAGTAACAACAGCTAAAGCAGGCATTCAAAAAGCACCCGCTTATGCCATCGTCATACATGGAGGGGCAGGAACAATTACGAAGGCCAATATGACCGATGAAAAAGAAAAAGCCTATCGAGAAAAACTCAATGAAGCCCTTGAAGTAGGGGAAACGATTTTAAAAAATGGTGGCACCTCTGCGGATGCAGTAACGCAAACCATCATAGTCATGGAAAATTCTCCTTTGTTCAACTCTGGTAAAGGGGCCGTTTTCACCAATGCAGGGATCAATGAATTGGATGCATCTTTTATGGAGGGGAAAACCCAAAATGCTGGAGCAGTAGGTGGCATAACCAATGTAAAAAATCCTATTCTCGCAGCAAGAGCCGTCCTAGAACAATCTGAACATGTTTTGCTAACAGGTAAAGGTGCGGAGCAATTTGCTAAGGAGATGGGTATTGAACAAGTAGACAATAGCTATTTTAAGACAGAACGTAGATGGAATAGTCTTCAAAAAGCCAAAGCAGCAGAAGCAAAAACAGGGGATATTTCCTACGACAATCCTGATTATAAATATGGGACGGTAGGTTGTGTGGCCTTAGATAAAAACGGAAATATAGTCGCTGGCACTTCTACTGGCGGAATGACCAATAAAAGATATAATAGAATTGGAGACTCTCCTATTATCGGAGCTGGCACTTATGCCAATAATGCAACCTGCGGAGTGTCCAGTACAGGGCATGGAGAATATTTCATCCGATATGCCGTAGCCTATGACATTGCTGCCAGGATGGCCTATTTAAAAGAAGATGTGGGGACAGCTGCGAATACGGTAATCAATAAAACTTTAGTGGATGCTGGTGGCACAGGCGGCGTGGTGGCCTTAGATAAATTTGGGAATGTGGCGATGCCTTTTAATACGGCTGGTATGTATCGAGGCTATGCGAAACCTGGGGAACGCGTGGTGAAGATTTATAAATAAGAGTAGAGAACAGAGAAGCGAGAACAGAGACAATTTTCGTTTAAAAAGAAAAAATATTTTCCCATTTTAAACGAAAGCGATCTCACTTCTCTGCTCTCTATTCTGTT
>CAYOBX010000812.1:0-1945 GCA_964402245.1 uncultured Saprospiraceae bacterium | reverse complement strand
CAGACTGCAGTGGTAACAGTTGGACCAGACCCTTGTGATAGTCCTATCATATTCACTGCACGTCCTGGAAATGGTGAGATTGTAGTGACCGCACAAAATGGTTTTGCTCCTTATACAGTAGTATGGAATGGACCTGTAAGTAACTTTGCTCGTTTTGCAACAGGTAGTAATACTTTTACAATTGATTCTTTACCTGTTGGAATGTATTTCATTACATTATCAGATAGAGACGGATGTAATATTAGTACTTTAGTAGAGGTAGTAGAATCTGGTATGGATAATTTTGATTGTCCAAATGCACCAGAATTTATTGCAATTTCAACAGATACGAATATACTAATATCTGTAGTAAATAATGGTCCAACACCATATACTTATGCTTGGGATGGTCCAGTGACAGGTTTTTTCAGAACTAATGCAAGTAGCTATACGATTGATTCTTTACCAGTAGGTAGCTATTCGCTTCTTGTAACAGATGGAGAAGGATGCTTCAGTCGAAGTGGAGAAGAAATTGTTATAAGTGGTGAAACTCCAGATGATGGAGGAGGAACTCCAGACGATGGAGGAGGAATTCCAGATGATGAGGCTGGAGACCAAGCAGCAATTAGAGGTACAATCCTGAATGAAACAGGCGAATCAGTAGAAAATGTAGTAGTTAATTTAGGTGGTTATAATATGAATCCTACGGTAACAGGGGCTTCAGGTAACTATCAGTTTAACGCAGTACCAATGTACAATAATTACACAGTAACACCTGAGAAAGATATGAATCCATTAAATGGGGTATCAACTTTCGATTTGGTATTAATTAGTAAGCACATATTAGGAATTGATCCTTTAGACTCTCCATATAAGCATATAGCAGCGGACATTAATAAGTCTGGAACTATTACTGCTTTTGATATGGTTCAGTTAAGACAATTGATTCTAAATATCAGTGCAGACTTCCCGAACAATGATTCTTGGAGATTTGTAGATGCGAACTATCAGTTTGCAACGACTAGCCCTGAAAATGAATCATTCGCTGAGATTGCGTCTATCAATGACTTGTCTTCTGATATGGATGCACATTTCGTAGCGGTGAAGATTGGAGATGTTAGTGGTAATGCAGCTACTAATGCATTAGTAGCAAGTGAAGCTAGAAGCTTAAACGGTGCAGCGATATTTAGTATGGAAGATCAAGTATTTGAAAGAGGAGAATTAGTTGAAGTAACTTTTGACTTAAATGACCTGGATCAAGTTCTTGGATATCAATTTACATTAGATGTAGATCCTTCCGTAGCTAAAATTGTAGAGTTAAAAGAAGGAGTAGCTACAGAAGCTAACTTTGGTTTAATGAACGTAGCACGAGGTCAATTGACAACAAGTTGGAATCAAAATGAAGCGGCTCAAGCAACAGGTAGTATGTTTACTTTGGTTTTAAAAGCGAATCAAGCAGGTAGATTGAGTGAAATCATTCAATTGACTTCTGATTTGACAGCTAAAGAAGCATATAGCGATGCAGGAGCATTAATGGATGTTACGCTTGAATTTGGTAGTACAGAAAAAGCATTTAAGCTTTATCAAAACACACCAAATCCATTTAAGGATGTAACAACTATTTCATTCGATTTACCAGCAGCTACTACTGTACAGTTGACCATCTTTGACGTATCTGGAAAATTAATGAAGTCAATCAGTGGCGAATTTAACAAAGGATATAATGAAGTACAAATCAACAAGTCTGAATTAGCAGAGAATGGTATTTATTTCTACAACATAGAGACAGCAAGTCATGTTGCTAAGAAACGAATGATATTGATTGATTAATACTGATAGCTAGATTTTATACTAAAGTATTGACTTTAGATATAAAAATCATTAGACTATAAACGAGCCCTCTTAGAATTTTTCTAAGAGGGTTTTTTTATTTTAATTCTTGTTTCTTTTTAATTCTTACTATCTT
>CAYOBX010000811.1:0-1952 GCA_964402245.1 uncultured Saprospiraceae bacterium | reverse complement strand
ATGGGATGCACAGAAGCAGTATAAATTGTAAGTTTATTTTTTCATCGTTCCTAAGTGTTGAAAATTAACCACGAATTCACGAATTTCTAGGAGCGAGCTAGGCTAAAATTGGTGAATTCGTGGTTTTTATTTCACTAATTTGTTACGTGTATACTTTACACTAGAAATACCTGCGATGGATTCGGCAATAAGTCTAATACGCTATTAATCAGAGAAATTAGCTCAGTTTATCCAAGGCATCTTGTATAGCCTTTCGTTTCTCTTTCTTTTGAATAACAATTGGTGGAGCAGCTCTTTCTCCACAATCTTCAATAGGACATCTTTCACAAGTGACACTTACTAATCTTTTAGGAATCGCAGGATCCTCTAAAAATTTCACATGCTTCTCTAAGTCTTCATCAACTAGAAGGCCAATCGTTACACTTACTTTTTTGGTATGCGGAAAATAACTAGGACGTGCTATGGTAAGACATAAATACTCTCTGTCTGTTCCCATATATTTAGAACGTTGGATACCAACAACTGGCTCTTGTTCTATATCTGCTCGAGATTGTAATGCTTTTAATTGAGTAATTGACAACCATCTACGACAGTAATGCTCTGCTAAATTATTTGCATGAGGTTGATGTCTTCTATTCAAATGCATTTCTTTATCAACTCGAAAGGAGGTCCCTTCCTCTTCGTTTAACATTCTTAAAAAGAATAGTTTCTTTATATTTAAAATAGCAGGTAATAAATTGAATCGTTGAAATAACACCTCTGGAGATACTTCATATTTATCCAATAATTCTAATAATAAATCTGCTTGCCAAGTATTTTGACTAAACAAATACCTTAGATCATTAATCAATTGATCTTTATTAACTAATATACCTACCGCAAAATAGCCAGCGAAATAATTATTTAAAACTGTTTGAAAATTTTTAACTTTCAAAAAAGAAGAGGTATTAATTCGATCTTCTAATTTTAAATAATTATAGGCTATTTCCTTACTCAATTGCAAAGCCTTTTGCTGGGCATTTAATTCTTTATTAATGTATAATTTTTTAGACCTTGGAATATAAACAGACCTCATCGCCTTAAGAACAGGCATTTCTTCAAAGCTACTTTCTATAACCGTATAAGAAAAATGGTTTTCTAAAATCCTAATTAATAGTTTAGCAGATACTGGTCGACTAGTTGGTATATTGAATTGCTTAACAAAAGCCTCTATAGCTGCTTCTTTTTCTTCAAAATAATTATAATTTAATTCTTGATAGGCTCTCAGTGCTTGAAAATAAAAGTTCTCTTCTTTGAAAGCATAATTTCTAGATATTTCAATAAGCGTTGAAATAAAAGCCCCTACCCTAGAAGGTGACACAGCAATTATTTCTACAATCTTGGACAAGTCAATATCAAATAAATCAAGAGGTAATTCATTTAAAAAATTAGAATGTAATAACTCTCCTATGGCAGCCAAATTACCACTTAACTCATTAGAGTTTAGTTCTTCTGGCGTGGTTCCTAATGCCTCTGAAAGGTTGATAATTTTTTCTTTTCGTGGTTTTTTCTTTCCTTTTTCTATTTCATTTAAATAAGATAAGGACAAGCCTGATATTTTAGATAGTTCTGACGAAGACAAGTCATTAGCCAATCTAAATTGCTTTACCTTTAAACCAAAAATTATCTTACTATTTTGTGTGTTTATACTCATTAAGTGCGCAAGTTATCTAATATGGTCTCTCTTAGTAACGGCAAAAAAATAACTCCCTCATTTGGACGGCTTCTTTTGCCCTTATTTTTCTTGAAAAAATACTTCCGTAGCTCTGCTATGCAAGGATTTTTTCAAGAAAAATAAGATCAAAAGAAGCTCGTCGAAATGCGGCATTTATTCTTTCGCCGTTGCTTAAATATATAGAGAGAATCAGGTAAAAATCTGGTATTGAAAAAATATTAAAAATAGAGTTTAGCAA
>CAYOBX010000810.1:0-1952 GCA_964402245.1 uncultured Saprospiraceae bacterium | reverse complement strand
AAAACTGGCATTGACCCAGACGCCAAATAGCAAAAGGAAAGTGCCTATATAATAATGATTAATGTTAAAAGTGTAGAATTGGCAAGCGAACATCAATAAACTACCTACGCCGACAAAGGTCGCTGCTATAATCGTTCTTTTTCCTTTATAATTTAATAGAATGAAAAGTAAGGTTAATCCAGCTAAGCCCAATAACAAATAAGAGGTCCATCCTGAGGTTTGCGTATATAATTTAGTTCCACTGCACATGGTAATCGCACTAGAATAAGCTAAAATACAATATGGACATTTGGGAAGAACAGCTATTAATATACCTGTTAAAAGAGGAGAAATAGATTGCTTCTCTTTTTTAGCCTTTTTCATGGCACATCCACATTGATTAGGTTTGATACCTTTTATTTGCATATTATAGTTGAAAAAAGTCTTTAAAATGACTTAAATTAGAATTTGTTTTCTAATTATTGACCTAAAAGTGGTTAAAAAAGATGTAATTTCAAAATTCTAGCTATAGAAAAAATAAATTTTATAATTTCTAAGACTATTTTTTAAGAATATTAGGCAGTTTTAGCATTTTAATAAGGTAAAAAATTAGGTCAAATTGGGCTATAACCAAATTTGATTTCAAAATGCAATAGAGGTGTAACGCAGAAAGGTATAATTATGTTTAAAGTTTTCTTAATATTTAATTTACAGTGTATTTAGTATCAAGGAAAAGCATTATAGAAGGAGAAAATAAGAGCTAAAAAAGGGCGATATAGATAGGTGTTTTATTCGCTAATGTGTTATTGATGGAGCGATTAGGAGATTCCTGAAAAGTGATAATAGGCGGCACAAGCTCCTTCAGAAGAAACCATCGGTGCGCCAATTGGATTAACTGGTGTGCATTGTTTGCCAAAGAGTGGGCAATCATTAGGTTTTTTTACCCCCTTAAGAATCTCTCCGGCAATACATTGGGTATCTTCATTTGAATTACCTGTCTGTAGTTTAAATTTCTTAACTGCATCAAAAGCAGCCATTTCGGGTTTTATCTGCCAACCACTATTTGGCAGTGTACCGATTCCCCTCCATTCTTTGTCACATACTTCAAAAACCTTATCTATGATTTGTCGAGCAATAGGATTACCTTTTGAAGGAACAACTCGACTGTATTGATTTTCAAGCTTAGCTTCTTTATTTTCTAGCTGTTGAATAATCATCAAGATACCTTGTAGTAAATCCACTGGTTCAAAACCAGTTACGACTATAGGTATTTGATAATCCTCCGCAATAACTTGGTAGGCCCCTAAGCCCATGACTGAGCATACATGTCCAGCTCCTAATAATCCATTAACTTGATTATTATCCTCTTCAAGGATAGCTTGCATGGCAGGTGGGACTAAAACATGTGACGTTAAGATAGAATAATTTGTGAGTCCATATAATTTTGCATGTACGACGGATAAAGCATTAGCGGGAGCTGTAGTTTCAAATCCAACTGCAAAAAATACCACTTCTTTATCAGGGTTGTCTTTAGCTAATTGGACGGCATCCATCGGAGAATAAACAAAACGAATATCGCCTCCTGCTGCTTTTGCATCTAATAAACTTTTGCTAGAGCCCGGTACTCTTAACATATCTCCAAAAGAGCATAGAATAATATCTTTTTGGTTGGCGAGTTCAATGGCTTGGTCAATTGTATTCATGGGGGTCACACAAACAGGACAACCTGGACCATGAATCATTTGTATCATCGGTGGTAATAAGTTGATAATACCATTTTTGACCAAACTATGGGTTTGGCCACCACAGAATTCCATAATACGCCATTCCTTAGTTGTAATTTGTCGAATCTTACTCAAATAAGCTTTCGATAAATCAGGATCTCGATATTCCTCTAGAAATTTCATGAATAAAGATTAAAGGATAAATGGAAGAAACGCTTTAAGGAATCAATTAAAATTAAAATGCAAATT
>CAYOBX010000809.1:0-1953 GCA_964402245.1 uncultured Saprospiraceae bacterium | reverse complement strand
CCCGAACTCATCATCAATAAATTCTTTCTTTTCCAATTATGTCGTTTCAAGGCACCATGCAATTGTCCTCGATGATTGAAGACCTTTAAATTTTTATGTTGGAAATGTTTTTGAATATCCGCCTTTGTGATGGGCGGCAACTTTTTCATTTTCAAAGTATGCTCACTAAAGAAAACGTAAGCGGTGTCTGCTGCGTCTAATGCGCCATTATACTGAGGTAAGAATTTTTTATTCAAACTACTGAAGGTATGTAACTCTACACAAGCTACTAACTTTCGTTTAGGATACTGTGCCTTTAGTGCAGCGACCGTCGCTTTTACCTTACTGGGGGCATGTGCAAAATCTCGATAGGCAATAGACTGTTTAGTTTCTTTGAGTAAGTCCAATCGCTTAGCTGCGCCTTTGAAAGTTTGGATAGCTTTGAAGAATTGTGCATCAGTGATACCTATTTTATTACAAGCATGATAGGCCGCTTTTAGATTTTCCAAGTTATGTTGTCCTATTATTTGTAAAGGCACTTTTTGTCCTTTAGGGCCTATCAGTACCGTCTTTCCTTTTTTGATAGTTGAATCAAAACCTTCATAAGGGATCACTTCAACGCCTTTTGCAGAAGTAGCGATTTTTTGCAAATGCTCATCTGATGCATAGTAAATAAATGCGCCCCCTTTTTTAATCGTTTTTACATATTTCTCAAACTCTCCTACATATCCCTCAAAAGTTGGAAAGACATTAATATGATCCCAAGCGATGCCTGTAATAATAGTTACATCAGGTCGGTAGTGTAATATTTTAGGACGACGATCAATAGGGGAGGAGAGGTATTCATCGCCTTCTAATATGATCACTGGTGCCTTTGATAGCTGCACCATTGTTTCAAATCCTTCTAGCTGTGCGCCTACTAAATAATCAAATTTCATTTTGCTTTCTCGTAGCACATGCATAATCATGGAGGTGGTTGTAGTTTTGCCATGACTACCTGCTACTACTACTCGTTTCTTTTTGGTACTTTCTTTATAAATATATTCGGGAAAAGAATAGACTGGAATTTTTAATTTTTGGGCCTTCTTTAATTCAGGATTATTGATACGGGCATGCATTCCTAATATGATGCAATCTAAGTCTTTAGTGATTCGGTTGGCATCCCATCCCATTTTTTCAGGTAATAGCCCATATTTCTCTAAGCGATCTCTAGCTGGATTATAAATCTCATCATCGGAGCCGCTGACTTTGTGACCAGTATTGTGGAGTGCGATGGCTAGATTGTGCATGATGGCACCGCCAGTGGCGATTAGGTGTATTCTCATTGAAATTATTGGTATTGAACGCTGAGATGCGGAGGTGCAGAGTTTGGTGTGGTATGACGCTACAATTTTTATCTGTAAGTTATTAAACGTAGAGATGCAAAACCACGAAAATCTCTGCCTATTTGCGTCCCTGCGTTCAATACCCACAAAAGTAGTAGGATCTATTCTTAATTCCAATTTCCAGATAGAAACAGCTCTTATTAGTTGGCCTTTTGATAGTTTATTCGACGGCTCACCCATCCGTAAACGGTTCTCTTCACCATAATAGTCCTCTGGGAATTCTATTGCTTGTTCAAGTCTCGTAAGTTAGGGTTCTTTGGAGGCATAAATTCTAAAAATTGGCTTTTTAAAGCCAATTTTTAGAATTTATGCCTCCCAAACCCCCAATTTGCCGAGCTGGTCTTAGCCCGTGGGGGCTGTAAAAAGTAATTTGTCAGTCCAGTTACTAAGTAAGATGTTTACGTTGACTAAACTTCTATTTCAGCTGTTTCTCTTAATTAATTTTATGTCCTAGAACTGCTATAACAACCAATTTTTTATAAAAAAATTTTAAAATAATAATTTGATTAATTTATCTTTAACTCGTTACTTAGTTAAGGGTTTTCTTATAAAAATGTATTCGTTAAAAATTAGGCTAAAAACGTTAAAA
>CAYOBX010000808.1:0-1954 GCA_964402245.1 uncultured Saprospiraceae bacterium | reverse complement strand
AATATTTTAAAATACGGTTTGATTTTTGATTGACTACATTAGACGTTATCTACACCTTATACAAAATTTATATTTTTTAATAAAAAATACAAATCCAACCTAAGTAAAACATAATGATTGAAGTTGTATAGAAGATCATTATACTACTCCCTGCGATACTTTTGTCCATTCCACAATTTGACATATTAGCAATAAAAAAATAGTAACTAGCTAGGGATCAGAAACGAGGAATCAAGAGTCAGGTAGAATTTCGTAAAAAGAAAACTATTTCTGCTCTGATTCAAAGGAATTATGCTTTCCATTACGCAAAATACGCTGACCCCTGTCACCTGACTCCTAGTCAGTTACAAAAATTAAATATTTAAACTACGAGCAAGATAAGGTATTCATGCCCTCTTTCTACTCCACTCGTATCAAAATCCGATTTACCTATGCACCCAATCTATTTACAAGTAAAAAATTTAGCACAAATCAAACAAGTATTTTTAAAATCAATTCTTTGCTGCTATTTATTATTCCTTTCCTTTACGATTCATTCACAAGTTATCATAAGTGAAGTCTATGCAAATGGCAATTTCCAATTAACAAATATTGGAACAGAAACCGTTGATGTTTCTTCTTATTGGATATGTAGCTTTCCTGATTATGGAGTATTAAATTCGCTTGATCTTGTTTGTGGAACAATGGCTATTGCTCCTACTGCTTCTACCACTTTTTCTGGATTTCAGTTTATTGAAGGAGAGATACCTGGTTCTGAATTAGGACTCTATAGAATTAATGATTTTGGTAGTGCTAATGCTATTCTTTCCTATGTAGAATGGGGTACTGGAGGACATACTAGATCTTCTGTAGCAATAAGCGCTGACATTTGGCAAGAGGGAGACTTTGCTCCTAATTTTCAACCAACTGAATCTTTACTATTAATAGATGATGAATGGAATATTAATGAAGACCCAATGATATGTGCAGTGGAAGAACCTTCTACTAATGATGATGCACCAATGACTACAGAAACATATACTATTACCTTTAATGCTGCATGGAGTAATGAAACACATCCTCTTGATTTTCCATCAAATGCGCATTTCTCAGGTCTTATAGGTATGACTCATACTGCTGATACCAATCTTTTCGCTACTGGAACCACGGCTTCTACTGGTATTAAAAACATGGCAGAAACTGGAGGAAAGATTTTCTTAATACAAGAAATTCAAGGAATGGTCATGCAAGGGGTTGGTGGGTCGCTTATTAGCGGTAATGGTGTTGATCCCTCTCCTGGTAGTGTATCTATAGATGTGGTAGCTTCTAGTACGCATCCATTATTGAGTGTAACCTCTATGATTGCTCCTAGTCCTGATTGGTTTGTTGGGGTCAAAAATGTAGAACTTTATAATGACGGTACTTGGATAGATCAAATTACGATTCCTGTAGGCGTTTATGATGCAGGTACCGATAGTGGTGAATCTTTTACCGCTGCTGACGTAGTTACAGAACCGCAAGGATTAATCGAAGCCATTACAGATGGCCCTCTTGTTGTTAATGGTTCTATTCCTAGCTTTGGTTCTATTACTATTAGCAGAATGAGAACTTGTGATTTATCCCAAAGATTAATTACGACTACGGATACCACTACTTTTTGTGTGGGTGAAGGGATAGATAATTTGATAAATGTTGAAGTAAATTTATTGCAAGATGATGCTAGTTTTCTAGAAACAGCTTGGATTATAACAGATACTATAGGAACTATTTTAGATTTACCTGATGGTCCTCCTTTTAATTTAGAAGATGCAGGTGCTGGCGTTTGCAGAATCTGGAATCTTAATTATGAAGCAGGTCTTGAAGGATTAGCAGTAGACAATAATCTAGAAGAATTGGAGGGTTGTTTTGCTTTTTCTAATCCTATAGAAGTGGTCCGACTAAGCGGTGATGCTTGTCCTGCTACCCCTATTGATAC
>CAYOBX010000807.1:0-1961 GCA_964402245.1 uncultured Saprospiraceae bacterium | reverse complement strand
GTAACTACTCAGGTACTTTAAACCGCCATGATTCTTTTTAAGAAAAACAAGACATCAAGTTCTCTTTTTCTTAAAGTATCAATAATAGAGCGGATGGTACAGAAGGTGTCCTGTCCCGATTTAAATTGCCCTGATATTTTTTGTTTGACTTTGACGTTGCGAACTGCCCTTTCCGAGGCATTATTATCGGGAGGGACTTCCAAGTCAAACAAACAAGGAAATAAATAATTTCTATGCTTAATCATGGCGTTCTGAAAAGTCAGCGTCAAAGGAGATTCCTTTTTAAGAATCGGTTGTGCCAGTAAGTCATTAAGTTGTTGTTCTAATTTCTTGATTTCGTCATCCTCCTTGTTAAAAGGTCGATTTCGTTGGACAGCAATATGTCTTAAATCTAAGGCTTGTCTCAATAGTTTTTTAAAGTCAATGGCCCAATCTGTTTTTTCCTTTTCTGCCAAAAAGATGACATCTCTTTGCAGATGAGGAAAGCAAAGTTGCTTATCTTTTGATTTTATTTTCAATTGAGCAGCCCAACGGTCTGAACCAATGGTAGCATTGGGTAGACCTTCTGGAAATAAGGCTTCTATCGTTGCATATCCACGGTTATCGGATGCACTTAAAAAGGTGTTTTGAATATTTTGCCAAACCCAAATCCACCATTTTTTGCCATTCACTTTAGCACCCGTTTCATCTGCACCTAAATAAGTGGCTTTTTTGATTTGCTCGAAAATAGTTTGGTAAACTGGGGCTGCTTTTGCTGCTCCTTTTTTTAGTAAATTTTCAATACTACCTTCACTCATTGACAACTGAAAAACATCTTGGAATAACTGTTTCAGTCGAGCATAAGGCACATATTGATAGACGTTAAAATAGCTAACTAAAGCCACAATCCCACTGCCAAATTGAATGGGGGCAGTCACATTTGAGGGATAGGATGGTCGTTGAATATTGCCGCAAGAACACAAACATTCGTGCAGTTGATATTCGATATAAACTGGCTCAATTGGAGGAATTTCTACCACTTGTCTTTTGGAAACAACAACGTGAGACAATGCTCTCAAATCTTCACCACAAGCAGAACAGTAGTTACTTTTCAACAGATTTATTTCATCAGGATTCTCTTTTTGAAATAAAGTAAATCCTTTGTGTCCCTTTTGACCTCCTGATTTACGAGTGCTTTTGGGACGTAAACTTTTGCTATTTTTCCGCCGTTCATATTTATCTTGACTCGGTGGATTATGGCTATTGTGGCTGTCTTTTTTGACTTTTTGTTGTTCTATGACTTTTAATAGAAGCACTACTTTTTCCTCCAACGCTTGTATTTGCTCGCGTTGAGAAATAAGTTGTGATTCCAATATCGCTATTTTTGCCTCTAAAGTCATTGTACAATTATAGAAACTATTTTTTAATCGAATACTCAGTAATTTAAGTTTAGTCTCTTTTCCGACTTTACTTTTATATACCTGAGTAGTTACAATGAATTTAATTTAAACTGATTACCTCCTAGGTCAGTGCTTTCTGAATCTATGCTAGACAATAATATTTGTCCTCCTATAAATCCATCTCCTTTCAAAAACTGCGCCTTCATTCCCCAAAAACAAAGAACAAAAAAAGTTAAAAGCGTGAATCGTTTGAACATGACTAAAATGTTTAAGTGAAAAAGAATAATGAATTCCAAAAATAACTAAAATTCATAAAATCACTTTTTCCATTTCACAGCCAGTTCATTTACAATATCGTGTGCCACTTCTGACTTTAATTTTAACTCAAATTTTTGAATTTTATTGTCTCGATGAATAATTGTAATCTTATTTGTATCGTAGCTAAATCCTGCACCTTTGTCTTGCAAAGAATTCAATACAATAAAGTCAAAATTCTTTCGCTCTAATTTTCCTTTAGCGTGTTCAATTTCATTATTGGTTTCTAAGGCAAAACCTATTAAAATTTGATTCTTACGTTTTATT
>CAYOBX010000806.1:0-1971 GCA_964402245.1 uncultured Saprospiraceae bacterium | reverse complement strand
CTTTGGGATGCTCCTGCCCGGAAGGCACGCAAACACTAGTGACTACAGGTATGGTTTTCAAGGTCAGGAAATGGATAACGAGATTAAAGGGGAAGGGAATTCGTTTAACTTCTCATACAGAATGTATGATCCACGTGTAGGAAGATTCTTTACGCCAGATCCTCTTGAGGCTAAATTTCCTTGGAATTCACCTTATGCTTTTAGTGAGAATAAAGTTATGAATGGTATCGAACTTGAAGGATTGGAATGGTATAATGTTATAAAAGATAAGGCCATTGAGTACGGTAAAACGGCATTAGATTTATATACTGAATATGAGGCACATATTAGTGCATATGCAACAATGGCTGGAGGTCTTATTGTTGTTGTAGGTAGTGTTGCATTAGCAGCAGTCCCAGGTATGCAAGGAGTTGCTGCTGTTGGAATAATTTACGGAACAATGCAAACAGGATATGGATTAGCTAAGGTCATTTCTGCACATACAGGTAAAGAGTATGAGCCTTTAGAAAAATCTAATAATGTTCTTCAAATGACTGGGAACGCATTAGAGGAACATGGTGTTCCATATGCTGGTGATGTTGGATATTATGTAGGTGAGAGTATAGAGATAGGAATAAATATCACATCAGGATTAAAGAAATTATTCGGGAAAGGAACTTCTATGTTTGGAAGATATCTTGCTTATGGAAAAGCTACTGGAGCATTAGCACAATCTATAGAAACATCAGCATCATTAGCATATGATATATTTTTAGCAGATGCAAATAATAAGATAGCTGATTTAACTAACCTTAAATCTAAGATTGAATTTTTTGAAACGGAAACGGGGATAGAGGTTTTAATGCATTTTGAAGCTTCGAATGCTAAAGGAGATCGTATTGAAGAAGATCATTTAATGACTATTACCGAAGAACAACTTGAAGAATTTCTTAAAATGCATGAAGAAATAGAAGGTGTTAAAAATAATGAAGTAGACGAATTAAATAATGAAAAAATAAAAGATGATCAAGGAGGAGGCAACTAATAATAAGAAACGATTTGTTGAAATTATTAATAGTAAAAAAAAACCAAGTTTTTTAATTAGACTTCTATTATTAATATTATTGATAATTAGCATTTTTTTAGGAGTTTTTGGTTTGTTTTTATTGCAATTCCCGTTCATTATATTATTTGCATTTTTATCATATAAAATTTATTTAAGAAGTAAATCAACTTTGGATAGATTATATATAAAAGAGGATAGTATTATTTTGATTGATAAAAATAAAAATGAGGTTTTAAATAAAAATAAAAATGAGATTGACTGTGAATTCTTAAATAAGAATATAATTAAAATCACTTCTGATAAGAAAAAGTATTTTTTTGATTTAGGGAAGGATAGTGATATTTTTAAAGCCGAAATAAACTATGATTTGGATTCTAAAACTAAAAAGAAAATTATAACATTTTCTGATATTTTTGATTTGTTATACCAATTTATATGAGTAAAATATTTTTAATTGCTATATTATTATTTGGCAAGTCTGTTTATTCTCAAATAAACTTTGAAAATTGTTCTTTGGATAATGAAGGTAGAAAGCATGGTACTTGTAAGTTTTATGATACAGATAAAAAAAGAATAGTTTTTGAAGGAGAATATTATCATGGACAAAAGCATGGTCAATTCGTTTCATTTTATAAATCTGGTAGAATCGACAATTCCAATTATTTCCAAAATAACCTTATGCATGGGAGACAGGAAAAATATAACGAGAATGGAATTCTACTTTGGTCTTGTAGTTATGATGAGGGAAAGAAAAATGGTTTAGAAAAAAGCTATTATCCAAATGGAAAAATAAAATCAATAATTACCTATAAAAATGGGAAGCTTTCTGGAAAACAACAATATTATAAGGAGGATGGAAATCAAATTGAATTTTCGTTTAGAAAGAAAGATGGGTAATGTAGTAAACTGTCGTGCAGTGCAGAGCA
>CAYOBX010000805.1:0-1977 GCA_964402245.1 uncultured Saprospiraceae bacterium | reverse complement strand
GAAACAATTTTTCCATACCAAGCTCCTTCTTTTTCATAGGTTTCGATTTTTGTATTTTCTTCTCCAGTAAGCCAAATGCCTTTTGGGAAGTCTTGTGCAGAAAGCAAAGAAATAAAAAAAATAGTGAATAGAATGCTGGTTAATATTTTCATAGAACTGGTTATATTCATGATAGTAATGCTTGATTTATTGAGACTCAGATACGTGACGTAAACAACCTTACAATCATTTTAAATTGTTAACTTCTTTTTATCCTGTTTCGAGTATAGATAGTGTTGAGGATTTTATAGCTTGTAGGAGTAAAGGTAAGTAAATTTAATGAATTTAGGATTTGAAACCTAATTTAATATTTTTTGGATTTTGGTTCTATAGACTTTACTCTTTAAGAAGTGGCTATATGAATGATGGATTTTTTCGATAGTTTTCTTTAAAAAATCAGTGCATAGCCTAGCTACGGACTTATTTTTTAAAGATGAACAAGTTAAAATGAACGGCGGTTACACTCTTTGAACTTGAACTTGAGCTTGAACGGTCTCAGGCATGCTTTAACTCCACCCCCAATCCAGGTTTATCACGAATACTCATCATTCCGTCTTTAAGTAGAAAACCGCCATTGACAATATCTTCAGCAAGGTCAAAGCTTCCATCTAAGTCGAGATACTTCGTATTGGTACAAGCAAAGGCTATATGTAAGGCTGCGGTAATACTCACAATACTTTCATCATTACAGCCCCAGAATAAATCAATACCTCCTGCCTTGGCAATCGTAGCAATCTCCAATGCTGCTAGAAGGCCGCCACATTTCATTAATTTTATATTGAAAATACCAAATGGTTGAGGAGAGGGGGTGAAATTTATCGCACTTTTACTATTTTTTAAGCTTTCATCAGCTACTAAAATGCTTCGGTATTGTTGGTCAAGTTGAGCAAGTTGAGTTTCTTTTCCTACTAACAAAGGTTGCTCGATTATTTCTAATCCTAGGTTTTTTGTGGCCTTGATAAATTTTTCTAAGTCTTTAATCTCATACCCTTGATTGGCATCTACCCTTATTTTTATATTGCTACATTGCTCGTTCACTTTAACAATCCGTTCAATATCTAGATCTACTGCTTGCCCTGTTTTAATTTTCAAAACTTTAAAGCCTAGTTTTACATATTCTTTTGCTTCTTTTACCGTATCCTTTACATCCATAATACCAATGGTAACCGAGGTGGGAAGGGAATAAATATGTTGTCCGTAAATTGCAGCCACCGGTATATTCAGATATTTGGCAAAAGCATCGTGCAAAGCAATATCCCAAAGTACCAAGGTACCTGGCTTATTTGGAAAAGTAGTACCCACCTCCTGTATCATTGATCTAAAGTATGTTATACTCTTGCCAACAAATTTTTGAAAATAATCTGATTGGTAATTTTTTAGAACATCTGAGGGAGTCTCTCCTACAACTTGTAGATCAGGATTGGCTGCTCCAATTCCAACAATACCATTCTCCAATGTAATTAGTAAAAACACATTTTCTACATCCGTAATGGTTTTATAAGCAATCGTGTAGGGTTTTGTAAGTGCTAGGTTTTTAGAAAAAACTTCAATGTTTTTTATTTTCATAATTAATATTTATTCCAAAAAAAAATTGAATAGCAAAGCTATCTGTCTATCGTTGTAAAATTATACGCACGCAAAGACGCAAAGACGCAAAGTTTCTATTGGTTATCAATGATATATAGCTAAACAGGGAGAACGAAAAGTCATAATCGTAATATATAATTCATCGAGAAAAGATCTTATTCTAGATAGATGGCATTTTGAAAATGCCTGCTATCTGGATCCTCAACAGAATACATATTATGAAAATTACTTTTCGTTCGTCCTGTACAGCTAAAATTAATTTACTGATTATCAATCACTTACAAAGATCAGTGGGTAGCCTGTAGCGAAATTTGATAGTTGACTGTCAATGTTTTATAGGCATTCAAAACT
>CAYOBX010000804.1:0-1978 GCA_964402245.1 uncultured Saprospiraceae bacterium | reverse complement strand
CCCCATATCAATTCCCTCCAAAACAATACCCCGCACCTTATCAATAGGCACCCGCTCTTGCTTCAAAGAATCTCTTTCTCTAATCGTCACCATATTATCATCTAAAGACTCAAAATCAACCGTAACACAGTAAGGCGTACCAATCGCATCTTGACGACGGTATCGACGACCAATCGCATCTTTCTCATCATATTGACAATTGAAAGAAGCAGTTAATTTTTTATAAACTTCTCTAGCTTTATCCGTTAATACTTCCTTGTTTTTAACTAAAGGTAAAACCGCACATTTAACAGGAGCTAAAGCAGGATGTAATTTTAATACCGTTCTAGTAGAATCATTTCCTTTTGCATCTGGAACTGTTTCTTCTTGTAAGGCATTACCCATCATGGCTAGGAACATTCTGTCGCAACCGATAGAAGTTTCTACCACATAAGGTACATAATTTTCTTTCGTAACAGGATCAAAGTATTGCATCTTCTTACCAGATAGCTTTTGATGTTCTGTTAAATCAAAATCTGTCCGAGAGTGAATCCCTTCTAATTCTCTAAAACCGAACGGGAATTGGAATTCAATATCTACCGCCGCATCCGCATAGTGTGCTAAATTATCGTGATCGTGGTACCTCAATTTATCTGGAGAAGTACCTAAAGCTTTATGCCAGTCTAGTCGCTTAGTTTTCCAGTATTCATACCATTCTTTTTGGGTGCCAGGCTTAATGAAAAACTGCATTTCCATTTGCTCAAATTCTCGCATACGGAAGATAAACTGTCGAGCCACAATTTCATTTCTAAACGCTTTACCAATTTGTGCAATACCGAAAGGTAATTTTTGACGCGTAGATTTTTGTACATTTAAGAAGTTAACAAAAATACCCTGTGCTGTTTCAGGACGTAAGTATAACTTACTTTCTGATCCAGCTATATTTCCTAGTTGAGTAGAAAACATTAAATTGAACTGACGCACTTCTGTCCAATTAGCCGTTCCACTTACCTCACATTTGATTTCGTATTTCTCGATCAGTGCACCTAATGCTTCCATATCGCCATTCGTCATGGCTGTTGCTAATTCTACTCTTACCGTTTCATGCTTCTCCGCATTCGCTAACACTCTTGGGTTGGTCGATCTAAACTCTTCCTCATTAAAGGCATCGCCAAAACGCTTTTTGGCTTTTTTTACCTCCTTATTCATTTTTAGCTCTAGCTTTTCCATATACCCTTCTAACAACTGATCGGCACGGTATCTTTTCTTAGAGTCTTTATTATCTAACATCGGATCATTAAAGGCATCTACGTGACCAGAGGCTTTCCATGTCTTAGGGTGCATAAAAATAGCGGCATCCAAACCCACGATATTTTCGTGCATTTGTACCATGGATTTCCACCAATATTGCTTGATATTATTTTTTAATTCTACACCATAGGGTCCATAATCATAGGTTGCGCTTAATCCATCATAGATTTCACTAGATTGGAAAATAAACCCATATTCTTTACAGTGAGAAACTAATTTTTTAAACTGATCGTCTTGTGCCATGCCTCGTATATTATATTAAATAGTAGGATACTCGCTGCCTGTGGCAGCTCGACTATGGGGGATTTGGGGGATAGTTTTCTGCAAAGTTGCCTAAGCAACTTTGCAGAAAACTATCCCCCAAGCCTCCTCTGTGAGGCGGCGCAGCCGCCGAGCAAGAAAAATAGTAGTATCGTATTTTACTATTTTGCGCTTGAAAAGGTGCAAAAGTCGTTATTTATTAATTAATTGTCAATGTGTGTACGTCTCCCTTACAAAAACTCTCTTGATGGACTGTGATGCAACAAGTATTTTTGTGAATAAACGCAACCCCAAGTATTTATTTCTTTTTGTAACTAGCTAGGGGGCAGGAACGAGGAGTCAGGAGTCAGGAGTCAGGTGAAATTTCGTGAATAGAGAACTGTTTCGACTTCGATTCAAAGTAATTTTCCCTTCAAATACCCAGAAT
>CAYOBX010000803.1:0-1982 GCA_964402245.1 uncultured Saprospiraceae bacterium | reverse complement strand
GACTATTTCAGAAACAGTTCAAGACGCAGATGTGGTTGTAATGGGTATTCCTGCCCAACACTTCCGACAAGTCCTGAAAGATGCTCGACCACATATCAGGCCTTGGGTTCCTATTATAAGTTTGGCAAAAGGATTAGAAACAGGAACCAAAATGCGGATGACCCAAATTATAGAAGAAGAAATGGAGGGACATCCAGCAGGTGTATTAACAGGACCTAATTTGGCTAAAGAAATTTCTGTAGGAAAAGCGGCGGCGAGTGTTATTGCGATGGTGGATGATACGATTGCAGCAAGATTGCAAAAAGTATTTAGAACTGGTTTATTCAGAGTCTACACCAATGAGGATGTCGTTGGCTGTGAATTAGGAGGTGCCTTAAAAAATATTATTGCTATTGCTACGGGCATGGGAGATGGTGCTAATGCAGGAGATAACACTAGAGCCATGATTATCACAAGAGGATTAGCAGAATTGACTAGACTAGGAATTGCGATGGGTGGACAACCAGCTACTTTTGCTGGACTAACGGGAATGGGCGATTTAGTGGCTACTTGTTCCAGTACTAAAAGCCGAAATCGCTATGTTGGATTTAACCTAGGTAAAGGACGAAAAATTGAAGAGATCATAGAGGAAATGTCAGAGGTGGCAGAAGGCGTTAAAACCACCAAAGTGGTTATAGAATTGGCTAAAGAATACGATGTAGAAATGCCTATTGCGAATTCCGTTTATAGGGTTTTATATGAAGGCGATACAGTATATGATGCATTTAGAGGATTATTGAAAAGAGATGTTGGGTCAGAGGCGGAATCGGATTAAGTGAATCATTTCAAACGACTCAAAAAAGATAAACAAATGGCATTGAATTGAGCAGCTTGTTCAATACTTACTACATGACCACAGTTGTTTACAATAGAAATACTAGCATTGGTATGTTGCTGAGACGCAGAGATGCTGAGAACAAATCTAACGCTGCATCTTTGCCTCTCTGCGTTCATTTGTATTGCCTTTGTTTTGTGAAATAATTTTTAGGCAATTTTTCATAAGCTATTCCAAGTACAGTCTGCTTATGTGACTCGTATTATCCCTAACATATGCTAAATCTCTTTTAGATAAGGCTGTCTTTATAGATCTTTCATTACTCTTTTTCGATTTCTTTGACTTTTTCGATTTTTTCCTCGTTTTATTATCAAACAAACTATAAGACAAGCTAAGCGTATAGTAATAATTACGTAGAAAGGTAACTGGTTGGTCGATACTTGGATCGTATGACTCAGCACCAAAGTTATCTCCTCGATAAAAATTGATAAAACTGAAACTATATCTATAATTGATTGAGAGACCATTCTGCCAAGTAAAGCCGATTCCTCCTAAGAAAGAAATTTCACTATTTTTAAAATCATTTTGAATGGCATCGAAAACAAATTCCGAAGGATTGTTTTCCACATTTTCTTGAATTTTCGCATTGAATAGTCGGGAATAGATCGCTCCAAATTCGATGTGAAAACTACTTGCTTTTCTAGGAGACATGAATTTAAAGAAAACAGGAACATCTATATAGGTAAGGTCAATAAATCTTCTTTCCATAGACCTTGCTGGTGAGGAAAAGCGATTGTGGAAAATTTTACTTCCTTTTTTACTGTATAGTATTTCAATATTAAAATCAAAATTAGGAGTTAAACGAGTGATCCCTCGAATACCTGCGGTAAGTCCATACTTATTAAAACCTTTATAGTAATCTCCATCAATTTGACTAGCATTGTATCCTACAATCAAGCCAGCATTGAATCTTTCATTATTAGGAACATATTTTTGTCGCTGTCCTTGAGCGAAAATATTTGTTGTGAAGTATATTAGGATAAAAAATGTACCCAATGCAATTGTTTTTCTATTATCATACATGTTTTTAATTTTTAGTTATTTGATGGTTCCTTTTAAAACCATACACTTTTTAGAACAGAGAGCAGAGCAGCGAGAATAGAGACAC
>CAYOBX010000802.1:0-1984 GCA_964402245.1 uncultured Saprospiraceae bacterium | reverse complement strand
ATTAATCGGCAACATGCGAATATTCCAACCTCTTTAGATGATCTGGGAGAGGATATACGCTTGAACAAATATGTTGCTCATTGTGGTATTTGCTCTAGAAGGAAAGCTAGTGAATATATTTTTCAAGGACTAGTGAAAGTAAATGGAGGAGTCATTAATGAGCCAGGCTATAGAATTTCTCCTAAAGATGAAGTGTGCTATAGAGATGAAGTGATTCAACCAGAGATAAGAAAGGTCTATATTTTGCTAAATAAACCAAAAGATGCGGTCACGACTGCAAGTGATGAAAAAGGAAGAAGAACGGTATTTGATCTAATAGGAAAAGATGTGCCAGAACGAATTTTTTCGGTAGGACGTTTAGATAGAGCTACAACTGGTCTGTTATTATTAACAAATGATGGAGATTTATCGAAAAAGTTAACACACCCTAAACATAAAGTAAAGAAAGTTTACCATGTCTTTTTAGATAAGCCTGTTACTGATGCACATATTAAAAATATCGCCAAAGGCTTGACCTTAGAAGATGGCTTGGCATTAGTGGATGGCGTGAGCCATGTCAAAGGCAAAGACAAAACGGAAGTAGGCATAGAATTGCATATTGGTAAGAACAGAATTGTTCGTCGAATTTTTGAACATTTTGGCTATCGAGTAGTAAAGTTAGATCGAATGTATTTCGGAGGGTTAACAAAAAAAGATTTACCAAGAGGGCGATATCGTTTCTTATCAGAAAAAGAAATTATCATGTTAAAGCATTTTACTTAGAAAGTTCAAATTCAAGTGTCAAGCTCAAGTTCAAATGCTCATATGACATTGACAGACAGCCATTTTAAAAATGGCTGCTTTTATTTTTTGTACAGGTTTTTGAACAATCTCAGAAAAGACTGTTTTTCTTTCTTAATTCCCTTACTTTTGTGGCTTGTTTTAAGAAAAATAATATATACCAGATAGTATGGCAGAAATATTCAATACAGTAGAAAATATATTAACAGATATAGCAGCTGCACAGCCAGCTAATGCAGAAGAGTTAGAGCAGTTTAGAATAAAATACATAGGGTCAAAAAATATCATCAAGCCACTTTCTAAAGAGATTCGTAATATTCCAAATGAACAGCGAAAGGATTTTGGTCAATTACTAAATAAGGTTAAAAAATCAGCAGAAGAAAAATTCCAAAATCTTCAATCGAATATGGAGTCGGGGGCAGAAGATACAGCAGGGGAAGAAATAGATTTATCTGCACCACCTTCTAATATGTCTTTAGGTTCTAGGCATCCGATTTCCATCACGATGAATCGGATTATTGATATTTTCTCTAGAATTGGATTTGTAGTTGCAGAAGAAAGAGAGATAGAAGATGATTGGCACAATTTCACAGCGATGAATACGCCAGAGGATCATCCTGCAAGAGATATGCAAGACACCTACTATCTAAAAGATAGTACTTCCATGCTACTGCGTACCCACACCTCGTCTGTACAGGCTAGAGTGATGACTTCTCAGAAGCCGCCTATCAGAATTATTGCACCAGGTCGGGTATATAGAAATGAAACAATCTCTGCTCGTTCGCATTGCCAATTCCACCAAGTAGAAGGTTTGTATATAGATAAGGATGTCTCTTTTGCAGATTTAAAACAAACTTTATTTTACTTCGCACAAGAAATGTATGGGGTAGGATCAAAGATTCGTTTGCGTCCTTCTTATTTTCCATTTACAGAACCTAGTGCGGAAATGGATGTCTCTTGTTTCATCTGTGATGCAAAAGGCTGTAATGTTTGTAAATATACTGGTTGGGTAGAGATTTTAGGTTGCGGGATGGTAGATCCACAAGTATTGGAAAACTGCGGTATTGATTCTAAAGAATATACAGGCTTTGCTTTTGGAATGGGTATTGAGCGGCAAGCAATGATGCAATATGGTATCAATGATATTCGATTGTTATTCGAAAATGATGTTCGCTTTTTAAAGCAATTCCAGTCAGCGATTTGA
>CAYOBX010000801.1:0-1985 GCA_964402245.1 uncultured Saprospiraceae bacterium | reverse complement strand
TTAAGGTCAACGGGTCATTGGTGATTGTCCAACCTTCTCCCTCTAAGGCATTACGTACTAGGCTGTGAAATTTATCTCTTGCCATAAATTGGTTTGTTCATTTGGTAATAAAAATACGATTTTTTTTGGTGAAAGGTAAAATCACCGCCTAACGGCTATATTTTACGGTCGTCAGGAGACGACCAGATATGGATTCCAAGTCTGGAGACTTGAAATATCGGTTATTTATATTTCACCAAATATTAATAATTTTTATAGGCTCTAAAGGTAGATTTCTTAGGTAGGCAACTAATTTATCGAAATGTACTTTCTGACTACCCAAAACTTCCTCTTTTTTACCATAAAAATCTTTAAAAAAAGTTTTATCTACAAAAAATTGGTTAAAGCCGATTAGGTAAAATTTTAATAGACCATATTTATTTACTAGACTTTCATCAATATTGGATTTTCCTAATTCTAGGAGTCCTCTGTGTAAATTTTCAAATGAACTTAAATAATCGACTTCAGCCGAAGTAACATCAGGGTCTCCGATAAAGTTATCTAAATTACAAATTAGCAGTAATAAAAAAACGGCTTTCTCATATGCCTCTTCTGCGGTTAAAGATTCCAAATTATCAGAAAAACACTCTAAATCAGAATACCTTAGTATTCTATCATATTCGCCAATTTTATCCCAAAATTGTTTATTAAAAATTGGATAGAATTTTTCTTTATTAGGAACTCCTTCTTCTATTTTAAAAAATGATATGTTTAGTAATTCTTTGAGTTTTTCATACTGATAAAAAGTTATTTTTTCCAGCTTCTCATCAAGAATAAGCCAATTTTCTTCTATTCCAAAAAAATTATAAACTACTTTTTTCTGCACTGAAGAAAGAATGAAATTTCCTCTCAAATTCTTATAAAAAGAATATTCTAATTCTTCCTTAAGGCTATCTAAAAATTTATAATTACTAGAAGCTTCTAATATTAATTTAGTTTGAGTGGGTAATTCCATCCCATCTTCATGCCCTTCATATTTAGTCTTTAATTGAAATAAAGCGAAAATTTCATTTTCCATTTTTTATTATTCTAAGACTGATAAATTTACACCAACCCCTTAGCCTTCCCCACAGCCGCATCCAACCCACCAGCATCCTTCCCACCAGCCGTAGCAAAGAAAGCCTGTCCACCACCGCCACCTTTAATCTCTTTCGCCAACTCGCGCACCATATTACCAGCATGCAATTTATGCGACTCCACTAATTCCTTACTTACAGCGACCATTATTTGTGGCTTGCCTTTTACTTCTGCTCCAAAAACAATCACCGCATTGCCCAATTCACTTTCTAGCTGATAAGCCAAGGTCTTAATCGCACCACTATCATTCAATGGCAATTTAGCCGCTAAGAAATTAAAGCCATTTACTTGCTCGACTTTTGCTTTAAGCGAATCTTTTAATCCACTCGCTTGGTCTGCTAATAATTTTTCTATCTCTTTCTTTAATTTTCTATTTTCTTCTTGTAATGCCGCTACGTTACCAGCCGTATTGGTTGCATTTTTAAATAAACCACGAATTTTATCCAACTCTGCTAACTCCTTATTTATATAGGTCTCTGCTTTTGCGGAAGTGACTGCTTCGATTCTTCGAATACCTGCTGCCACACCCGTTTCAGATAAAATTTTAAACTGACCGATTTCTCCCGTTGCAGGAACGTGCGTCCCTCCACATAATTCTCTAGAGAAATCTTTATCGAAGGTAATCATCCGAACCGTATCGCCATACTTCTCTCCGAATAGTGCTGTTGCGCCCGCAGCTTTTGCTTCTGCGATTGGCATTAACTTTTCCTCTAAAGGAATATTTAAACGAATCTTTTCATTGACCATCTGTTCGATGTTTGCCAATTCTTCGTCCGTGATTTTTGAAAAGTGAGAAAAGTCAAAACGCAAACGCTGGTCATCTACATCTTGTCCTTTTTGTACTGCATGGTCCCCCAATACATTATGCA
>CAYOBX010000800.1:0-1999 GCA_964402245.1 uncultured Saprospiraceae bacterium | reverse complement strand
AACGTTTTTAGCCTAATTTTTAGCGAATACTTTTTTATAAGAAAACCCTTTATAAGGTATTTAGTTTAAAATCACTATACTCATAAGCTGCTCTAACATAGGTTTTGTTTCCTTCATCATCCACTCGCCAGCTCTTTCTAGATGTTGTAAACAAGAACCCTCCAACTCGATCAAAACTCAAATCTTCCACATAGCTAGTATGATCGTGTAATTGGACAGAATAGCCCAATTGATGGTAATTTTGCACATCAAAATAATGCCACCAAATATCTGCCTTCGTATGGCTCTTATAGGATGTTGGATTATATATCGCTTTTATCACATGCACCTCTTTACCACTTGCAATGGTTTCAATACCTTCATAACTTAAATTAGCCCCTTCATCTAGTAATTTAAAAGGGATACCAATAACAAAAGTAGAAGCATAAATCGAGTTTTTTAAAGAAGATTCTTTAGCTTCCGTATCAATTGAATTATTTACTAACTTTTTAGCTTGGTTATTTTCCATCAACATTTCATGTGCAATATCATCCTCCTTCCAAGTGATGCTGACCTTATTGCTAGGTTGAAAGCTATAAGCATGCGTTTGATCGGTTACCTTTTCAATGGCACCTGAAGCTTCATATAGCTCTGTTTTCTTTTGAAATTGAAGAGATTTAAGGTTATTCCAATTTTCATTTCCCCCCATTGCATCCAATGCTTTCTTTAAAACTTCTTTTAGTTGTGGGTCTTCTATAGAAGATATTGGATCTACTTGTTTATTTGTAGTGCAGCTTGAAATAAGCAAGATTACTGAAAATACATAAAAGCTTTTTAACATTTCTTGTGAGCGTTTAATGAGTCATTCTTCTAATTTTAAAACCATACACTTTTTAGAACAGAGAGCAGAGAAGCGAGAATAGAGACACAATCGTTTAAAAAACTACGATCATTCATTGTTTATAAACGAAAGCTATCTCTATTCTCTGTTCTCGCTTCTCTATTCTACAAGCTGTATAGTTTCAAATATTCTAATCAAAGAATGTGGTAAACCCTAAAGATGCTAAAAAAGTAGAGTTTATTAAATTATTATCTTCCTTTTCTTTAGGACTGCATTAAACAAAGGGTTAATTTTACAGTAAATTCTCAATGATTAGATATAAGGCCACTCTTCTTTATCTTAGTAAAGACGAAATACAATGAAGACTGAAGATTTACCAATTCCTAATCTCTCCACCTTCGAGCTCTTTTTAATACAAGTAGTCGCCTATGCTATTTTATGGCTACTTAGTGATTATACTGCGACCTTGGTTACGCTCATCTTTCCTGTTATTTTTATTAGCCTTCTACTCTTAGCTTGTTTGTCAGAATTAGTGCAAAAATCTAAGGTTCCTCGACAATATTATTATTTCATGGTAGCGTCTATACTTGCGCCCATTCTTACTGCAGCAATTTTTGTTTTAATTCTGGGAGTAGATTTTGAATGGAAAACGCTGTAAGAAAGGGTCTAAACTCAACAGAGAGTGCGATGGTCGAAGTTGGTAACTTCGACCCAATATTTTAATTGAAAATTTCTCTTTTTTTCCCTCCGCAAACTCGTCACACTAAAATCAAATAAAACATCCTGTAAAAAAAAATATAATTCTTAATATGTTTATATTTATTATAAATATGCAGTATGTTTTTTAATATATGATATTAATCATAATATCTTCTTTGTATCCGTTCATATTTAACCGTCACAATGAATTAGTTGTGCTCCAACATCACATGCTTAACAAGTGTATATTGCTACTTTATTTATTGGGGGGTAAATAAAAGGTAGAGGGGTCAAACAGTAATGTTTGCCCCTTTATTCATTTATATACTATCTCCATTTTAACAAGCCTTTCTTTTTCTTACATTTGTACTATTATTCAATTCTACCACTCCCCACTTATCCACACCTATCTCTTTCAAAAGATAAAATGAGGTGAAGACATTTGGGGCTACCCGTCTATAATTGAAAGCAGAGACGCAA
>CAYOBX010000799.1:0-2008 GCA_964402245.1 uncultured Saprospiraceae bacterium | reverse complement strand
GATATTGGAAATCAAGGTAATCAGAAGAATCAAATAAATCAAAGTCCGTCCTTCAATGATTTTATCAACTTCTTCACTTTCTTTCTATTAGATTTTTTCTTTTTACTAAATAGTTCCTGTGCTTTCTTTGTAAAAAAAGAATGGCTATCTAAAAATTTGATATTCGCTTTATACCAATCTATATCCTTAAATTGCTGATCTAAAAAAGTGTTTAATTCTGTTCTTAGATTAGTAATAGTTCGAATATACTTTCCTTGCCCAACATTATTCAAGTCTGCATCTTTAATAATTTTTTCCAATAAATTAGTTGGCTGTTGTTGAATATGAGTGGCACCAATTAAAGCTTGAACTTGTTTAATTAAGGAGGCAGGGTAGTGGTATTTTTTGAGGAAAGCACCAGCCATATCTTGGCTGACAGCTTCATGACCAGTATAAACCTTTATATAGCCAAGATCGTGAAACAGGGCAGCTAATTCTAATATTTCTAATTCGAGTGGAGTGGCTTTGTAATGTTTGGCTAGTAGGAGTGATACTTCCTTTACAGATTGTGTATGTGCCTCATTATGGTACAGCAATTTAGCAGACATTTGCTCTTTAAAGAGCAAGTCGGCATAATCGGCGGCTAGCTGTACAATATTTTTCTTCATATAGAATATTTCGTCTCTACTTCTCTACTAACTTTAGTTGTCAGCTATGAGATTTTAGCCATCAGCTTCTATCAACTTTACTATTTATAGTCCTCTAGAAAGAGTGTATTTAGAAGCTGATAGCTAATGGCTATAAATCCTATTTTCAAATTTACGATTTTATTTTTAAGTTGTTTAGAATGACCCAGTTTACTATGCTTTCTTGCTAGATTTAAACAATTCATAGCAATTGTATTGGCACTCTAAAGGACCATTAAATAATGTTTTTCTAGCACTAGGTTTCAAGCCCAATTGCTTTAATGCCTTCCCATTAGAGGAGATAATCCATAAGGTATATCCTGCTAATTTGTCCTTTAGCACATATCCTAAATCTTTATAAAATGCCATAACATCTTCCAATTCCATTCTCTCATCATATGGAGGATTAGTAATAACTACTGCCTTTTCTTCTGAAACCTCCAATTCCTCTATGGCAATTCTATTGATTTCAATAGCTCCTTCTAACTCCGCAGCTAATATGTTTTTAGTACTAGCTTTAACAGCTCTAAAGTCTTTATCAAATCCTAGAATTGGCACGTTGCACTCCACCATTCTTTCTTCTGCCTCTCTTTTTACAGTTTCCCACAATTCTCGATCAAAATCCTTCCACTTCATAAAACCAAACTGTTTGCGCTGTATCTGAGGAGGCATATTATAAGCATACAATGCTGCTTCTGTCAAAATCGTACCAGAACCACACATCGGGTCAATTAATGCACAATCCTTTTGCCAACCTGACTCCAAAATCATCCCAGCAGCCAATACTTCGTTGATAGGAGCTTCTACGGTGTCTAATCTGTAGCCTCTTTTATGTAAAGAGTCGCCAGAAGCATCCCATGCCAATGTACATACATTATCAAAACCCAAATGAAGATTGATTCTAAAATCAGGATTAATCCGATCAATACTAGGGCGCTGTCGATCGTGTACTTCTCTGAAACTGTCTACAATTGCGTCTTTTGCCTTGAGTGCTAAATATTGGGAATGCTGGAAATATTTAGAGGCAGTTACCGCATTGATCACAAAGGTTTGATCGAGATTAAATTGATTGACCCAATCTATTTCTTTTATCTTTTTATATAAATGGTTTTCATGTTTTGTTTTAAAACTATAGAATGGCTTCAGTATGCGTAGGGCAGTCCGTAACTCGTATACAGATCTATATAATAGCTTTTGGTCTCCTTCATAGGAAACGGCCCTTTTCAGTACTTGGATATTTTTTCCTCCTAAGGCTTTTACTTCTTGGGCTAGAACCTCTTCTAAACCATGGAAGGTTTTGGCGATTATTTGCAATGTGATTGGATTGTGTGAATAATTTTTTC
>CAYOBX010000798.1:0-2024 GCA_964402245.1 uncultured Saprospiraceae bacterium | reverse complement strand
TCATTCCGTACACCCGTAACACGGAATTCATTCCGTACACCCGTAACACGGAATTCATTCCGTACGACTATCGGGCGCAGCGCAGATAGGATAACTAATCTGCGCTGCGCTCGATTAGTTATGATACGGAATAAATTCCGTGTTACGATAATAAAATTACCGCTCTCCTATGCGTTTCTTAATCTCTTTATTTTTTCTAACAATTTTTTCCTTTTCCCTCCAAGCACAGGAAATAAGTTTTGAAGCTTCTACAGATGCTAAAGAACTAGTTGAAAATGAGTATGTAGAAGTAACTTTTACGCTGAAAAATGCACAAGGCAGTAATTTTCAACCACCTAATTTTAAAGGATTCAATGTTTTAAGTGGCCCAAGTAGATCGAATAGAATGACGATCATCAATGGACAACGTTCTCAAGAAATGGGCTATGCATATACCATACAACCTAAGCAAAGAGGAACTTATTCCATTGGTTCTGCAAGTATAAAAGTAGGTGGAAAGACTCTGAAGACGAAGCCTATTTCTATTAAAGTAGTTAAAGCAAAAACTGTTGCTAAAGGAGCTTCTAATGGACAAGAAGTATTTGTGCAAGTAGAAGTAGACACTACAGATGTCTATTTGGGGCAGCAAATAATGGTCAATTATAAATTATTTACTTCTGTTGATGTAGAGAATTATGACATTATAGAAGAAACCGAGTATCTTGGTTTCTTTGCACATGATGTTCGTCGCTTTAATGCAAGCACAATCCGAGAGGTTGTAGATGGTGTTCAGTATGTAACAAAAGTATTAAAACGTGTAGCCCTTTTCCCTCAACAAACTGGCTTACTTACAATAGATCCGATGTCTATCCGTATTGGAGTGGTCGTTGGCAAAAGAAAACGGAGTAGTTTCTTTTTTAACAACCAAGTGCGACATGTAAATGTGCGAACTAATGAGGTAGCTATTAAAGTACGAAATTTACCAACTCCACAGCCTAATAACTTTAGTGGCGCTGTTGGAGATTATTCCATCGCTTTTAATTTAGGCAGAAATAAAATCACTACGGATGATGCCGTTTCTATCAAATTGGCCATTAGAGGAGATGGTGATATTAAACGGTTACAACCACCCTCCATAGCAGTACCTACTGAATTTGAATTATACGAACCTAAAGTTTTAGAAGAACAATCCACAGAGCGAGGCGGTTTATTAAGTGGTTATAAACAGATTGAATATTTGATGATTCCTAAAAGACCAGGGCAATATCAAATAGCCCCTGCCTTTTCTTACTTCAACCCTGATAGTGCGAAATATATAACCTTACAGCCAAACGTTTTTGACATTACTGTCAGTCAAGGATCTGGCGCATCGTCCGTTGCCAAAACGACTCCCAAAAATCTAGTCCAAAAAGATATTCGTTATATAAAAACTGCTACTTCTTTTTCCAAAAAAAGTACACCTTTTGCCACCTCTAACCTTTTTTATGGATTGACAGTATTGCCTTTTTTATTTCTAGCAGGTGCCTTCGTTTTTAAACGTCAACAAGAAAAAAATGGAAATATTGACCTATCCATTTTAAAAAGTAAAAAGGCACAACAAGTAGCCAAACAACGACTCAAAATCGCAGAACAACATCTTACGGCTAATAAGAGTAGAGCTTTTTATGATGAAATATCTAAGTCCCTTTTAGGCTATGTCGGCGATAAATTAAACATCCCATTGTCTGAATTAAGTAAAGATAATGTACGAGAAAAATTAGCTTCACTAAAGGTCACCTCTAGCTATATAGAAGATGTGACCTCTATTATCAAAACTACAGAAATGGCTTTGTTTGCAGGCATGGATAATGCTGCTTCTATGCAAGGCGTCTATGATAAGTCGGTCAGTGTGTTAAGTAGTATTGAGGAAGAATTAGCTGGGTGAACGTAGTGTTCCGCAGCAAAAAAGATTCGGGGAATCTTTTTAACGAAGAGAACCGCTAGCGGATGAGAAGCAAAACATACTTGTTGTCGATCTCTAATTTTTGACCATCACACGCATGTAC
>CAYOBX010000797.1:0-2025 GCA_964402245.1 uncultured Saprospiraceae bacterium | reverse complement strand
GAATTTGGATCTAATGTAATTTTAGTCAAGACAGACGAGAATGGTGTTCAACAGTGGAAAAAGTCCTATGGAGAATTTGGAGATGATAAAGGCTTTGATATAGCACAAGATGCAGTGGGGAATTATTTGATAATTGGTCAAACAAATGGTTTCTCGGATAGAAAAGAAGATGTATTCTTAGTAAAAGTTGATAGTGAGGGAAGGGAAATATGGAAAAAATCTTATGGAGGTTCTTTTAATGATAGAGGCTTTGGAATTGCCTTAGCTGAAAATGGAGATTATATTTTAACAGGCCGAACAGAATTAGAAGAGGACGGAAGTACTAATGTTTATTTAGTGCGAACTGATAATGATGGCAATGTATTATGGGAGCAAAACTTTGGAGGGGACGATTTAGATGTGGGGGAATCGGTAATTGAAACAAAGGATGGAAATATAGTTATTGTTGGGTCTAATCAATCCTCGGCTATTCCAAATCCTTCAAGCCCAAATGGTACGAGTCCTGATGTTTATTTTATTAAAACAGATGCGTCTGGAGCAGTATTAATCGAAAAAACTTATGGTAATGTTGAAGAAGATGCCGCTTATGATGTGGTAGAGACTGCCGAAGGTAATTTTGTATTAACAGGGATAACAAATGCTAGAAGAGACCTTTACCTATTAAGTTTAGATAATGCAGGGACAGAAATCTGGTCAAAGAGTTACGGAGGTATTTTTGATGAAATAGGATATTCGATTTCCATTGCCGCTGACGGGGGATTTATAATAGGAGGTGCTAAAGAAATTACCCCTACTACTTCTCAAATGTACTTGGTCAAAACGGATGATCAAGGAAATTTGGAATGGGAACGTTTATTTGGTACAGCTGGCTTAGATATTGGCCGGTCAGTAGCCTTTACTAATGACGGAGGATATGTGATGGGGGGGAGCTTTGATATTAATAATGACCCAGATAGAACCAATCTTTTTCCCTTATACGATATGTATATGGTGAAGACGGACGGCGATGGAAATATTTTTAATAATACAATTCGAGGGACCGTCCACAGAGATTTAAATACCAACTGTGAAAAAGATGCAGCCGAAAAAACATTGGAAGATTGGTTGGTAAGAATTAGAAATGGAAATGAAGTATTCTATGCGACTACGGACGAAAATGGGGAGTATGAATTGACGGTGGAAAATGGCAGTTATAATGTTAGTTTAGTAGTCTTGAATACGGCATGGGAAGTTTGCCAAAATTATAATGTTGCTTTCACGGAAAGTGATACCATGCAATTAGACTTTGCGACTCGCCCTACTGTAGAAGATTGCCCAATATTAGTAGTAGATGTTTCCACCGCAAGCTTAGAGCCTTGTAGAGAAGCCAACTACACGATAAGTATTTGTAATCGAGGAATTGAAACGGCTGAAGATGCCTATATTGATGTGCAATTTGACCCTTTCCTTGAGGTTAATTTTAGTTCTTTACCGTGGACTAATCGGGTCGGCAATATATTCCGTTTTGATATAGGAGACTTAGTGATAGAAGAATGCGGTTCTTTTATAGTAAATACTACGGTTAGTTGTGATGCAGCAGTTGGACAAGCGCATTGTGTGGAAGCTTTTGCTAATCCGAATCCTATCTGTATTCCACCTCCCCCCTTATGGGATGGTGCTAGCATTAAAGTAGATGCAGAATGTGTGGGTGATTCAGTTCAATTCAGGATTAACAATATTGGGTCTGGTGATATGTTAGCCCCTGCTGGATTTATTGTAATTCAAGATGAAGTAATATTTAGACAAGGTTCTGGAGAATTTCAGTTACTAGCAGGTCAAGCAGATACTCTTTTCGTTCCAACAGATTCAGGAGCTTCTACTTATCGAATAATTACAAAACAACCACCAGGTCACCCCTATGGAAATACGGCCTCCGCAGTTGTAGAAGGCTGTCCTTTCGGACACCCCTTTAACACCGGATTTTTGACAGCTTTCAGTGATGCCGATGCTTTACCATTCTTATCCATAGATTGCCAAGAGAACAAA
>CAYOBX010000796.1:0-2030 GCA_964402245.1 uncultured Saprospiraceae bacterium | reverse complement strand
AATAAGGACGAGATTGCTTTTAAGATTCAAGAGCTCAATGAAAAATACGATGTTATTGTAATAGATAGTCCCCCATCCCAAGTGCCTATCTCAGATATGATTGTATTGATGAGTAATTTAGTTGTAGTTCCATTATTACCTAAAGGAGAACAAGAAACGAATACGATCAACCAGTTTGTACGAAAAATCAAGTCTCTTGAGATTACCAAGGAAAAGAAGATACCTGTATACTTCATTATTAATGAATATGATCCACGTATTTCGCTCCACAGAGGATTTGCAGAGACTATGGAACAAACATTTGGCGAGCGGTTACTAAAATCAAGACTACATAATAGAATTTCCTACGCAGAAGTAACACATGACGGCAAAGGAGTCTACGAATACAGTGATGCTAAGGCAAAAGCGGAGATTACACAAGTGGTCAATGAACTTGTTGGGAAGATTAAAACTTTATCGTAAAAATATATTGAATACTAATTAGGATAGGAGCTATCCCATCCGCTTAGCGGTTCATTCGCTTGATTGTCTACTGGACATTCACCCTACTGGATCGCACATTCATTTAAAAATATAAGATTATGGCTTCTAAAAAGACGAAGAAAACACCAGCAATTAAGCTTCAAAGCTTTGATGATGTAGATTTTAAGAAAGCTCCAGACTTAAATGCTGCGCAGAAAATAATCAGGCCTCAGTATAAAAGAGAGTTCAAAGACTTTGTGAAAGAGGAGATAAGTACCCCTGTGGAACCAATAAGTAGAGTAGAGCAATCCCCAGTTGAGCCATCTAAGGAAGAAATAAGCCCTATAACTAGAAAAGAAGCAAGCCCTCCTGCTCCAGTTAGAAATCTTAGAAGCTCAAAGAAATCGGAATCTCCTAAGTCTGTAAAAGGAACTTTTCCACCTGTTAATAAGAAAAGAGCTAGTTTTAATATAGATGCAGACTTGCATAGAGCTTTAAAAGAATATAGCTTTTTTGAGGAGATTGAGATGGTAGAGTATATTTTTGAACATTTAGTTCGACCTGATTTGGCGAAGAAAGGATATTATCCACCAAAGAAGAGAAGAAGATAGGTAGCCAAAAAAGATTTCCTGGAAGTTACGTTTTCATATGTTCTACGTAGAACATATGCAAGAAATTTGCAATTTTTTTACTAACAAAATAGATGTTATTTGTGTTTTATTTATTTGTTAATAAATAATATAAATTTCGAGTGCAATAAAAATAGGTCTTTTTCATACGAGGTTAAGGTTCTTTATTTTGAGACTCGGCAACAAGTATGTTTACTATTTTTCTTTAGAGGCAACTATTTTGTTAGGCTTTTTTTCAAAAAAGCCTAACAAAATAGTTGCCTCTAAAAATTAGTTTAAGAAACCATAGATAATTTATAAACTAGCGACAGGTCGAACGAAAAGTTATAATCGTAATAGGTAATCTCCTGATAAAGATTAGGTGTGATAGTTATAGTTGCGCCTGCTTTGGGTACCCAAATAGGACCGTAATTATCTACCGACCAACCAGAAAAATTAACGGGATCATGGGGGAAAAGGCGATCTGATTCTTCATAAGCTTTTACTTCAATCGCTGTATGTAAGCCTTGAATAGCAGTAACTTGCTTTTTAGAAAGTGTTAATAGGAGCCGATTCGAGCCACTAGAAGTTCGAATATTTCCATTATCAATTCCTAGTATGGAAAGCTCACTTAAAGTAAAATCATCTGGAAAGTTAATCCAATACATATCATTGGGAATGATTTCAATCCTACTATCCATACTTTGTACCAATTCTTTTTGTTCATTAGACAACACCAATATTTTATAATTAGCACCTTTGGAATTGTAATATTGTTGATCTTCTTCACTGATTTTCCATTCTGCGAATTTCTTTTCATTAAGTGGAGTAGGGTGCTTTACTAAATATCTGAATTGTAGATTTTTAGGATTCTTCGCTTTAACACCATTAATATATACCTGTCGATCTATAATCTGCATGGTGTGTTAGAGCCACTCACGACCACTAGATCTATATTAT
>CAYOBX010000795.1:0-2033 GCA_964402245.1 uncultured Saprospiraceae bacterium | reverse complement strand
AATGATGAATGATGAATGATGAATTTAGATTGTGCCTAAATTAAAAATCTGTAAAATCCATGTTCCTATCTACTTTCCAGAACATTCTTCCTTTTGAATCGATTCATTATTTCTGAATACTATAATCAGGAGAAATAAAAGTCAAATACAAAGCCGCCTTTACCCGATCATTCAAATTAGCAATAGGAGTAATTGCATTGACAATATTGGTTTTAGTAACTTCAGAAAAAGCACCACCTGTTAATATTAAATTTAGTCGTTCGACCAAGGCAGTAGGATTATTGGCAATCGCCAATTCATCCGTTAAATCCAAAAAGACATAATCCACTGGATCTAAATCATTTTCATTGTAGCTTGGCGCATTATGGGAATCATTACCAGCATGGGTTGCCACTTCCATATAATATTCTTTGATAAACCAATCGTGGGCTAAGTTGATAAAATTGATAGAGGTAGCCGAAGTATGAATTTGATATTCAGGTGCCACTAAATCATCATCGGCGATTGGGCCATTCGGTTGAAATTCGGGTAAGTAGAAATTGAATACACTTGGAGAAGCCAATATCCCTTGGTCTACTGCTTCATCAAATAAATAGCCCCAATTCCACATTCTTCCCGATTGATTTTGCGCATTAAAAGCCCGCATCGCTTGGGTATATCGTAATAGTGGTTCTCTCAATTTTCCATGATGTGCATCATCTTGCCAAGAACAATCCAAAGCTTCTGCATCTGTAAGAATAGCTCTTATTACTGCCTGCATATCTCCTCTTACACCTGTACCATTATTATTAAACTTAGTAGCCACTCTAGCTACATAGGCAGGAGAAGGATTTGATTTGACCAATCGTTGAATTAAGAGTTTCCCAATAAATGGACCTACATTTGGGTGGTTGTATAAATTGTCTACTGCATCATTGATATCTTCCAAAGTGCTTTGTCCAGCAGGAACTACTTGTCCATTCAATAAGAATTTAGCTCCTTGTTCATGTTGATTTTCAAAAGCTACCATAGGTTCCCAAGTAATAGTAGATACAGGCGAATTAAATTCTTCATTACCAAATTCTGGTGGTAAAAAAGAATAGTCTTCCCAAGGCCAATAATATCCAGGTGCGGTTAAGCCTGTAAAGATTTTAGCAAATTCTTTAATGTCACTATTATCATAGGTAGGAATCGCTCGTCCTTGGCCATCCAATTTTCTAGTACCATCTAAATTCAATTCAAACAAACCAATAGAAAATAATTGCATGATTTCTCTAGCATAATTTTCATCAGGATGAATGTTATTGGCTGGGTCAGATTTTGGATTATCTAAATGACTTAAGTAATAGCCCATCATAGGATGTAGCGAAACATCATAGAGAATATCTCGAAAATTACCAAAAGCATGTTTGTATAATAGATCGTAATAATCTGCCATACCTGGTCCACTTAATTGCAAATTCGATTTTTCTGAGATTACAAATATTTGACTCAATGCCTGCGCCGTCCGTTGACGCAAATGGTCGTCCGAAGTCATAATGTTATGCCACCAAGCCATTTTCCAATAGAACCAATAGGGCACGACTGCATCTCCGTGATTGACAATAAAGTTTCGACCATAGATCGAAATGTACTGAGGGTAAAAGTGTTCCCAAATCTCCCAAGTTTTATCTTTAAAATTGACTTGTGGACCTTGCAAAAACTGCCCATCTAACCAATTAGAAATCCCTTGATTCGCAACGGTTTGAATGGTTTCATAATCTGCTCCAAGAGAAGCAAAGCCTAAAAATCGAGCGGCTTGATATTCGTCTATACTAAAACCACTTCCGTTAATCGTGTTATTTGCTTCCATTACTCCTTCATTTGAACTTGAGCGTACCCTTACACCTTCTAAATGACCCGCACCGATGTAGTCCTCATATACTTGTGCTTGGATGTCCATACCACAAAGCAGCAGGATGAAAATGATTATATTTTCTTTTTTCATAAAGTGATAAGATTTAGTATCTGTATATTAGACTTTATTCCAAATAAAGAAGCAGATAAGGCGGGTA
>CAYOBX010000794.1:0-2041 GCA_964402245.1 uncultured Saprospiraceae bacterium | reverse complement strand
TGGATTCCAATGAATCAAATAATCATTTTTAATAATGCCATTAAGCCGCTCCATACTTGTATTTTCATATACGCTATTGCACATACTGATTAATATTTTGTGTTTATCAAGACAGTTTATATAATCACTACAAGTATATTGTGTTCCCTTATCTGAATGATGAATTAACTTATTCGATTCAGGTTTACGATCCTTTATTGCTCTTCTTAATAATTTTAAACTATGAGAAGCATGCAAGGTCTCTGCTACTCCATATGCTATTATTTTTCGTACATAAAGATCCATTATCATACTTATATAGTAGTACTGATCTCCTATTTTATAGTATGTTATATCTGTTACCCAAATCTGGTTGTTGGCTGTAAACCTTTTATCTGATAATAAGTTTTGATAAGGAATCACTCGTTTCCCCTTCCAGGTTGTTTTAGGTTTAATTGCTAGGGAATAGCCCATTAATCTACCTAATTCTTCAAAGCTCTGACGACCTATTCCTTCAGGCTCAAACAGGTAATATATCTTTGCTAAACCTATGACTGGATGCATTATTCGGGCCTGATCCATTAGACCTAGATAATAAGCAGTTCTATCTCTTTGATGAGATAATTTTTTAACCTCTTTATGATAGGCTTGCTTACTAATCCCAGCTATTTCATAGTAAGGCTTCATCTTAAATCCTTTTTCTTTGATGAACCCATGGAAGTACTGGAGCACTTGGTACCGAAACTTTTTTTTAGATCTAGTTTTAGTTCTTCCGAACTTATTTCTACTAGTTTTTCCAAATAATCTATTTGTAGTTGTTTCTGACCTACTATACGTTCTAGATCTGATAAACGCTTTAATAAGGCTTTTGTCTTTTGGGATTCACTTTCCATTTGTATGACTTGGTTTATGCCTTTTTCATGATTTGGAGAATATTTATGTAACCATTTATAGATCGCGGTTTTCGATACGTTATACAATTTACTCAACTCTGTAACACTTATCAAACCTTTATCTAAATCTTTTACTTTTTGACGCTTAAACGTATCACTAAAATAACGCTGCTGACGTAATTTATTCTTTTTTAGCTTTACCTCTTTTTTCATCTTTTTTGATTTAAAAAAGGTCAACCTATTTCAGTGTAAGACAGGTGTTAGGATTCAAAAACGTGAACACGTAAATATCTTAACACCCGAACACGAAAACTATCTTAAATTGGTGTATAGGTACCGAGGTATACTGTCGATTGATCAGCGGATTAGGAGAGGAACGAATTAAATTATCCAAATTTATTGATCTCAATCCTGATTACTTCTCGGCACCTTTACACGCAACATCATTTCGTTTATTATAATCTGAAACTAGCTCCTAAGCTAATCAATGAGACGCCATATCCAATCTCACCATAAACACCTACTTTTGGAGTTAGTGCATATTTTAAACCTACATAACCAGAGTAGGTAAAGATTCCAGAATTATCATCAATCTCTATTCCTTCAGGTCGATTTTTTGGATCTTCGATATTGGTTTTTATGTCAGAAAAATTATATCCTAACATTGCGCCTCCATAGAAGTCAATTCGCTCTCGATTGAAATGTCCTTCGGCTCGAAGACCAACTAAATAAAAATCATTTTGCAAATACAAATCACGTGGTGGTTGTTCTTTAACATCTACTAAATCTGTATACTCAGAAGAAGAATATCCTAAATAAGCACCTAAATTAAAGGCCTTGTTGATTCGATAATTCAACACTAAGTTTACAGGAGGTATACGTGTCTTTGCATTTTGAGAAATAAAGGTAGGCATCAATCCAATTCCAGCTTGAATTTCAAATTGACCTTTGTTGTATTCGATTTCTTTAACAGTAGGTTTTGCCTTCTTTCCTTTTTGTGCAAACGCACTGTTAACACTAAAAGATAAAAATAATACTGCCGCGAATAATAGTTTTAGATTTTTCATAATAATAGCTTTTTTTGTTGTTAACGATACTGTTTTTTTTAAGTTCTGATTGTGATCAGAGGGATTTTGGTTTAACATTTTCAAAATGGTTTTTAATAAATT
>CAYOBX010000793.1:0-2042 GCA_964402245.1 uncultured Saprospiraceae bacterium | reverse complement strand
CATAAATTATAAAAAAATCACTTTTTTGCTTGCATTTTAATACAGTTCATTCTCAGTTTGGGAATTTAATTATGTTAGCTCTAAATTTTTTCTTTTGAAATTTGATAAATTTCAAAAGAAAAAATTTAGAGCTAACACAACAATCCTAATCATTTCACAATTATCAATGCTCTCCATTTTAATTCCTATATATAACTGTGATGTGACTAACTTAGTCCAAGCTTTGCATCAGCAATGTATAGAGCATGGAGTGCCATTTGAGATTTGCTGCTATGACGATCAATCCGATGTTGCTTACAAAACAATCAATCAGTCTATCACTCAATATAGCCATATTCACTACCAAGAACTACCTAACAATGTAGGCCGTTCTAAAATTAGAAATACTTTAGCTGCAAATGCCCAACACCCCTACTTATTATTTATGGATGGGGATGCAAAAGTTATCAATGAACAGTTTATTCAGAACTACTTAAAACAGATAAACCCTTCTACCCTACTCTATGGAGGTTGTCTATACGCCAGCGATCCTCCTATTGATCCATTAAAGCAATTACATTATCAGTTTGGAAAAGATAGAGAAGAAATAGCTCCAAGCATACGTAGTAAAACCCCTTATCAAGCTTTTAAAACCTTTAATTTTTTAATACCCAAAGCCTTATTTGATACCATTCGTTTTGATGAACGCATTGCACAATATGGACATGAGGACACGCTTTTCGGAATGGAATTGGAACGAAAAGGAATTCCTATTCTACACATTGATAATCCATTGGAACATCTAGGAATTGAAGATCGAGATCGCTTTTTACAAAAACAGCAATTGGCTATTGATAATTTATATCAATTGTATTTGGAAAACAGAGCGCCTGCTTCTAAGTTATTAAAGACTTTTGGCTTTTGTAAAAGACTATATATTACAAATATAGTTCGAGGGATTTTAAACTTATTATTTACCTTTATAGGACAACAATTAGCGAAGCCTACGCCTAAAATATTTTATTTAGATTTGTATAAACTTAGGTATTTACTTAATAAGTAATGTTTTATACTCCAGACGTAGTTCAAGCTTCCAGCTTGAGTCTTTCTCAAGCTAGAAGCTTGAGCTACGTTCCAAATAACAAGAAACATGAACCTAACTATCTATCAAGCTGATGCCTTCACCAATAAACTATTTGGAGGAAATCCAGCGGCCGTTTGTCCATTACAAAAATGGCTACCAGAGGAGGTAATGCAGCAAATAGCATTAGAAAACAATCTTTCTGAAACGGCATTTATTGTACCAAATGGAGCAGATTACGATATACGTTGGTTTACACCTGCAGTGGAAGTAGATTTGTGCGGACATGCGACTTTAGCTACTGCTCATATTTGTTTTACGGAACTAAAGCATCCCACCAAGAAAATAGTTTTTCATTCTAAAAGTGGTCCACTTACGGTTCATCAGAGTGCTCATGGCTATACCATGGACTTTCCTATGGACTCTATTCAGCAAGTAGAGTTGCCCTTAAATATGGTAGAAGCATTGGGTGGCATTACCCCTATAGCTACTTTTAAAGGCAGTACAGATTATTTAGTGTTATTGGATAGTCAACAAACTATTGCTCAATTACAACCCAATTATGGAGTAATGGCAACTATCCCCGCAAGAGGAATCATAGTGACTGCTATGGGAGAAACGGTAGATGTCGTATCTCGCTTCTTTGGGCCGCAATCAGGCATTGATGAAGACCCAGTAACGGGTTCTGCACATACTACTCTTATTCCTTTTTGGGCAAAAAAATTAAATAAAACTACCTTAATTGCTCAACAACTTTCAAAGCGTGGAGGTGATTTGCATTGCGAACTAAAAGGAGAAAGAGTATTGATTAGTGGAAATGCAATAATCTTTATGAAGGGAAGTATTCTTTTATAAAAGATAATATCTGGCGTTTCGCTAATTATTTTTAGCGAAATCCAATTAAGTAACGACAAAAAAATAACTCCTCCATTTGGACGGCTTCTTTTGCCCTCAGCAGCCCATCCGCTTTGCGGTTCACAAA
>CAYOBX010000792.1:0-2043 GCA_964402245.1 uncultured Saprospiraceae bacterium | reverse complement strand
CACAGCCTCTCAAACCAGCAAGTCGATATCTTACCTGTCCTGTGCTTGAGAGAACTTAATAAAGGTATCACAGCTTTTGAAAGCGTGGATTAAGTTTAGGGTACTCCACTCAAGCAACTGAAAAACTTGATAACTTACAATTAAAAAGGGAGGATTAAGTTCTATTCTCTATATCATTCTACAAGATGCTCATTTATAAGGTGCATACACACTCAAACACAACCTGAGTACTTTGCATTATAGCGAGAAATTATGCCTACCAACCACGAAGAGCCTCTAAACTCAAAGACTGAGCAGCTTGGAGAGCTATTTTCGAAAAATAATTTTTTTAAAATACCAATGTACCAAAGACCCTTCTCTTGGGACGATGACCAGTTCGATGATCTAGTGACAGACCTTATGAAGGCAGACAGAAATCAGCAATATTTCTTAGGTTCAATAGTATTGCACAAAAATAGTGATAATCTCGTTGTTGTTGATGGCCAACAAAGGCTGACATCACTTCTCATTCTGTTGGCGTGTATTCGAGACCGTATTACAGCGGTGGAGTATAAAAACTCAATCCAAGAAAAAATCCATCAAAAAGAGAACTTAGTTGATGGCATTCCGGAAAAGGTAAGACTTGAGGTCAGAGAAGCCAACGTTTTTAAAGACGTAGTCGTCAAACAAGGAGGGACGAATAAAGATTTCAACCTGAAAGATTATATTGAACCAGAGAAAAGGTATTTCTCAGCGTCAAAGTTATTTCATGAAAGGCTGAGTGAATTAAACGAAGTGGAGCTTCAGGAGTTATCACAGTTCATTTCTCAAAAATGTGTAGTAATAAAACTAACCTCAACCTCCTTTGAACAAGCCTTTAGACTATTCGAAATTGTCAATGACCGTGGCAAACAGTTACGAAGAATTGATATTCTAAAGGCTAACAACATTTCACCAGATGTAATAAAAAGCGAAGCAACTCGGACACGAATTGCAAACAAATGGCATTCTCTTGAAAACGAAATCGGAGAAGATCATTTTGAGTCAGTGTTTTTTTTAGTCCGAATGATACTTGTTAAAGATCGTCCCAACAGTGACCTTTTAGAAGAATTTAAAAACCGAGTATTTGGTCGAAATATTGTTAAGCGAGGAGAAGATTTCTCAAAATTGATGTTCCACTATATTGCGCTTTATCGCTCAATTTTCTTGGACCAAGATTATCTGAGTGAAGATGACAAACCATCACGTAAGTTCAGATCCTTGATTCATATTATGGATGGACAATTCAGAGCATCTGAGTGGAAATCATGCCTCCTGTTATACGCCAATAAGTTTGGCCGAAATGAGTTTTATTCTTTTGTAGAACTTGTCGAAAAACTATTTCTTACCCATTGGGTAGCTGCTGTTCGAAAGGATGAACGATACAATGATTATATTGATCTTTGGAAAGCTATAGAAAAGGCGGAGAGTCCTCAGAAACTATTCACAGAAATAAACTATGATGCTAAACCTATTAATGAAGCTGCCAAACGACCTGACTTTTATAAAGCCGGTTATTCAAAATATTTACTTCTAAGATTGGAACTTTTAACAACAGAACATGATGTTGAGAAGAAATTTTCTGCCAAATCTGTAGAGCATGTATTTCCACAGAATCCCAAAGATGATTCAGATTGGCTTAAATCAACCGGACAAGTAAAATTGGAGTCTTTTGTACATCAACTAGGCAACCTAGTCTTAATAAGTAAGAGTAAGAACTCTTCTGCCAGCAATAAGGAATTTGAAGACAAAAAACACACATATCTTGCAAATAGGGTCACCGATTACCCAAGATCTGTTGAAGTTTTAAAATATGATACATGGTCTATTGAAATAATTGAAAAACGCACCGAAGAGGCCGTAAAAAAAATAATGAACCCTATATAGCATAGTTGTTTTTCGGAAAACACTTCACAATTTTATACTAAAAACTGTCTCGTTACCCCCGCGCCTTCCCACGTCCCTTCGCGAGCGCCTTCACAATCCCTCGAAACGTCTGCACTTCTTGCTGGCTCATTTGCGCGC
>CAYOBX010000791.1:0-2043 GCA_964402245.1 uncultured Saprospiraceae bacterium | reverse complement strand
GTCGTATTTAGTGTTGGACTCTTTTTTAAAAAAGCATAAATGAAGTGGGGTAATAAAAATCAATGGATCTATATAATATTAGGACCCTCACTTTTCCTATTGGTCAAGTTATTGCCAACTCCTATAGATCTTTCCCCAGCAGCCCATAATGTATTAGCTTGTACAGCATGGTTAGTGATCTGGTGGTTAACGGAAGCACTTCCTATCGCTATTACCTCATTACTACCATTGATCGTATTTCCATTATTAGGTATCTTATCTATTAAAGGAGCATCAGATTATTATGCGAGTCCTATTATTTTCTTGTTTCTTGGAGGTTTTATCTTAGCCTTGGCTATGGAGAAATGGAATTTGCATAAGCGAATTGCCTTGTCGATTATTCAAAAAACAGGGACCAATCAACGGCAGATATTGTTAGGATTTATAACAGCTACGGGCGGTCTTTCTATGTGGATCTCCAATACGGCTACTACCATGATGATGCTACCTATTGCCTTATCTATTGTCAGTCAATTTAACGCCATTCTGAAATCGGCAGATACAAATCAACAAGCAGATCAAAAGTTCGGAAAAGCATTGGTAATGAGTATAGCCTTTGCAGCTTCAATTGGTGGTATGGCAACTATTGTTGGAACGCCTACCAATCTTATATTGGTGGAAGGGGTGAAGCAATTATATGACTATGATATTCCATTTGATCAATGGTTTATGTTTGGGCTTCCTCTAGTCCTTTTATTATTGAGTATTCTATGGTGGCATTTCAGTTTTAATGTATTTCAATTGAGCAAGCAACAAGTACCTGGAGCGAATCAAGTCATACAAAAAGAGATAAGTAGTTTAGGAAAGATGACTTATGAAGAAAAATTAGTAGCTATCATTTTTGGAATAGTAGCTATGGCATGGATTCTACGTAAGCCCTTACTCACCCCATTCCTACCTAATATTAATGATACGACTATCGCCTTAATTGGTGCAGTAAGTCTATTTATTATTCCATCCCGTCAACAAGAAGGTCATTTTTTAATGGATTGGGAATATGCCAAAAAATTACCTTGGGAGGTAGTCCTATTATTTGGCGGTGCCTTTGCACTCGCAGGAAGTTTTTCCTCTTCTGGCCTAACCACTTTTTTAGCCAGTAAGATGACTGCTTTAGCTTCTTTACCTTTTTGGGTGATGCTATTAGCCATTGTAGCATTTGTGAATTACTTAACGGAGCTAACCCAAAATATGGCTACTTGTACTTTAATGATTCCCATATTGGCTGCTTTATCTTTGACCATCAATGTGCATCCATTAGGATTAATGATTGGTATGACCATCGCTGCTTCTTGTGCCTTTATGATGCCTGTGGCAACAGCGCCCAATGCCATTGTTTTTGGTTCTGGGCAATTGGAAATTAAGGATATGGTACGTGCTGGATTTTTATTAAATATCTTTTCAATTTTATTAATTACTTTGTTTGTATATTTCGTTTTGCCTTTTATTTGGGGGATAGATTTAGGGGTGTATCCTGATTCTTATCGATAGTGATTAGTGACTGATATTTGGTGACTAGTTTAGACGTTGATCTAGGTGTTGACGGCTATACTACGGACAGGATAAAATACCGAATTTATTCTTCAATTAGACTTCCCAAATCTTGAAGATTTTGTAAGTCTGTCAGGATCGAACTTACAAAATCTTCAAGATTTGAGTCCACTCCGAAAAGTCGATTCGAGCGAAATCTGCAAGTTTTTCAAAAACTGGCAGATCTATCACTCTATCATAATCAAATTGCTATAAATCTATATTTACAGTAATTGATTTAAGCTTACAGCAAAAAAAACTTTTCGGAGTAGACTCAGATTTGGGAAGTTTCATTTTCGGTAATTTATCCTGTTTTGAGTATATCCTCTAAATTCGGACAGTTTGTTGTTGAGAACAAGCGATCAGATCGTTTAGAACGATCAGATCATCTGCACTATTTAACAGCAAACATTACTAAATCAGGTAGGCTGCCTGCGATCTGATGGCTTTCCGCCATCTGACCGCTTGATTAGCGAC
>CAYOBX010000790.1:0-2055 GCA_964402245.1 uncultured Saprospiraceae bacterium | reverse complement strand
ATTCAAATATAATCAACAAATAATGGTAAATTTGTTAAGGCGACCTATCAAACATTATACCCCATAGCCGATAGGCCAAAAAATAACCATCTAATAATCAGTCAATTACGAGGGTATTTTTTGGCAATCGGCAAATAGTAGCTTTGATATAGTTTTTTATAGGTAGCGATTTTATCAGGTTTTTTTATAAAAAATCTAACAAAATTGCTACCTATAAAGAAAGATAGTAAACATACTTGTTGCCGAGTCTCAAGATTAAAGAATCTTAGCCTGACGGCTATGGTTATACACTTAAATGAAATAGTTATCTTATGACTATAGAAGCAGATACTACAGAGTCAGAAGAAGAAATAGAAAAACAACCTATACGAGAGCGATTTCCATTAGCAGGAGAAGCATATATGGGTGGAGAAAGTAATGGCTATGAATACAAAACAATCTTTGCAGGAATGAGTCTAAAGCATAGCTATGAGATGGTGCAGGCCTTTTTGAAAGAAGAAGGTTATACAGATATTCCTTTGCCCAAAGATGCAGAAGAATTAACTCATTTTAGATTAAAAACACGCAATAAACAAATACTCTTGTTTGAAGACAATGGGTATGTCCATAATCCTATCAAAATATTATTTCCTTCAAATCGCCGAAATAAACGGACCCTCATCCTTTCTATTTTTAATGAGCAAGATCCAGAACATTTATTAAAGTTCTATCGAAAAGGACCTTATGAGAATTTTGAATGATTCGAAATAAATGAGTGAGTAAAACAACCCTATGCTGGTGTTAGTCAGCGAGGCTATAAAAAAAACTACACCAAACAGAATCCATGAATTGGACACCAATTAAAGAAGGGTTTAAAGCATACTTAAAACTAGAGCGTTCTTTATCCAAAAACTCTATAGAAAGCTACCTAAGAGACGTGCAAAAGTTAATAGATTTTCTTACAATACATAACTACGATATAGGTATAAAAGAAGTAACAGGCGATCATTTAGTTGAATTTGTTCATTGGATTAATACCGTTGGCTTAGGTGCTAGATCACAAGCTAGAATTATTTCTGGTCTTAAAACTTTCTATAAGTTTTTGCTATTAGAAGATATAGTAGACACAAGTCCTGTACAACAATTGGATAGTCCTAAATTACAACGAAAAATTCCAGAAGTCCTATCTTATGAAGAAATCCAAGCACTTTTAGCTACCATAGACTTGAGTCACGATCACGGCATGCGAAATAGAGCCATGTTAGAAACGTTATATGCCTGCGGACTACGTGTTAGTGAATTAATTACCTTAAAAGTCTCTAATTTTTATCATCTTGTGGGGTATTTGAAAGTATTAGGAAAAAATGACAAGGAACGACTAGTTCCCATTGGAGAAGAAGCGATTAAACATATTCTTTTTTATATAGAACATGTGCGAAGTCAGCAAAAAAATATCCATCCTGAACATGCCAATTTTTTGTTTCTAAATAGAAGGGGAAAGAAGTTGAGTCGAATTATGGTTTTTAATATTGTAAAAGCAGCAGCAGCCTTAGCAGATATTACTAAAAATGTGAGTCCTCATACCTTTCGACATTCTTTTGCGACCCATTTAGTAGAAGGTGGCGCAGATTTAAAAGCAGTACAAGATATGTTAGGTCATGAGTCTATTGTGACGACCGAAATATATACCCACTTAGATACTGATTATCTACGAGAAACAATTATGACGTTTCATCCTCGAAATCGGAAAAAGGAGTAAAAGATTGAACACTGAGGCACGGAGACTGAGGAAATTTATTCTCAGCATCTATCTACTTCTTTACATCTAATAAAATGTCATTTTAAAATCTATATTCATTTCTTTTTAGACAAGCTTCTCCTACACCAAAAAATAGTAAAATTGCATCTATAAAGTATAACAGTCGAGCATAAACAATTCTTATTTCATATGATGTTAACAAAAAGTAATAAAACGTGGCTATTCTTAGTAATAGGTTTGGTTTTCAGTAGTTTATACTTACTCACTAGCTGCTCTGAAGAAGCAGTTAGTCGATTAAATGTAAAGCCTAGTGCCTT
>CAYOBX010000789.1:0-2067 GCA_964402245.1 uncultured Saprospiraceae bacterium | reverse complement strand
TATAATCTTTAAATCCTAGTCAAAAATGGAAGTGTCGGGCACGAAGCCCGAACTTCCCCTATACAGAATTTGGAGAACTCAATTTGGAGGAAAACCACTCTTTATACAGGAAAAAAACTCCTGCAATTAATACCAACCACATAATCATTGATGGCATTGCTGTTTCGGATAATTCTGGATTTGTCCAATTAGGCTTAAATCCTCTTGTTGCGGCACCATACACCGTCCACTCTCTCCAAGCAATTAAAGCACCTGCGATTATTAGAACAGCAATTTGAATTAGTGTTTTTCTCATGATTTCAACTTGTAAGCAAGTCTATTATTAATACTTGCAATATTATTGCATTCCTCTCAAAACCCTAATAAATAGGAACTTTTTGGGGTGGTTTGGCTATTCTTTGGGATAATTTGGAGGTGATTTTTATAGCTATTAAGAAGTATTATTCAGTAAATACTAAACATTTGCAAAAAGTAATTATTAGTTGTTTTATATTTATGGCGAGTAATTTTATCAATTTAACTATAACGTAGACGTGTCGATAGCAACTCAAATTTTTATAGAACACCAAGCATTGTTACAGCGAACCGCCTATAGTATTGTAGGCTGTAAAAAAGATGCAGAAGATTTGGTACAAGATACTTTTGAGAAGTGGATAGGTTTAGATCACTCCATTATCCAGAATGCAAAAGCTTACCTTCTTTCTATGTTAAAAAATGCTTGTATTAATTTTTTAAATTCCTTTCGAAAAACCAGAGAAGTCTCTTTTGGTACTCCTTTAGATTTATTTAAAAATAGGTATGAAGAAATGGATTTTCGATTATTTGATTTTGAAACAGACTTATCGGCTGGAATTTCTGATTTATTACAACGACTGACCTTCCCAGAATTTAGTGTCTTATTATTAAAAGAAGGCTTTGAATTTGACTATTCAGAGTTAAGTGAAACGCTTGGAAAGAAATTAGAGCATTGTCGCCAATTGTTAAGTAGAGCAAAAAAGAAACGTAATAAACGTACTTATTCATTCCCAATCAATACAGAAAGACGCAATCAGATTACTAAAGAAATTACTGCTATTTATAGTAATGGAAATGTGCAAGATTTGGTGCATTATTTACAACAAGAGCTGAGTGAAAAGGCAAAATTTAATTACTAATTTACACTTATGGTGATTTTCACATGCAGATGCTCACAGCAGATGGACGGGCAACTGATTTCTATAAGAAAAATGGCTTTGTTAGGGCGGGTGATACGGAGCCTATGTGGATTTATAGTGGGGAAGAACATTGATAGATCAGACAGAAATACATCCTTGAAATGAGTTCTTTTAATATTTTTTCAATTATCTGGATTGCTATTGCAGTAGCTATTTTCTTTTCGCTCTTTTTTGTAGTAGCTCCTTATGGAAGGCATATACAAGATGGTTGGGGTCCTAAAATGCCAGCAAGACTAGGCTGGATATTGATGGAATCGCCGTGTGTGGTTCTTATGCTTGTGCTGGCTGTGGGTAATTGGGAGTCATTAAATTTAGTTCAATTTATATTTTTAATTATTTGGTTGACGCACTATGTACATAGAACTTTCATTTGGCCTTATAGGGTTAATATGACTGGCAAAGAAATGCCTTTAATGATCGCTTTATCGGCATTTTTTTTCAATATGATTAATGTGTCACTCCAAGGGTATTGGATATTTTATTTTGCTAGTTATACTTTAGAGTGGTTAGGATCGCCAGCATTTATTATTGGAATCTGTATTTTTATTGCAGGGCTATATATAAACATTCGCTCAGACTATATTTTAATTAATTTACGAAAAGAAAAAGGGCCTGGTTATCATGTTGCAAATAGTTTCTTATTCAAGCAAGTCTCCTCTCCTAATTATTTTGGTGAGTTATTAGAGTGGTTGGGTTGGGCTGTCCTCACTTGGAGTCTTTCAGGATTGATGTTCTTCTTATGGACTTTTGCTAATCTATTTCCAAGAGCTATCGCTAACCACAAATGGTACAAAAAAGAATTCAAAGAATATCCTGAATCCAGAAAAGCAATTTTACCTTGGATTATTTGAAG
>CAYOBX010000788.1:0-2068 GCA_964402245.1 uncultured Saprospiraceae bacterium | reverse complement strand
GACTGAAAAATAATTAGAACCAGATTGCCCAACTTATTATTTCGTCGTTACTAATTAACTTTTTAATAAGCATCAATGAATTTACAAAAGATTGAAACATACGTTCAATATTTTAAAACTTACCTAGAAAGTAAGTCAGCCGTAGAAGAATTGTATAAATGGGAAAGTCAGAAAGTATTTCAAGATAATTGGAATCTAGAGAATACTGATTTATTGAAGGTATATGATAAGAGTTTAAGAAATTCTCAGACTAGTAGACTTTGGAAGGATGGTACTTATCGACCTAAAGAAGTATTGTTGGTATTGGGAGAACTGTCGCCAGAATACCTAGGACATATTTTTGGAGACCTATTTGATGAAGATAAAAACGTGGCAGATCGAATAGATCGCTTTATATTCTATTGTGATGACTTGTTAAATGAATATAAAGTTCAAAATCCTTTAAAAATTGAGAATAATCATTATCACGATTATTTTATACTCTCTTTATACTTATCCTTTCGCTATCCAGAACAATATACCTTTTATAATTTTGATACTTTTAAGCAGAGCCTTATCCATTTAGGCAGTAGAAATATTCCTGAATTGAATGATATAGAACGCTTTTTTAAAATAAGTAGAACCTTATGGAAATTTTTAGAAAAAGACGAAGAAGTATGGAAATTGCATCAAAAAAGATTCTATTCCGATATATTTTATAAGGAAAAATCTTTACTGCTCGTCCATGAGTTTTTTAAAGTAATTGCTAGCAAAAAGCTATAGCGTTCTGCCTTTCCGACAAGCATCCTAGAAATTTTGTAATTTTGTGCTTGAAAATACAGGCTTAGTGTCATAATAACACTAACTTTGTTTTTGGCATCATTTCAAATATTTAGTCACTTACAAATAATAATATAATGGCAAGATTTCGTTCTGGAGTTTTACACGGAGATGAAGTAACAGAATTATTTAATTATGCAAATGAGCATAACTTTGCATTACCAGCAGTTAATGTAGTAGGTACTAATTCTGTTAATGCAGTATTAGAAACCGCAAAGGCAGTTAATTCGCCTGTAATTATTCAATTCTCTAATGGAGGTTGTACTTTCAATGCGGGAAAATCAATTTCCAATGATGAACAACGAGCTGCCATTTTAGGGGGTATCTCTGGTGCAATGCATGTACATGCGATGGCAAAGGCATATGGTGTACCTGTGATTTTGCACACAGATCACTGTGCAAAGAAATTATTACCTTGGATTGATGGTTTATTAGATGCCGGTGAACAATTCTTCAAAACTAGAGGTTATCCTTTGTATAGCTCCCATATGTTGGATTTGTCAGAAGAATCTTTAGAGGAAAATATAGAAATCTGCGAGAAATACCATAAGCGGATGTCGAAGTTAGGAATGACGCTAGAAATCGAATTAGGAGTAACAGGTGGAGAAGAAGATGGTGTAGATAATTCGGATATTGATAGTGCTCGTTTATATACCCAACCATCAGAAGTGGCTTATGCTTATAAGACATTAAAACCGATTAGTGATCGCTTTACAGTAGCTGCCGCTTTTGGTAATGTGCATGGCGTATATAGACCGGGTAATGTGGAGTTAAAACCAATTATCCTAAAGAATTCTCAAGATCATATCAAAGCAGAATTCGATACGGAGGATATGCCCATTAACTTTGTTTTTCACGGAGGGTCTGGTTCTAGCAGAGAAGAAATCAGAGAAGCAATAGAGTATGGTGCTGTTAAAATGAACATCGATACGGATATGCAATGGGCATTCTGGGACGGTGTAAGAGCCTATGAGGAAAAGAACAGAGGATACTTACAAACTCAAATCGGTAATCCAGATGGTGACGATGTACCGAACAAGAAATATTACGATCCAAGAAAATGGCTACGTGCCGGCGAACAATCTTTCGTTGAGCGTCTAAAAATAGCTTTCGAAGATCTAAATTGTATCAATAGAAACGCATAATTTTAAGTAGGTAATAGGTAAGAAGTAATAGGTAATATGTACCTGCTACTTATTACCTATTACTTTTTACTTATTACCTAAGAAAGAATGATTTTACCAATTTA
>CAYOBX010000787.1:0-2071 GCA_964402245.1 uncultured Saprospiraceae bacterium | reverse complement strand
TTGAACTTGCGCTTTAAAAGTGTCAACTACTTTTGTATGCTGGATAAACTTGTCAGAAATTCATTAGAATATTTGGTTGATTAGGGATTTTGGAAGAATTTAGAACTTAGAATTTTAGACATACTCTTATATCAAAACAACAAGATAGTTACAAGTTGAGGATTTATCAAGAATTAATGCCTTACCTGAATTTGAGATAGATTTTGTAATATGGTAGACCAACAGTGATTAAATTTTAGGATTCAATTAGTTGATGGAGAAATGATGTTTCCTTTTCAAATCAAAAATGCCCCATAAATCAAAGATTTATAGAGCATTTTAGTAGTGGTGACCTCGGCAGGACTCGAACCTGCAACCCTCAGAGCCGAAATCTGATATTCTATCCAATTGAACTACGAAGCCATATATTTTGTAAAAATACTATTCCTTAGTTGATAGAACAAATTGATTTCTAATTAATTCTCTTCCGCGGAAAGATTTTAGATATTTTTCTCTTTTTCTGGCAATTATTCTTGATGAAAATCTAGTAGTAATGCGATTTCAAGACCTTCCTCTTATTTAACATGGAATGGTTCGACCTACTTTGTTTACGGAATAAATTCCGTGCTACGGGAGCTAAATCCCTCGTTCCCCATCAAACTGCTCTAAATAATCCCCAATTCGACGAAGTACGGAACCGCCTAACATACCATCCACCACACGGTGGTCATAAGAGAGAGAGAGAAACATCATATGTCGGATAGCGATCACATCGCCATGTTCTGTTTCCAATACAGCTGGCTTTTTCTTGATAGAACCTGTAGCAAGAATAGCTACTTGTGGTTGGTTAATAATAGGCGTACCCATCGTATTACCAAAAGTACCTACATTCGTCATGGTAAAAGTGCCGTCTTGTATCTCATCTGGCTTTAGCATATTATTTCTTGCTTTCTCCGCCAATCCATTTACTTGTTTAGTTAAACCAACCAAACTTAGGTGATCTGCATTTTTGATGACCGGTACAATTAAATTGCCAGAAGGCAAAGCTGTAGCCATGCCAATATTAATATCCTTTTTTACAATAATGTTATTTCCATCTACAGAAGCATTAATTAAAGGAAAGTCTTGGATGGCTTTTACAATGGCTTCAATAAAAATAGGCGTAAAGGTGATATTTTCCTTATGCTTGGCCTTGAAAGGTACTTTTACTTTATTTCGCCAGTTTACTAAATTGGTAACGTCTATTTCTACAAACGAAGTGACATGGGCAGAGGTTCGTTTAGACCGTACCATATGGTCCGCAATCAGTCGTCGGGTGCGATCCATTTCTATGATCTCAACTGCACCGCTTACAGAGGTAGCAACGTTGTTCTTGACTGTATTTTTATTAGATGGAAGATTTGTTGGTAGTACATTGACTGCAACCCTTTCTCCGTTTTTATGGTTGACCACATAATTCAGCATATCTTTTTTCGTTACTCTTCCGTCTTTTCCAGTGCCTATTACCTTATCTAATTCTTCAATAGCGATATTTTCTTTTTGGGCAATGTTTCTGACTAAAGGAGAATAAAAACGACTACTAACACTAGGTCTTGCTTTTTTCTCTACGGCAAGCGCTACTGTTTGCGGGGCTGATTTATTTTCGGTTGTAGCTGATAGATTGGCCTCTTCTTGTTTAGCATCCGTGGCTTGTAAAGCAGGCGATGGCATCAGTTCCTCTCCTTCTGTAGCAATTAGCGCAATAGTTGCTCCTATTTGTACAACTGCATCTTTCTCAAAGAGTAATTTTGCTACGGTACCTCTTACTGGAGAAGGAACTTCAGAATCTACTTTATCTGTTGCAATTTCTAATAAGGTTTCATCGATTTCAATCGTTTCTCCAACCTGCTTAGACCACTTGATAATGGTCGCTTCCATGATACTTTCACCCATTTTGGGCATTACTATTTCTATTTGTGCCATTGTAATTATTGATTGAACTACGATTTTCACTACTCTTCTACACGTCGCCTCAAAATATATTCAAAGCTACTATTTAGTACACTCTAATAAAAGTTATTTAAAATTTGTATTGAAATTAATCAGCAATAGC
>CAYOBX010000786.1:0-2083 GCA_964402245.1 uncultured Saprospiraceae bacterium | reverse complement strand
GTGACGAAAGAAATCGCCTCTTAGAACGCTTTAAAATAGGGCGGATATTTTGTGAGTTTTTACTAAAAGGCTTCACTGAAATAAGGTAAAGTCAAATACGTTCATTGACATAGTTTAAATAATAATATTTAGCATTTTTTATTTGCAAGAGCCGCTGTCAAAAGCTGTGACTCGAAAGGCTCTACTGAAATAAGATAAAGCCGAATATGTTGTTTGACATGATTTAAATAAATAAATTAGCATTGGAAATTTTCCAGACTACACTTCATCATAAAGTACCAATGTTTATAGCAAATACGGAACACCAAGAAAATCTACTATCATATTGGGAAGCTCTGCTTAGCCCGAAGCAATTTGCCTTGCTAAAAAAAAGCAAAGGGTATCAATTTTATGAAATCGTATTTCAACATATTGAAGAGGAAGCTTTTCGTTGTTTGTATTCAGAGAAATATTCTGCACCCAATAGTCCAGTGAACTGTTTAGTGGGTGCGATAGTATACTGCCATTTACGGAATTGGTCTCATGAACAATTAGAAAGTGAAATAGCCTTTAACATAGAAACAAAGCTAGCCCTTGGTCTGAAAGATATAGAAAGTATTCCATTCAGTATGCGAACTTTCTACAATTTCATGAATCGCTTATCTAGCTATGAAGCTAGAACAGGCATTGATCTAATACAAGGCGTATTTTTAAATTTGACAAAGAAACAAATACAAGCCCTTGGTATTAAAACGACTATACAAAGAGGGGATAGTGTTTTGTTAGAAAGTGGTATTCGTTCTTATTCCCGTTTAGCTCTCTTGGTGGAAGTACTTCGACGCTTGTATGATATACTGAATGAGAAAGATAAAAAAGCTTATCGTTTATTATTCCAAGCCTATCAAGTAGGAGGAGAACGTTTTGTCTATACCATACCTAGTGGTGAAAGGCAAACAGAAATGAAGAATCTAGCTATAGCTTACTTTACAGCATACAATAATCTACAAGCGACCTATGGAGCGCTTCCTATTTTTCAACTTTTTGAGCGAGTATATCAAGAGCACTTCAACCAAGAAGAGCAAGCAGATAAAATTATCCTAACGCTTCGTCCTAAAGAAGAACTAGGCAGTGATACGCTTCAATCTCCAGATGATTTAGAAGCAACTTTTAGGAGTAAGCGAAAAGAAGCACATCATGGTTTTGTTGCGATGGGAATAGAAACTTGCCATCCAAAAAATGAAGTCAACTTAGTAACGAATCTAGCTGTGGATACCAATAATACAGACGATTCCATCTTATTGGAAAATAAGTTAGATCAGCTTTCAGAACAATGTCCTGATCTAAAAGAACTTCATCTTGACGGTGGGTTTGGCTCAGAAAATATTGATGCCAAAGCAAAAAAAGAAAAAATCAAAATTATCCAAACAGCTGTTAGAGGTAAAAAGGCGAAGGTCTCCATCAGTGTTAAAGGAAATGAGAAAAAGGGATTTGTAGTGAATTGTCCTCATTCTGAACACCCCACTATTCAAGCTAGTAAAGCCAAGAAGAATTATAAAGCAGCTTTTGATCTAACTATTTGTCATCAATGTCCTTTTAAATTAGATTGCCCTGCTTATAAAAATAAGAGTGAAGCAAAACAAACCGCTTCTTTTTATTTTCCTGCTAGCTTCGCTTTAATGCAAAAAAGACATGAAGCTATTCAGACCATTCCAAAAAGTCGCCAAACAATACGGGCTGGAGTAGAAGGTTTGATGGCACAAATGCATCAAGGAGAAAGACATACAGGCAAATTAAAAGTTAGAGGATTATTTAAGTGTAAGCTATATGTATTTGCAATGGGCATCGCCATTAATTTTAAGAGAGTTTATAATTGGCTATTCCCTATATATAGTGCTTTTCTCGCTTTTTTTATTTATTTCGAGTCACAGCTTTTGACAGCGGCTCTTGCAAATAAAAAATGCTAAATATTATTATTTAAACTATGTCAATGAACGTATTTGACTTTACCTTATTTCAGTGAAGCCTTATAATTATGCCTTACATCAAAGCAGAACTACTACTGCAACCTGATTCCGCTATCAATACTCCATTTCTAAATAATCGT
>CAYOBX010000785.1:0-2097 GCA_964402245.1 uncultured Saprospiraceae bacterium | reverse complement strand
CAGATCGGGGGCATAATTGAACGCAGAGACGCAAAGATGTAGAGTTAGATTGGTTTTCCGCATCTCTGCACCTCTGCGTTCAATACCCTATTTTGCTTGCAAAATTCCTATTAAACAGCCTCAGGTATTCATTTACATGCCCCCAAATTGTTTTACACTCAATTGAATTGAAATAGTTCTTTTTTACGGAATTCCTTCTGACTCTTCAGGCTGACTGAGAATGGTTGATCTGGACTTGGGAAATCTCTAAGATTTACAAAGCCTTGGTTTCAACTAAATGAGACTTCCCAAATTTACAAATTTTGTAAGTCTTTCTCCTGACCCCTGACTCCTGACTCCTGACCCCTTTAAAATACACTATGTACGCTGTACACGAAATAGATTATGAAATTTTTGGCTCAGAAATGCAGTTTGTAGAGATCGAATTAGATCCTACGGAAACAGTTATTGCAGAGGCAGGCGCATTTATGATGATGGAGGATGAGATAGAAATGAAAACAATCATCGGTGATGGCACTAAGAAGAAATCTGGAATATTTGGCAAATTAATTTCAGTTGGCAAGCGATATATTACGGGGGAGAGTTTATTGATGACTACGTTTACCCATGCAGGAGAGGAAGGAAAAAGGAAAGTGTCCTTTGCTGCTCCCTATCCTGGTAAGATTATTCCTCTGGATTTGCGGGAACTAGGCGGAAAGATTGTTTGCCAAAAAGACTCCTTTTTGTGTGCAGCAAAAGGAGTGACAATAGGCATCGAATTTTCAAGAAAACTGGGTAGAGGTTTATTTGGTGGAGAAGGCTTTATTATGCAAAATGTTAAAGGAGATGGATTTGCTTTTCTTCATGCAGGTGGCACGGTTGTTAGAAAAGAATTAGTGGTTGGAGAACGACTAGTACTTGATACAGGATGTTTGGTGGCTTTTAGTGGAGGTGTTAATTTTGATATTCAATTAGTGAAAGGAATTAAGAATATGTTTCTAGGTGGAGAAGGTTTATTTTTTACAACTTTGGAAGGACCGGGTACTGTATGGATACAGTCCTTACCATTTAGTCGCTTAGCAGATCGAATCATTTTGAGTGTCGATTGGGGAAAACGTATAGGAGAAGGAAGTATTTTAGGAGAATTTGGTAAAAAAATAGATGGTGAATAAGATAATTTGTGATCGAATATATTTGTTATTAATTGCTTGCTTGTTTTTTTCTGCCTGTATACAAGACCAGAAGCGTAACATAAAACAATACTACTTACCTCTAGCAGAATTGTCAGATGGAAAAGTCTACGAATATCATGCACTTCATCATGATAGTTTACCTCCTTTTTATTGGTATTTCCGTACGATGGAACAAAAAAAGGAGACTATATTGACTAGTACTTATTATGACCACCAATTTACGGTACAGCAGTTAAGTAATGAGGTAGTCGTTAAAAATGGAGTCCTCCTGAATGATTTATTCCTGTATGAGACAGACACCTTAACGGGCAAGCAGATTCAAAATCCAGTTAGGGTAGAGTGGGATAACGCTTTTCCTTTTGAAGTTACGGATTCAACTGGTGCATTTTTATATAAAATCTATTGGACAGATCTAGAAAATCCGCAACAAAAAATACGATTAATTCGAAATAAGCACTTTATGGGGGAGGATAGCTATACCTATAAAGGAGAAACGGTTAGCTGTGTTCGCTTTTTAGTAAAAGAATTATTAGAAATAGAGGAGGTAGGCTTTCAAGAGCTCAAATACACAGGTATAGAGTTATATGCCAAAAATATAGGACTAGTTTATTATAATAAGAAGATAGATGGCCAGATTGTTCAAGAATATGAATTAGTGGATCGCTATGATATGCAAGTGCTGGAGGAACGGTTTCGGAAAAGTATAGAAGAGTAGTTATCTTAAAACCTTGATAATACAAGGTTTTGAAAACCTTAGTTGCTATAGAACTCGTCACTATTTATTGATTCATTCGTCTAGAATAACAGTAGAATTATCAGAAACTTTATTGGAATAACAATTTTTGCCTGTATTTTTGGAGACAATAATTCTGAAACCAAACAACTTGTAGAATAGAGAAGCGAGAACAGAGAATAGAGATAGATT
>CAYOBX010000784.1:0-2097 GCA_964402245.1 uncultured Saprospiraceae bacterium | reverse complement strand
CAAGCAAAACAAGCCCTAAAAGCAGATATTCAAAATGCAATTGCTAGTGCAAGAGCCGCTAAGGCTCAATTAGCGGCCAGTCAAGGAGCATTGGATGCTGCTAAGGCTTCTTATAATAATGCACAAAAGATGTATGAATTGGGAGCTATTAATACGCTAGAATTTACCAATTCAAAAGGTAACTTAGATACTGCAGAATTGAACGTTATACAAGCAAAATATGATTATGTATTTCGATTAAAGGTAATTGATTTTTACCTTGGTAAGGATTTAAGTATTGAATAAAAAAGAACAGAGAAGTGAGAGGAGAGAACAGAGACCTATTTCGTTAAAAAAATGATAAGATTTCATTGATTGTAAACGAAACCTATCTCTGTTCTCGCTTCTCTGCTCTCGCCTCTAATAAGAACAAGTTTAAAAGTATGGCAAAGAAAAAAAAGAGTAATCGTTTAATTTATATTTTGGTAGGTCTAATAGCTTTATTAGTTATTGGCGCAATATGGAAAAGTAAGCAAAAGCCAAAAGGCGAAAAAGTAGAAATAGATACGGTACAGAAAAGAACCATCAAGGAAACGGTAGCTGCGAGTGGAAAAGTATTCCCCGAAACGGAAGTCAATATTAGCCCTGATGTATCTGGAGAAATCATAGATATATATATTGAGGAAGGCGACTCTGTAAAAGTAGGTCAATTATTAGCCAAAGTAGATCCAGATGCTATTCTCTCTCAAGTAGAACGGCAAGCAGCAAGTGTGAATAATTCTAAGGCACAAGTAGCGAGGGCTTCAGCTGATATTGAACGAAACAAAGCGATGTTGACCCAATCTCAAGCCCAAAAAGAACAAATAGCGGCTCAACTAAAAAATGTTCGCTCTATTCACCAGCGAAATGAGAATATGCATAAGGAAGGGATTATTTCTGATGCGGAATTTGACCAATCCCTCTCTAATCTTCAAAATTTAGAAGCCAATTTAAAATCGGCCGATGCTAGTTTAGGATCTGCCAAAGCCAATCTAAAAGCAGCCGAACAATCTGAAAAAGCTGCCGAATTTACCGTCAAGAGTAGCGAAGCCAGTTTAAAGGAGTTGAGAACCAACTTAAAAAGGACTTCCGTGTTTAGTCCAATGACTGGTGTAGTATCCATGCTCAATGTGGAAAAAGGGGAACGAGTAGTCGGTGCAGGTATGATGGCAGGTACAGAGATGATGCGTGTTGCCAATATGAATGCTATGGAAGTGCAGGTAGATGTAAGTGAAAATGATATTCCGAGGGTACAACTAGGAGACTTAGTAGAAGTGGAAGTAGATGCCTATATAGATAGAAAATTTCAAGGAAAAGTCACAGAAATTGCAAACTCTGCTACTTCCGCAGGCGCGTCTTTAAATTCTGACCAAGTCACCAATTTTGTGGTGAAGATATTAATAGACCTAGCCTCTTATGCAGAGTTATCTTCTAATAGCAATAGATTTCCATTAAGACCTGGTATGTCTGCTTCAGTAGAGATTTTCACCAATGAAGCAAAAGATGTATTAAGTGTTCCTATTCAAGCTGTGACAGTGAGAGAAGATCCTAATGCAAAAGAAAAAGGAGAAAACAAAGGTAATGATGATAATTTAGAAGTCATTTTCACAGTAGATGCAGCAGCGGATACCGTAAAGATGGTTCCTGTTAAGACAGGACTACAAGATGATACCTATATTGAAATATTATCAGGTGTAGAGGATGGAGAAGATATTGTTATAGGGCCTTATTCCGCTATTTCAAGAAAATTAAAAGATGGTAGTGAGATAAATACTAAAAAGGAAGAGGATAAAAAAGAAGAGAAAGAGTAAGTAGTCTGACAAAAAGAAGTTAACAACTAAAAATGATTGTAAGGGTTTTCTTATAAAAATGTATTCGCTAAAAATTAAGCCAAAAACGTTAAAAATATTGGGTCGAAGTTACAAACTTCGACCATCGCACCCTCTTTTGAGTTTAGCACCATGCCGATATTTGAAGTTTGTAACTTCAAATGGATATTTTTCAAGTTTGTAACTTGATTTTTTAGGCAATATTCTTTTTATAAGAAAACCCTTAAATGATTGTTAAGACTGTTTGATT
>CAYOBX010000783.1:0-2115 GCA_964402245.1 uncultured Saprospiraceae bacterium | reverse complement strand
ACAGCAATCCCATTCACAGCCTCCACACTAACAATCTCCGGAACTTGCCCTCTAACAGTCTGTTCAATTCCAGCACGCATTGTCATAGCCGACATAGAGCAACTCTGGCAATTACCGATCCATTTGATTTGTAAAACCATATCTTCTGTAATATCTACGACCTCTACATTTCCGCCATCCACTTTTAGGTGAGGACGTACATCATCTAATGCAGTATCTACTCTTTTTAACAAAGCTTCTTTATCCATTACTGATTTATTTAATTAGGTTTTAATAGTTACGATTTGTGTAGGGTCTAGTAGTTCATTTCTAAGACCAACTTCTCGTAGAGTATTTTGAGCTACTTTAACAAAATAGTCTTTTGTAGGATGATCCTCCTGCAAAAGTACAGGTTTTCCTCCGTCCCCTGCTTCTCTAATACCTTGTACCAATGGAATTTGTCCTAATAAAACCGACTTACTCATCTTTGCCATCTTTTTTCCACCACCTTCTCCAAAAATATGATACTTATTATTGGGTAATTCTTTAGGAGTAAACCAGGACATATTTTCGACTATTCCTAATATAGGCACATTTACGGAAGGTAGTAAAAACATATTCATTGCTTTTACGGCATCAACAACTGCTACTTCCTGTGGAGTGGTTACTAATACGGCTCCTGTCACGGGAACGGTTTGTACCAAAGTCAATTGTATATCTCCTGTTCCTGGTGGTAAATCCACTACTAAGAAATCTAAGGGTGGCCATAAGGTATCTTGAAAAAACTGCTTAATAATGCCTCCTAGTCGTGGGCCTCTTAATACGACTGCTTGTTCTGGTTCAATAATAAAACCAATAGACATTACGGGAATCCCGTTTGCATCTAATGGGGTGATTTTGGGTTTGCCATTAACATCTTGCACCTTGGGGCGCTGTCCTTGTAGGCCAAGCATTGTTGGTATAGAAGGACCATATAAATCGGCATCTATCAACCCAACTCTAGCACCTAGTTGTTTCAAGCCTAATGCTAAATTTACGGCAATAGTAGACTTCCCAACGCCCCCTTTTCCAGAACCCACGGCTATAATGTTTTTCACATGTGCCAGTGGACTAGTGCTTTGTTGCGACTGTAGTGTCTGAGACATCATATGCACATTTACATTGGCCGTAGGATAAATCTCTTGAATGGCTGCTTGACAAGCAAAATTTAAATCTGCTTTGTAAGGGGTATTTAGAGAAGGTAATACTAAAGAAAAGGTAATATTATTATCTTCAATTTTAAAATCCTTTATTAGTTTAGCAGTAATAATATCCTTTCCAGTATTAGGATCTTTTACTTTTCTTAATGCTGCTACTACTTTATTATTATCGATCATTTAATGTAAAATCTTTTATTTCGGCAAAGATAGGCAAATACATGCTCAAACGAGCTCTTAATTCTCTACCTTTGAAACCATCATTTTATCTATAAAGTTTGCGAACATCTATGAGAAGCGTATTTATATCTATTTTTTTACTGTGGGCGGTCATAGTCCATGCCCATGAAATACGTCCTGCTTATCTAGAAATCAAGCAAACAACAGACTCTACCTATAAAGTTTTATGGAAAATTCCATTGTTAGGGAATAAAGCGCCAAAGATTGATCCTGTTTTTCCAGAGGGTTTCCAATTAATTCAAAATAAAGACCATTTTGTAGCAGGTGCCTATATTAGAAATTATGCGGGTCTATATGCTGGAGGATTGAATGGCGAAACAATTGCAATCAAAGGACAAGAACTAACGCTAGTAGATGTTTTAGTACAGATCAATTTATTGGATGAGAGTTCCTATACCTTATTGTTACAACCAGATCATCCACAAGCTACAATTCCTATAGAACCTAGTAAGTGGGAAGTAGTAAAGCTCTACCTTGAATTAGGTATAGAACATATTCTATTAGGCATAGATCATTTATTATTTGTATTAGGTTTGCTTTTATTAGTGAATGGTATAGGACCTTTAATAAAAACGATTACCGCTTTTACCATAGCCCATAGTATTACCTTAGGCGCAGCAACTTTTGATTTAATCCAATTGCCTTCCGCACCTGTCGAGGCGGTGATTGCATTAAGTATTGTTTTTTTGGCCAGAGAATA
>CAYOBX010000782.1:0-2120 GCA_964402245.1 uncultured Saprospiraceae bacterium | reverse complement strand
GCTTCATACTTATCTACGAACGGCTTTGGAAATTTCTTTTTCTTATTAGGATTCCATTTAAACTCGAAGCCAAAAATTTTTCCATTTTTCTCTTCGACGTAATCCACTTCCTGTTGTTGTGTGGTTCTCCAAAAATAGGGATTGGCTAGGCTCATGGTATAATTGTTCTGTTTCATTCTTTCAGAGAGTAGGAAGTTTTCCCAAAGAGCTCCTACATCTTGTCTATTCTTTATATCATTGAAATTTCCGATCACCATATTGCGGACTCCATTGTCAAAAAAATAAATTTTCTTATTCTTTTTTATTTCATTTCTAATGTTTCTACTAAATGCATCCAATTGAAAAACAACATAGCCTTTTTCTAAAATTTCTATATACCGCTTAACCGTATTTTTGTCTATACCTACTAATTGTGCAAGCTCATTCAGATTTACCTCAGCACCCACTTGTAATGCAAGGGCTTTGACTAAGGCTTCCAGCACTTTTGGTTTTCTTATCTCGGCATAGGATAGTATATCTCGGTATAAATAATTGTCTACCAAATTCTTCAGAATCTCGATTTCATCCCCTGGATTATTCAATACATCCGGATAAAAACCGAAAAGTAGACGAGATTCAAATTGCTGTGATGCTTTGAGGTACCCTACATGATTTTCAAATTCCTCCCAACTTATAGGAAGCATTAAATATTCCCATTTTCGACCAGTAAGCGGTTCGTTCAATTCATGCGCTAGGGTAAATGAGGACGAGCCACTTATCCAGAGTTGGACCTCTTTAAACTGGTCGATAATAATTTTTAAGGTTAGACCGATTCCCTCTATCCTTTGTGCTTCATCCACAAAGACAATTTTACTGTTGCCAATAAGCTGTCTGAGCTGTTCCGTATTTGGTGTATTCAATAGACTCCTTACCTCAGGATCATCACCGTCAAAAAATTTAATATCCTTTCCATGCAATTCCTGTTTTATCAGAGTAGTCTTTCCTACTTGCCTAGGACCAGTAATCATTATTGCTTTACCTCTACCAATCTTCTTCTTTACTATTGAAGCTAAACTTCTATCAAACATCTTTTTTAGCTAATATATTAATAATTAGAGATTATGTTCACATATTATTATAATATATGGTGAATACATTCACTAAATATTATATTTGGCTCAATTAAGCTTGTTTTCGGGCTTTTTAAATAATCACAACCCTCTTCTCCCCATTCAGACCTATAAAGCGACGATTCAACGACAATCAGTTTCATATATGTCTATATAGCCCCATCTTTGAAAAAACCAATACAATGACATCTTCACAAGTATTTAGTATCGCCAATCTAATCGTAATGCCGATGTGGCTATTGATGATCTTCCTTCCTAAATGGAAAGTGACCAGATGGCTCATAGACTATAAGCTAATCCCAATAGCGCTCTCACTAATCTATGCGGTTTATATTGGTATCTCACTTGCTGGTGGAGGGGGAATGGATTTTGGAAGCCTCGAATCGGTGATGCAATTGTTCACGGTCAAAGATGCAGTGCTGGCGGGTTGGGTACACTACCCTGCTTTTGGATTATTTTATGCATCTTGGATAACCTACACATATTATAAGGCAAAACAAGGCATAGCTTTGCTACAACTTGGTTAGGAAAAAAGAAAGAAATGTAAAATATAAAAGTATGCCTTGTTATCATCCTGGGTTTACTTTTTAGGTTTTCCTTTTCTTTTACACATTGTGGTTAATTCCATTACACCAAATTCACTTCCCTCTCCAACAGCACGACGTACTTCTTTTCAACTGACAGTACTATTTTATTTATCATGTTGTGAAGGTCTGCTGCCTTGCCATTTTTTGCATTGGTAAGCACCAAGGCTTGCTTAGGATGCACTTGAATTCCCCCAAGAGATTTTCCTTTCCATCCACACTGATCAATCAACCAGCCTGCAGCCAATTTTACTTTTCCATTAGGCAATGGATAGTGTACCAGTTCTGGATACTGCTTAAGCAGGGTTTTGAATTTTCGTTGAGAGATGATAGGATTCTTGAAGAAGGAACCTGAGTTGCCAATCTTTTTCGGATCTGGCAGTTTGGATTGCCTGATTTTGATAACGGCCTTGCTGATATCTTGTAT
>CAYOBX010000781.1:0-2126 GCA_964402245.1 uncultured Saprospiraceae bacterium | reverse complement strand
TATGAAGCTCCTAAAGTTGTTGGGAGAATAACTCTTTGAATTAAGTATTAGACTTGTTACCCTTTAATAAACACTCCTCTGAAGTTGTTTGAATAACGTTTAAATAATCCATCATTTGGGGTGCGTTGGATGACGGGGTCGTTTTCTACGCCCCCGTCATTTAAAAAATTGATTGTCGTCAAGAAGTTAATTTTTAAACAACTTCAAAAGCTTATTTTTATCTTAAAAATTATGAATAGACTGTTCTTATTAATTATTACTCTATCAATTCTTAGCTTTCAACTTCTAGCTCAACCTACTAAAAAATCAGCGCCCATATTTGCAGCGGATGTATTACATCATCCTGTAGTAGGAGCGAATGGAATGGTGGCAAGCCAACATCAATTAGCCACTCAAGTAGGTATAGATATTTTAAAAAAAGGAGGAAATGCCATAGATGCAGCAGTGGCAGTGGGGTTTAGTTTAGCAGTGGTTTTACCACGGGCAGGCAATCTAGGGGGAGGTGGTTTTATGCTCGTACACGAAGCAGAAAAAGGAACGACCAATTCTTTTAATTATAGAGAAATGGCTCCTGCTAAATCCTATAAAGATATGTACTTAGATGCAGAAGGGAATGTGGATAGAGAAAAACTGAATGCGCAATATTTATCATCGGGAGTACCTGGTAGTGTGGCAGGTATGGCAAGAGTTTTGGAATTATATGGAACAATGAAACTTTCAGAAGTCATAGCACCTGCTATCCAATTAGCAGAAGGGGGTTTTGAAGTTACTTATGATTTTGCTAGAATTTTAAAAAGCTTAGAAAAAAGATTACGTAAATTTCCAGCAACAGAAGAAATATTTTATAAAGACAATGGAGGGTATTATGAAGCAGGGGATTTGTTTATTCAAAAAGATTTAGCATGGAGTTTACAACAAATTGCCAAAGACGGACCAGATGCATTCTATAAAGGAAAAGTGGGGAAGAAGATAGCGAAGGACATGAAAAAGAACAATGGTTTTATCACTATGAAAGATCTTAATAATTATAAGGTCGAAGAACTCGAACCTGTTTGGGGGACTTATAGGGGATATGATATTGCCAGTATGCCACCTCCTAGTTCTGGAGGCGTACATATTTTACAGATGCTCAATATTTTGGAGTATTTTCCATTGGGCTATTTAGGACATAATTCAGCAGAGACCATTCACTTAATGGCGGAGACCATGAAGTTAGCTTATGCAGATAGAAGTGAGCATTTAGGCGACCCAAATTTCTGGGAGGTGCCTGTAAAGGGAATCATATCTAAAGCCTATGCCGCTGAATTAAAAGAAAAAATTAATAGATGGCAAGCTACCCCATCCGAACAAATTAAACCGAGCAATCCTCAAGCATACGAAAGCGATGAAACCACCCATTTTACGGTAGTTGATAAAGATGGAAATGTAGTTTGTAGTACCTATACTTTGAATTTTAGTTTTGGATCAGGCGTTGTGGCGAAAGGTACAGGTATCTTAATGAATAATGAAATGAGTGACTTTGCTGCCAAGCCTGGAGAGGCAGATGCTTTTGGTTTAATTGGTGGATTAGCTAATGCTGTAGAGCCTGGTAAACGCCCCCTGAGTAGTATGACGCCAACCATGGTTTTTAAAGATGGCAAACCTTATTTTGCTACGGGTAGCCCTGGAGGGAGTAGAATAATTACCACTGTTTTACAAACCATTTTAAATATTATTGACCATAACATGAACGTGGCAGAAGCAGCGCATGCACCTAGAGTCCATCATCAGTGGTATCCAGAGGTTTTATATGTAGAAAAAGGTGTGGGTGTTGATACGCAAAATTTATTGCGCTCTAGACAACATGTGGTTCGGTATAGAAATGCTATGGGGAGTACGCAAACTATTATGCTCCGAGATGGTTTGTTATTGGGTGCGTCTGATCCTCGACGACCTGATGCAGCTACTATGGGTTTTTGATTAATGTTTAAGAATCAGCGTAAATTCTCAATGAGTATAGTAAAAAGGTACTAAGCAAAAAAATTACAAATGAGATTATAAACTTCTTCACGGTGTGAAAAAGTGATTTCGTAGTCGCCAAATTTATTTGACTGATTCCTAATAAACATTGAACCAGCCAAATAAAT
>CAYOBX010000780.1:0-2127 GCA_964402245.1 uncultured Saprospiraceae bacterium | reverse complement strand
ATATTATCTACCCACTTACACTTTTTGAAAAGCGAGAAATCCCTATTTGACGGCAGCGAGACTTTAGAATCAAGTAGTGTAGCAAAGTGAGTGTTTTTCAAATCTACCCAATAATTATGGAACGATGTATGCTTTAGAATACTAATAATTACATCCTTATCCAAAAACAACACATGAGAAAATCGAATCCCATACAGCTTTGTATAGTACTATTCTTGTTTTGCTTACCATTTTATATACAAGCTGAAGGCACCAAACAGCTAGCCCCCAACCCATCTGATCGAGTATTCCTATATTCCAATGTTGAAGCTTATGGTAATTTTGCTCAATTCGGCAGTTCAGATGTACAACGCTTATATATACACTTAAGTGATCCTGATAATGAACAAATATTCTTAGGTTTCAGCCAAGCAGTAACTAGTGGCCACTATCCTTGTGAAGGAAGTGAAATTCCAATCTATTTTAGAATAGTCGGACCAAATGGTGTGGTTGTCTACCCTAATCGAGGTAGCCCAGATGGCCAACTACTAGATGCTTCCAATGTGAATATTACCAGTAGATCCCAAGCAATTAATGGTCCTAAGCAAATAGTTGGAGACGCAGGATATGATGCCTTTGTGTTTGATCCAATAGGATTTGTTCCTGGAGATTATTATATAGAATTTAGTAGAAATATAAACACCCCATCCTTAGATCAATATATAGCTATTGAATGGTGGGATATTACAGTTGCTACTAAAGATTCGTCACCTAGTGCTATTGAAGGAAGGATCTACGCTAGAAACTGGGCGTTTATGTCTCCTTCTATTTCTTGTGGAGAAGATCCAGTTTTCACTTGGTTTGACAAGCCTTTTAATGGTAGTTTTTATATATACACGGATCAAAAAATAGTCGCCAAAACAGATTTTAATAATGGAGGATTCCAAGCGGCCGCCTTCAATGTATTTTTCAATGATTTTGGAACCCAACAAACTGGAGATGTTATTAAAGACAGGCAATCCTTATTGGCAGAAAGAACTAATGCTGCACAACATCGCATTTTTTTAAATGATCCTGACATTACCGTCTATCCTTCTGGAAGACTCGGTCGCTACGAATTAATACCTACTTATCTTGCTTGCGAAAATGGTATGGGTTGTGTAAGTGCTTCTGTTACAGAACCTGGTCAAATAGATGTATTGATTGATTTCGATCAAACCAGCGGCTTGTTTATTTACGATGAAGGAACAGCTGATGTTATCATTGCTTTTAAGGTAGATCCCTTACCTGGAGAATCTCCGCCTTATAAAAGATGTATACCTTGGGATGGAAAAGATGCTTTTGGCAATCAAGTAGAGGAAGGAGATCATGTAGAACTATTTGTAAGATATACACAAGGTATTTATCATTTCCCTATCTATGATGCAGAATTTTTCCTTACTGGATTTGTACCAACGACTATCCGTCCTTTTTCAAATGGTTCACAAGCACATTTATATTACGATGATATTAATATTACAGCCTCCTCCAATACATCAGAATCTATAGCTGATGTTTTTAATGGTTGTGATGCTCCTTGCCATAAATGGAATAATAGAGAATTCGGAGACCTTAATACCATCAATACTTGGTTTTTTGCAAACGAAGAGACGAACATTGAAATTGACATAGAGGAATGTCCACTTGCTATTGTTAATGACACGAGTCAAACCAATATTAACCAAGCTATCAACATTCCTATACTCAATAATGATAAAGACATAGAAATAATCAATAAAGAAGTATTAATGCTTGGTAGCTTAGCACCTCAAAATGGAGTCGTCCTTTTTGATAAAGAATCTGGAGAAGTCACTTATACCCCAAATAATGCATTTATTGGCCAAGATTCTTTTCAATATGTAGCCTGTTTGGATGTAATTCCAACGGATGCTTTATGTAATATTGCCACCGTATACATAGATATTCTACCTGATCTTATAGAAAACTGCGCTAATGGTTTTGATGATGATGGCGATGGACTATCTGATTGCGATGATCCAGATTGTCTGCCAGCAACACCTGGCACTATTAGGAGAGGTAATGAAAAGGAGTAATTATACTTCAAACGGGATAAAAAAGTGATTTTGAAAACCTACTCGTAACCGCCAA
>CAYOBX010000779.1:0-2141 GCA_964402245.1 uncultured Saprospiraceae bacterium | reverse complement strand
GGTTCTGATTCAAAGGAATTATGCTTTCCATTACGCAAAATACGCTGACTCCTGTCACCTGACTCCTAGCCAGTTACCTTCAAACAATATTCACCCTTATTTTTATTTATTTTTCTGTAACACCAAATAAGTAATCAATAAACTGACTGCCAACAACCCAGAAGCCAGCAGAAAGGCAGATCCTGGAAAGTAAAAAGGAGTGGAATCTTTAGTAGTATTGAATATAAAATGAATAGCTGTTTTGTTTTCTTGAACCATAGAGTATTTATTGAGCTTGAAAAGCTACTGCTTATTTAATTTAAGAATGTATTTTGAAATTAAGTCCATGTGAATTTGTAATTTCACCAATAATATTATGAAGTTGTCTAAAGTTATTCTGATGGCTTGTTTACAAGTCATCAGAATAACTCTAGACAACTTCAATTTTATCAAGCATAAATTCACATATGATACCTCCTACTTTTAGTACTATCCAAGTAAAAAAATCTTGGAAGATATCCTCTATTCTAAGCACCTTTCTATTTTTACTGATTGCATTATTGAGTATTAGTAGTTGCCAAACCGCTCAGAAAATAACGACGCTACCAACTATAAGTAGTGATCTTGTTATTAACAATGTAAATGTCATTGATGCAAAAAATGGATTACAAACCAATAGAACGGTAGTAATAAAAGACAATAAGATTATAAAAAATGTATCAGCGAATAATCTACCGTTTAAACTGAATAGTCAAACCACTATAGATGGTCAAGGAAGATATTTATTGCCTGGACTTTGGGATGCACATGTTCATTTATCTTTTATAAAAGAGTTGACACCATCAATGTTTCCCTTATTTATAGCACATGGAATTACCAGTATTAGAGATACTGGAGGACAATTGCATCTGGTAACACCTGAGCGAGCAAAAGCAAGAAAAGATCCGAAAAATACGCCACGAGTAATGATTGCTGGACCATTGCTAGATGGTGTACCCACTGTATATGATGGCAGTACAGATACGAATCCACATTTAGGGGTAGGGGCAGGCACTATTGAAGAAGGAGAAAAATTAGTAGATAAAATGTTAGCAGCAGATGTAGACCTATTAAAGGTCTATGAAATGTTGTCTCCTGAGGTTTTCTCTTCGATGATGGCTCGTGCCAATGAAGCAGGCAAAGTAGTCACTGGACATGTCCCCCTTAGTATGGATGTAATAGAAGCTTCTAATTTAGGCCTAAATAGTATGGAGCATATGCGTAATTTAGAGTTTGCCTGTTCTAGTGATTGGGAAGTGCTAAAAGCGACTCGTAAGAAAATGCTCTTCGAGGGAAAAGAAAAAATAGGAAGTACTTTAAGAAGAAATATTCATACTGCCCAACGAGGTCATGCAGTAGCCAACCAAGATGCTACTCGCCGTGCAGCAGTACTAAAAGTACTGGCAGAGAATGAAACTTGGCAAGTTCCTACTCTATCTATTATGACGGTTTCCGCAGAGCGTTTCTTCTTGCGGGAAGATTGGCAAGACAGCTATAAATATTTACCTAATTCCGTCCAAAAAACATGGATAGAAAATTCAAATAAATTTGGAGAAACGGACATACCAGAAGATACCAAAGCCTATACAAATTGGTCTTTTGAAATGATTAGTCATTTAAAAGAAGCTAATGTAGATATTATGGCTGGAACAGATTGCCCAATATTTTATCTAACACCAGGCTATAGTTTGCATGAAGAATTAGCCTTGTTAGTGAAAGGAGGATTGACACCCTTGGAGGCGATTGAAGCCGCTACATTAAAACCCGCTCAGTATTTTAGTTTAGATAAAGAGCTAGGTTTAGTACAAGAAGGTATGTTAGCGGATTTATTACTCCTCGACAAAAATCCTTTAGAAAATATCAGGAATACGAAAAGCATTAATGCAGTTATTCGAGATGGGAAGTTGCATGATCGACAGGCATTGGATAAATTATTGGCTGATTTGGAAGGGATGGAATAATATAACTAGCGAGGAGTCAGGGGTCAGGTGGAATGTCGTAAAAAGAGAACTATTTCGGCTCTGATTCAAAGGAATTATGCTTTCCATTACGCAAAATACGCTGACTCCTGACTCCTGACCCCTGTCACCTGACTCCTAGTCAGTTACCAATTTTAAATAAAT
>CAYOBX010000778.1:0-2144 GCA_964402245.1 uncultured Saprospiraceae bacterium | reverse complement strand
CCCTAGAGTCCTCACTCTTTTGTGAGGATATTTTATTATCTTTGATAAGATAAAAATAGATGCCTATTCGAGGCACACACAAAAAAAGCCCCTATTTACCTTTCAGTAAGTAGGAGCTTTATACTCGTTTTTTACGCCTTTGCTTGGGCGTAGAGACCTAGCAATGCTAGGTGGTCTCTACTAGTGTAACAATTGGCGTAACCAATTATTCAAACCTGAGTTCAAATCTTTTGCTTTTTGGTGGTAATTATGTGCTGGATCAGCAAGTATTTTATTCATTAAAGTATCAAAGTCAGTTTCCTGTTGATCGTTTCCGACATAGGATAACAATTGATAAAATTCTGCTTGTTCTTGGTATCTTATATCTCCAGTTGCCACTACTTTCCCAAACTGATTGATAGCTTCTGAATAAGATTCGTTTTCATAATAAGTATGTCCTAATAAAAACTGCACCTCATTAAAACGAATATTATCTGCTGGAATATTTTTATAAAAATTGATTGCCGTTGTATAGTCTTCCTTTCTCTGTGCTTCCATTCCAATAGCTAGGGGATGTATTGCTGTTACATCACCAGAACGATTAGCTTCTGGCATCATGAAAGTACTATGCTCTGCTAATAAATTTTCCGTAGAAGTAGCGGAATGTTGAAAAGTGAAAAATCCTAGTAATAAGGCAACACTCGCTGCTGCTGCTAAATTAGAAAATAAATTTCGTCGCTTTGCTGGTTGCTTAGTAGCTACTGTCAATTTTCTTTCCTTAGGAGCCATTGGTACTACCTTCGCAGCTATCGATTCTGATTGTAGATGTTTTAATTCTGCTCTTAAGTTATTTTCTATTAGCATTTCTACTGCATCTTCTCCTACTCCGTACGCTTCTACTGTACTTGCAAGATCTCCCCTTTCTTCCATTCTAGCTTGCTCTGTGGAGTCGCTTAAATTTCCTCCTAAGTAAGCTTCTATATTATTGAAGTTCGCTTCTGTTCGTAATAAATCTAATTCTGCTCTTAGGTCATTTTCGATCAATAGCTCTATTGCACCTTGTGCAACCTGATAATCTCTCACCATAGCAGCAAGGGAAGCATCTGCTGCAATCTCTGTAGCAAAAGCAGTGGCATCCGTTCTGCTCATTGTTCCTGCTAAGTAGTCTTCTATTTTATCAAATAATTGCGCTTCCATATCTTACTCTTTAAGTGATTTGACTAATTTTGGATGTTTCTGGATAATCTCTAATAGTGATTTGTGGCATCTGTATTTATTTTTTCTGGCCATTGCTGCACTACTAAATCCAAGTTCATTTGCAATTTCTTCCATTGAATAGGATAATTTCCATAATTCTAGGATCTTTTTGCATCTATCCCCTAGCTGATCTACCAAGGAATTTAGAATTTCTTTCTGTTCTGCTGTGAACATCAGATCTTCTGGAGTTGCTTGATCCGAAGAATCCATTTCTAAGTTGTCTTCTGTCAAGGTTACTTTGCCTTGTTTACGGATTTGATTCATCCATAAAAAACGGCAAATAGAATATAAATACCCTTGGATAGAGGTCTCCTCTTTAAATTTATCCTGGCGTATGTTTCGGTCTAGTACGATGATACCCTCGTGAAACATATCCTCTCCATCTTGGTAATTTCCGCTATTTCGGCTTACAAACTGAATAATTTTACCTTTCAAAGAAGCATCTTGATATAAATATCGGATCGCCTCTTGTCTTTTGGCACTACCACTTTTGATAGCTGCTATTAACTCTTTGTCCGTATATGTTTGAGCCTTCATTAAAGAGTGTTTTTTTTATTGATAATGTACCCTTGGTGAGGAATTAAAATTAAAATGTAAATTAAAATTAAAAATAGCTATGATTTTAACGGTCCATTTTATTTTTGACTTTTCCCTAAGGAAGGAATAAAAACCATTCTTTTTTAAAGAATATTTGATTTCTTAGCAATTTCTAAAACAACTATACCTTAGAAATCGTTTTTATTTAGATTTTTTTCCTTTAAATGCCCTATATAAAACGAGAAAACAACTGTCTCATTTTATTCTTACAAAGAAAAGGGTTTTTAAGTAATGTAGCACGGAATTTATTCCGTAGCAGTAACACGGAATTCATTCCGTAATCAGTAACACGGAATTTATTCCGTAATCAG
>CAYOBX010000777.1:0-2146 GCA_964402245.1 uncultured Saprospiraceae bacterium | reverse complement strand
GCTAAACTTCCTGAAATCGGATACCCATCCACAACAATTAATGGATTGGAGTCACCTGAAATAGAAGAAGCTGCTCTAATTTGAATCTTTGGAGCTGCACCAGGTGCACCATCTTGATTTTGAATTAAAACACCAGATAGCTTACCTGCTAAGGCATCATCCACACGAGCTGATTGAATAGCTGCCACTTCATCGCCACCAACCTTTGCAATGGCACCTGTATTGTGTGACTTCTTACGGGTACCATACCCTACAACCACTACTTCATCTAATTGGGCTACATCTACACCTAGTGCTAAATCAATCGTTGTTTGATTGCCAACTTCCACCTCTATATCTGTATAACCCGTGTAACTAAATACTAAAACATCCGTGTCTTCCGCATCAATAGAATAATTCCCATCAAAGTCAGTAACTGTTCCATTACCAGTCCCTTTTATCAGTACATTGACACCTATTAAAGGTGTTCCATCAGCAGCATCAGTAATAGTACCAGACACTGTTCTTGCTTCATTCGTAACATTTGCATACGAGGCCTCGCTTAAAAACAAAGGCAAAAGCAACATCAAAATTGAAAGGCATCGCCCTAGTGAGCTACCAAACGATTTTCTTGTTAATTTTTCCATCATAATTTCATTTAAATATTATTGAGTAAATAAGCCCATTAAATACGATGAGCTTCATTAAACATATAACTTCTTGATTATTTAGCATAGAAAGGTCTAGCCAAAGGAATACCCTTTGGTTGCCTACTTAATCATCTAGTTGAAATTTGTAGATTCTTACAACTGAGGAAAAGGTCAGCTAAAAATCAGAAGTTGTGAGAGAAGGAGGCTAACAATATATTAGTATATTGTTCCCTCTTTTTTTAAAGTCTTGCTATAATCGATCACATCTTTCAAGTGATCCTCCATAGCTTTTGCAGCTAATTCTGGTTCTCGATTGACGATATGTTCTAGTAAAATTTTATGTTCTTCTAAGGAGCGGTAAAATCGACCATCTTTACAAACGTCTAGTTTCGTGAAATTCTTAACAATGTCTGGCGTAATAACCAACATCAAGGATTTCAATACATTATTCTTTCCTGCTTCTGCAATTTTCAAGTGAAATAGTAAATCTTCTTCTACAGCTGGTAATCCTTTTTTCACTTTGGCTTCATAGGCATCTAAGGCAGTTTTCATCATAATGATGTCATCAGTAGTTCTTCTTTCTGCTGCTAATCTTGCCGCCTCCGTTTCTAACAAAACTCTTGTTTCTACCAAAGAATTGAAGTCACTATTTTCTAATTTCAATAGATCTGTTATTAGTCCTTCTATGGCGGTAATACCTAATCCTTCTACAAAGGTGCCACTTTGAGGTAATGTTTTTAGGATACCATAGAATTCTAATTTTGCAATGGCGTCCCGTACTTGTGTTCGACTTACATTAAAACGTTCTGCTAATTTTCGTTCGGAAGGTAAACGATCTCCCGGCTTTAATTCTCCAGAACTAATTAATGTCCTTAACTGCTTTATAATCTTATCTACAGGTGTTTCCACCTTCGTCTCTTTTGAATTCTGAATCATAGATTATTTTATCGTTTCAATCGCAATTTAATTGGTTGACCAATTATATTTTTAACAAAGGTAGAATAATAAATTGGTTGACCAAATTAAATTCAATAAATTTTTATATTAAATTGGTTGACCAATTATATTTTACATAAATGTAGACTAATAAATTGGTTGACCAAATTAACACTGGTAAAGTTTTGATAATAAAAATATGGGGTTTTAAGCGGGATAAAAATAATGGTAAAATGTAAATTCTCAATACAGTATCAGAACAGGATTTAAAAGATATGATTTAAAAGATATTAAGATGAATAAGATTCCTACTTAATAGCTAGCTATGCCTTAATCCTGTTCTGACAATGAGGTAATGTATTGAGCATTTACGATATAATGATTCAATCAATTGATATTCATATGTTTACATATTCTATTATTTTATTAAATATTCATCAAACAGTCTAATGATTTATCTCTAAATCATAATATTTTACTTTAGCAAAACTATTTGGATCTTTAGTTTGAAGATAATTACCTGCTTTGAAGTAGTTTTCAAAGATGCCCCATTTTTGCATATGGATATTTTCATAGACAAC
>CAYOBX010000776.1:0-2155 GCA_964402245.1 uncultured Saprospiraceae bacterium | reverse complement strand
TATTCCAATTCGCAGGAGTAGCCAATTTTTTATAAGCAGTTAGCTGAAGAGAATCTATTACTCTAATCAACTCATCAAAATTTCGCCCTGTGGAGGGAGGATAAGTAATTGTAAGTTTTATTTTTTTGTCTGGACCGATCACAAATACACTTCGCACGGTTGCTTTCGCATCCGCATTAGGATGAATCATGTCATAGGCTTCCGCCACCTTTCTATTCTCATCAGCGATAATAGGAAAGTTCACTGTAGTGTTTTGAGTCTCATTGATGTCTTTAATCCATCCATGATGCTCTGCTAAAGGATCCACACTCAAAGCTGCGACCTTACACTTACGCGCAGCAAATCTATCTTTGTACTTTGCTACAGTACCCAATTCAGTAGTGCATATAGGAGTGTAATCAGCAGGATGAGAGAAAAGTACTCCCCAGCCCTCCCCGAGCCAGTCATGAAAATTGATTTCTCCTTCCGTACTTTGTGCTGTAAAATTTGGAGCAGTATCTCCAAGTCTAATTGTTGCCATGTTATTTTTTATTTAAATAAGTTTTAAACAATGAATTTGTTCTATGAAAAGGTGCATATTGTCTTCTTCTGTGTTTATCTTAATTTCTTGATGCATAAAACACATGAAGGAGTGAATTTTATAAAAGTATTTTGGATATATAGGTATTTTTCTTATCTTTAGATACTTCAAAACAAAAATATTCACTGTAGTAGGGAAATATTGTTTTCTGTAAAAACAATTTAACATAGACTAACTAAAAAATTAAAGATGCTAACCAGAAGTTTAATTTACTCGTCATTTATAATATTATTTTTTAGCTGTGGAGAGGCGGAGTTAGAACCAATTCTAGTCATGGGATACGAAACTTGTAATGTTTCTGTGCCTGATTGTAATCCAGCTGATTTCACCCCGAGTACATTTGATATCCAAAGCATAAATGCTTCTGAGTGCCATATCGATATAGGGGAAATAGATCTATTGGAGAAATCTAAAGAATTCTTATGGTTTACCTGTGATGCAGTTAATGAATTAATATACACAAATGAGCTTGGAAATGAAACAGTTTTTGAAGTTAGGAACTTGGTTCACAAACAACAAAATAGAGAACGGTTTGATCCGACGACAGATTGTTCAACTGGTATGACATATGAATCAATAGACGAGTTTATGGAATTAGACTTGGTAAATGAACAGTTTGATATCCATTTTAAGGTTAGCCTAGCCCCAAGTGCAAGACTTGAACGTACCTCTGATTTCTTAGAAGTTAGGAGAAAAGTTAATGAGCTTCAGTATGATCGCATGATATTGATTGTAATAAATGAGGATTCGAATCTTACAACAGTTCATTATAATTTCTATGGCTCAAAAACCATTTTGGGAGAGACTTATAATGATGTTTATTTTACCACTCAACCCGATGATGAAATTTTTTACAATCAAAGTTGTGGTCTTATTGCTTTTAAAGATGATGATAACATATTGTGGAGGTTTAAAGGATTTAGGTAGTAGTGTGACTTCAATTATATAGGTATACTCAAAAGAAAGTGGTTTGGGACATTTTTGCTTTTTCTTTTGGCCACTATCTTCGTTAAAAAACTTCGCCAATGCCTGTGCGACATCTTGATGGCGTGCTAAGGCATCGCATGGACAGCCCACCCGCTAGCGGTTCGTTTCATCCCCAAGACCCACTGGGTCTTGACTGCTTCACATTTCTACACTCATACCTTGATATCGACCTCAATAAAGTCGCATAATTTATCCCAAGCTAATTTCCATTGAGTATATATAGAGTCAATTTGAAGAATGGATTACAAACAGAGAATAACTGTTCTGCTCATTGACATCTAAATTAAAAGTATCTTTGCTCTTGAAAGATTAGTATAAGATATGAGTATCGAATCCTTAGAAAAAGAATACCAAAAACGCATAGAAAAGTACAGCGCCAGCGCCAGCCAGCTACATGCCAAGTACAATACATATTCCTTCGTAAGACTTATCCTCTTTTTTATATTTTTAGTGCTATCTAGTCTACTCGGTGCCTCTATACACGTAGGTGCAGGTGTGCTTTTGTTTCTGTTATTTCTGATAGGATTTTACTATTTTGTTCAGTGGCATCAAGCCATCAAAAGAGAAGAACTGCATAACGAAAATCTA
>CAYOBX010000775.1:0-2157 GCA_964402245.1 uncultured Saprospiraceae bacterium | reverse complement strand
GTTCTTTGATCAAATCAATTAAAAAAGTAGGCGTGCCTGTAGAAAACCAATAATTTCTAAATTCAAACTCTGTAAATAATTTTAAAATAGAAAAAGGATTATATAATTTATGGATGCCGTCAAAAGAAAAACCATTATACCATTCCTTTACACTTGGTAATAATTCTGGGATAGATAGGGAAAAAGTTGCTGCTAGTTTTTCTAAATGTGCTTTAAAATACGTTTCTAATTCAGATTGAGTAAAACCCACCAAGGTACTATACTCCTTGTTCATAGATATATCATCCAAATTATTCATGCCTGAAAAAACACTTACTTTGGAAAAACGACTGACCCCTGTCAACATGACAAATCGTAGATGTCCATCCAAACCTTTCATCGTACCATATAAATTACGTAGCACATTTCGATTTTCTGCAAATTTTTGTTCATTTGTCAGCGTATCTACTAATGGTTTATCATACTCATCGACTAAGACAACCACTTTTTTATTATATTTTTTGGATAAGGCTAAAATTAATTCTTTAAAAGCATTGGCAATAACTGTATTTTCAAGTTCGAGCTCATAGTCTCTAGCGATGGTTTGCAGGTTTTCTAATAGAGAAATATTGAATATTTCTAAGCTAGTAGAATAATCGACTAAAGAATAATCGATATGAATAACTGGATAAAAAGTCCAATCTTTTTCCTTATCATAAATATATAAATCCTTGAATAATTCTTTTTTGCCTAAAAAAAAAGATTTTAAGGTAGTCAGCAATAGGGATTTACCAAAGCGACGAGGGCGGGCAAAGAAATAGTATTTCCCCTTATGAGCCAGGTTATAAATAAATTCCGTTTTATCCACATATATCATCTCTCCTTGGATGATATTTTCAAAAGTTTGTATACTAATTGGTAGTTTTTTCATATAGCAGGCTCTAGCTTTATACAAAGATACCATTTTTGGGGTTTTCTATTGGTTCTTTGAGATATCCCCTTCCTTAAGTGTTGAAAAAGAAGGAGATAGAAAAAGTATCCCCTTAGCCTACACTTGAAATCACGGAATTTGTCAAAAGATTAAATTACGGGGTAGCGGAAAGTTCTATTGATACCCCACATCTTTTGAAATTGACAAAATAGGGGCTTTAGCCTCGGCCCTGTCTGTAGCAGAATGATTTTTAATGCAAATCAAGGAGCGTAGCTTCGGCCCTGTAATACCCACAGGGCCGAAGTATTAAGTAGCAATTTATATCGTATCTTTGAATATAAACAACCAAAAAATGGCACATTCATCAAAAAAATTAATTCGTTTTGATTGGGCGATTAAATCTTTACTCAGAGATAAAGCTAACTTCGATGTATTGGAAGGATTCTTAGGCGCCTTGCTAGAAGATGAGTCGATAGAAATCATAGAATTATTAGGAGAGGAAGGACAACAAACAGAGGAAGATGAAAAATTTAATCGAGTAGATATCTTAGTAAAAGATAAGCAAGATCGAAGAATTATCATTGAAGTACAAACTACTAGAGAAGCGGATTATTTAGAACGCTTACTCTTTGGTACTAGTAAATCTATTGTAGACAATATTGGTCTCGGTAAAAACTATAAGGAGATTCATAAAATTATTTCTGTTAGCATCTTATTCTTTAATCTTGGGAGAGGCGATGACTATCTCTATCATGGTACAACCTCTTTTATTGGCATGAATGACGGTAAGCCTTTGATTATTAAACGAAAAGAAGAAAAAATATTGAATGGGCAGAAAGTTATTCAGTTACAGGATAAAAATATCTTTCCAGAATACTATTTAATTCGAGTTGAGAAATATTCTAACATCATAAAAAAGAAAATAGATGAATGGATTTATTTAATCAAAAATGATGAAGTTAAAGAGGGGTCAACTGCTAAAAATATTGATAAAGCAGCACAAAAATTAGCTTTTTTAAATATGAGCGAAGTAGAGCGAAAACGCTATGATCGATACCTCATTAATCTGCATCGAGAAAAAGATATATTGGATACAGCTAAAGAGGAAGGACTGAAAGAAGGTAGGGAAGAGGGTTTCGAAGAAGGACGAGAAGAGGGACAACAAAAAGAAAAAATAAAAACTGCTTGCAAAATGAAAAAAGATGGAATGTCTATTGCTTTGATTGCTAAGTATACAGGGCTATCAG
>CAYOBX010000774.1:0-2165 GCA_964402245.1 uncultured Saprospiraceae bacterium | reverse complement strand
AAAGTACATTAAAGCATTTCCCTATAAAGAAGTAACGATTAGGCATTTATTGAATCAAACATCAGGTGTGCCTAATATTTATATGGAACTGGCAGAAATCAATGAGGAAAATATACCCCTCTTGACCAATCAAATTGCTCTTGATTTAATTATTAAAGAGAATAGGAAAGCCGAATACGTTCCTAATGAAATATTTCAATACTCTAATACCAATTACATCATTCTCGCCCGACTAATTGAAATTATCTCTGAACTGTCTTTTGAAGCGTTTATGCAAAACGAATTGTTTAAACCGTTAGGAATGGAAAATACAAGGGTATGGAATCTAAAATCAAAAGAGCCTACTTTTTCTAACAAAGCAGACGATTTTGAAAATTTTGAAGGAATAGTAGCTTCCATAAAACCAACTTTTCTCGATGGTATTGCTGGGGATGGTGCTGTCTTTAGCTCTTCCCAAGATATGTTGATATGGGATCAATTTTGGTATAAGAATTCCCTCTTAAGTCCATCCAACTTGGAAGAAGCCTTCAAAAAACCAGTTTTGAATAATGGTAAACTATCTGACTATGGCTTCGGGTGGTTGATTAAAGATAATGGGATATGGCATAATGGGGCTTGGCTTGGGGCAAGAACTATCATTCTTCGAAATACGAAAAAGAAAACTTGTATCGTACTATTAGATAATTCCTCCAATGTATTTTTTGATAAGATAGTTGATGAATTAGAAAATTAAAGATTTTAGTATCCAAAAATCATGAAAGAACCAAATCAAATAATAAAACAGCCCAATAAAAAAGAAAGAATAAAAGCTATATTAAGAAATGGGATCAGGACAGGAATTTTCGTCTCTTTAATCATGAATAGAAAAATAATTTGGGCTATACTAAATGGAGATAGTAGTAAATTCAACACATTAATATGGACAACTTCTTTATTAATAATTGGAGGAAGCCTAGGGGAAAGTCTATTTGGAAGAAAGTTGGAAGAATTATTTAAGAAGCATAACTTGATATGACAATACTCACAAAAATTGGCTTAGTATTCATCAATCTACTCTTTTGGGCAGTAGTATTATTTGTAGGCTATTATTTCGAGTGGAATTTCCCACCCTTTAATACAGGAGATGGGACGTTTTATCCTAGTATGCTATGGGGAAATTTCTTTAATGGACTTGTTGTGTATGTGAATGCCCTAATATTATATCCTTATCGCAAAAAAATATGGGTGTCTTACTCGCTGGCAGTCGCTCTTTTAATAATAAGCACATCTGTTATAGAAGCTTCTGTAGATTATTCTTTAGTTTTTAAACTTGATATTGTAGATCGATTAGATGCCATTGCTATTGAGGGAGGAGTCGAAGATCTGCCTAGATGGGGCATTATAATAGATTGGTCCATCATCAATATTTTCATACACTTAGCTTGGTACATCCTATCATTTGCTTTAATCTTCTTTTTTGAATTTGAAAGAAATAAGGAAATCCAAAAAACCTTAGAACAAGAAAAGCTCAAGGCAGAACTCAAATTCCTAAAAGCCCAAATCAATCCGCACTTCTTATTTAATGGGATCAATAGCGTCTTCTTTTTAATTGATGATAAGCCTGATATTGCCAAATCTACCCTATTAAAATTTTCAGATCTATTACGTTATCAATTGTATGAATGCCAAGATGATTTTATACCTTTAATAAAGGAGTTGGAACATATTAAGGCATATGTAGAGATGGAAAAAGTACGGAAAGGAGAGGATGCAACTATTCAGTTATCCTTACCAAATTCAATTAGATCAGAAAATATTTCCCCATTATTGTTTACCCCTTTTTTAGAAAATGCTTTTAAGTATGTTAGCAATGACGATGATGGGACAAAAAACCAAATAAACATTTCGATTAGGCTTAAAGAAGAACAATTACATTTTGAAGTAGAAAATACAGTAGATGCAGATAAACCTAGTTCTAAAGGAGGAATTGGTATTGCTAATGTCAAAAAACGACTAGCCCTACTTTATCCTAATAAACACCATTTAGATATTTTTGAAAAAGATCAGCGATATGTTGTTAGGTTAAGTCTTGTGTTGAGTAAGTGAAATTAAGTTCTCAATTTTGACTAGTGTCAGAACAGGATTCATAAGATGTTAAGTAACGACAAAAAAATAACTCCACCATT
>CAYOBX010000773.1:0-2173 GCA_964402245.1 uncultured Saprospiraceae bacterium | reverse complement strand
AATTCATCTACTACAAAATAACGAGGTCTTACTACTGAAGGGAAAAAAGAAAACTATTAAAATACAAAAAGACTATATCCAAATTTTTCAAAATCAAGCATTAACCCTAGACCAGATTCCTACCCAAATTAACGACTTAGAATTAAATGATATTCAAAAAATACAACTTCTCAATGAAGGCATAATTACTACGCCAAAACTCAAAATAACTTTAGATGAAAATCTACTCCAGCTAAAAATTCAGAAACCTATTCGACAACATGAGCCCGTACGGGTGAACCGTTCACAGAAGGGTGGGCATAAAATACGTTAAGACTATCCGACTATGATTAAACTGATTTTCCTCTGTGCTACTATAGCCTTTCCTAATAAAGATACGCTACCTACTCAACTGCCTCTACTCCACCCTATTCGCAAAGCTGACTTTAAATATATTTCATCTGAATATGGTTGGCGCATTGACCCCATCACTCAAGATTCAACCTTTCATGAAGGTATTGATATAGCAACCATTTCTACTACAGCTGCGGTTTATGCTACTGCGGATGGCATTATTGAAACGCTAGACTATGATAAAAAAAGAGGGCTTTTTATCATTATAAATCATGCCTTGGGGTTTCAGACCCAATATTTTCATTTAGGCAATTTTTTCATTCGGGAAAGGCAAAGGGTGAAAGCAGGAGAAAAAATTGGTTTGGTGGGCAATACGGGGAAAAGTACGGCATCTCATTTGCATTATGAGGTCCACTTTGAGGGTGTGGCTATTGACCCTTTGGATATGCAGACTAAACAGAAATAAGGTAAATCTTTACTATCTTTGTGATAACGGACTTACTTAAATTCATCATGTTAGGTTTTGATAAAAAACGCATGCATTCAAAGTTTCAATTAGGTAATTTATGGCAAAGAATAAAATCAAAGTAGATGGCTTAGAAGTCCGAGTAAAGAAAGATAATGGTAATGACTTTATTTCTCTAACTGATATTGCAAAAAAATCCACAGACGAGCCACGATTTATAATTCGTAGTTGGATGAAAAATACGAATACCATTCAATATCTTTATGAATGGGAAGAAATTCATTTCCCAAATTCTAACCGTGTCCATTTGGACACGTTATTAGCTATGTCGGCTAAAAACAATTTTTCCATGACTCCTTCTAAGTGGATTGGATTAACTAAAGCACAAGGAATTGTATCTTCTGGGGGAAGACATGGGGGTACTTTTGCACACGCTGATATTGCCATTAATTTTTGTTATTGGTTAAGTCCAAAATTTCAAATTTATCTAATCAAAGAATTTCAACGATTGAAAGAAGAAGAATCGTTAAGATTAGGAGACCCTTTCAATATAAAACGATTCCTAACGGCTGGCAACTATTCCCTGCTAGTCAGTTCTGTCTTATCAGGAGTAGATGAAAGGCTACTAACTCACCCCCAACCCTATAAAAAAAGATTGCCTTTTGCCGCCGAGGCTGATATGATAAATGAAATTATCTTTGGTCAATCTGCTGCTGAATGGCGTAAACGAAATACAGATAAACCTACAGATAGAAATCAAAGAGATTATGCAAGCGTTTTAGATTTAACTATTTTAAACAATTTAGAATTCTTAGACGCTATGCTTATCCAATGGGATGTGCTCAATATGGAAGAAAGAAGAAAGTTTTTAAAAGAGGCTTATGATTTCCAATATCCTATTTTGGCTAGGTCTCAAACCATTAAAAAGTTGCAAAAATTAGCTAATAAGTCTATAAAATAAAAGAATAAGGTATTGCTATTCTCTATAATAATTCCTTTATTGGTTATTGAATACCAGCTATTCAATAACCAATATATTTTCATGACACAAATCATCATCAGCTATCATAAATATAATGCCCAACTCGCCAACTGTCAGATTGAACTACCAACCGAAAATGTAGCCGAATTACAACTACACTTCCAATGATTTTTAGGTCTCGAGTTAAACCAAGGAATATTCACTCAAAATGGCGAAAGAACCACTATCACGTTTCAAGCAAGTAAAGCCAAAATTCAGACCTTAGAAAAGGTTATTAATGCTACTAAACAAATGACTGTTAGATTAAATTAAGTCTACCACAAGCTAAGAATCTTCCGTTGATTCTGGCAAAAATACATTCACTAAATACCTTACCTCCTTATCTATTTTTG
>CAYOBX010000772.1:0-2173 GCA_964402245.1 uncultured Saprospiraceae bacterium | reverse complement strand
GTAGGGTCTTTTCTATAATCTTCCACAACTAAAGTTCGATTCAATTCTTTTTCTTTCGCAACTATTCTAGGTTTTAAATCAGCATTTTGACTTAAAAGAGAAATAGCTTGGGTCGTTATAGCGGGCTTTGCAGCCGTTACCTCCTTAATCTTTTCATTAATACTTTTTGCTTTTTGCTGTTCCAAAGCAGCCAATTCTTTTTTATAGGTTACCGCCTCCATTTCTTTTTGCTTTCGCTTCTTAGCTTCTATCTTCTCATCAGTATATCCATTCTTCAAAGCATAGATAAAGAAACCTGCTAATGTGGATTTAATCTGTTGATTGAATTTAGCCCTATTCGTGACCTCTACAGCTTGTTTAATTTGTTCTTGACTATATTCATCTAATAACTTTATAAAGACCGTAGGCGTCACCCCAAACCGCTGTACGATGTCTCTGTGGAATTCTTTAAACATTTTATCCTTCTCGTTTTCTTCTAATTGCTCAACAACAGGTGCTCCAATTGCATCTATCTTTTTAGATTGCTTTCCGAGGTTAATAGTTAAGGGTGCTTTCGATGTTATACCTCTTATTTGTTTAACTGCAGATTCAGTCTTACCATGAAAAATGAACTCTAAAGCCGTTACTTTACGCCCTGTCTTAATTTTATTGACTTCTGTAACCATCAAGTCTGTATATTTATTGATGTCCCTTACAGAAGGTTTAATGACCCAACGAAAGAAATCGCCAAACAATTTATATCTTTCTGTTACCTCAAACATGATTTTTATCTCTTCAACACCTAGTTTTCTGCGTCCGATACTCTGATACTGTTTTAGTAATTCATAGACTCGCATTGGATAAACAGCGAGCTTTACAATGTTCTTGATATCATAAGTGGTAAAATTCTTTTGCAGCTGTAACAAAAATGGTTTCATATCTTGCTCCACTACCACGTCTATATATTCATTATTGGCTACCTGTTCACCAGCATGCCCTTCCTGCATATAGTCTATCTTGCGCAGAATATGATATTGTGTCTCTCTAGAAATTCCCTCGTCTGTTTCATAAGCCACAAAAAAGGATTTCCCCATCAGGCTCTTTGCTCCCTTTCTTAAGAGCTCATAGGAGTCGCCAGATTTTAATCCAAAAGTCTTAATAACATCCTTGTACCATATTCGGTAGGTTCTAAATTCAGTATCATCTTTTCTTATTTGCTTAATGACAGAAAGAAACATTCTAGTTTCCCATTGGTCAAACTTGTACCTTGATTCAATTAAGTTATTAGCTTTTTTGATGAGTGTAATGCCTTTGTTTGGTTTTCTTTTAATTTTCGACATAGCTGTTTGGTAATATGAGTAATTTGGAACATACTGCTAAGAAGTAGCTTTTATTTAGTTAAACTATGAGCAATTTGGAAGACATAAGCATTAAAAGTAGCAAACCTTTTCCAAATCTCTCATAATTCGGCACTAATCTACGTAATCTTTTCCAAATCTCTCATAGTTATCTTCCATTTTTCTCATAGTTTGTTCCAAATCTCTCATACAATCTTCCAAAAACCTCATAGTTTGTTCCAAATCTCTCATAGTTAAGCTTGTAACTAATTGATTATTAAGTAGTTGTGGGGCTATAAAAGTATTAAAAGAAATAAAAAGAATAAAACAACAACAAAAGGGACTCTGTGGTGGTGATTTTCAATTTCATTTAAATGAAAGGTATGTTTTAGTTTTTATACTCAGAAAATTACAATTGAGTAAAAAAAATAAACAAAAAGGTAAGAAGATAAAATTATAGCTGCTATTGCGCAATTACGTTTAAATGTAAAAATGTATCATTACTTGACAGGCTTATATCTTGTTTGTGAAGTATTATCGCCTTTGGTTGTTTTAGATAGTAGCAATGCGAACTAACTCTTCTTGCCCATTTTTAAAGTAAATCGAAATGGCTTATCAAGCATCTCTTGTTTAATTCGGGCATACCTGCCCGAATTAAAATTTAATCGTACTACATTTCAAATCAAAATAATTTATATACTATTGCGCAATTACTTAATGACGTTATTATAAAATCAATAACTAAACTCAATTGTATAGCTCCAATCCTGCTCTCAAAGCACCTTCTATTGTACCATCCAACTCAAAAGAGCCAGGAAACATAAATTCTTCCGTATCATAAAATTCTCTGCTATATT
>CAYOBX010000771.1:0-2183 GCA_964402245.1 uncultured Saprospiraceae bacterium | reverse complement strand
GATTCCATCTGTCCATGTGCCATCGCAATCTCTACATCAGGACACATTCTACGAACCATCGCTGCAATATCCGGCAAACTCTTCACTCGATTATGCACAAAGAAAACTTGTCCTCCTCGATTCGTTTCATAGTAAATAGATTCCTTAATCAAATCCTCGCTAAATACACGAACCTCCGTATGGATAGGCTGACGGTTAGGTGGAGGAGTACGAATAACCGATAAATCCCTAGCTGCCATTAAAGAAAATTGTAAAGTCCTAGGAATTGGCGTGGCGGTAAGGGTCAATGTATCTACATTCACTTTTAGATTTCTCAATTTCTCTTTAGCACTCACCCCAAATTTCTGCTCTTCATCTACCACCAATAATCCTAAATCTTTAAACCCAACATCCTTATTTAATAAACCATGCGTACCAATAACAATATCAATTTTTCCATCTTTTAGTTTTTGGAAAATTTCTTTCTTCTCTTTTGTCGTTCTAAAACGATTAATATAATCTACCGTTACGCCAAAACTTTCTAAACGCTCTTTAAAAGTTCGATGATGTTGTAAGGCTAAGATCGTAGTTGGAACAAGAATAGCCACCTGCTTACCCCCTACCACCGTTTTAAAAGCAGCACGAATCGCAATCTCCGTTTTACCAAAACCCACATCTCCACAAATCAATCGATCCATTGGATGCGGTTTGGTCATATCCTCCTTCACATCATTCGTCGCCTTTAATTGATCAGGTGTATCTTCATATATAAAGGATGCTTCTAACTCTGTTTGCAAATACCCATCTGGTGGAAAGGCATGCCCTGGCGCAGCTTTTCGTTTAGCGTATAGCTTGATTAATTCTTGGGCAATATCTTTAACTCGCTTCTTAGTTTTGCTCTTTAATTTTTTCCAAGTATCAGAACCTAATTTACTTAACTTTGGCGCAGTTCCTTCCTTACCTGTATACTTGGCAATTTTATGTAAGGAATTAATACTTACATAAAGCAGGTCATTGTTTTTATATTTTATCCGAACAGATTCTTGGGTATGTTCATTCAAGGTAATTTTTTCCAAACCCGAAAACTGTCCAACTCCATGATCTATATGTGTCACGAAATCACCAGGTTTTAATTCCCGTAGCAACTTCAAATTCATCGCCTGATCCTTAGTGAATCCTTTCTTTAATTTGTAGCGATGGAAACGATCAAAAATTTGATGATCGGTATAGCAAGCCAATTTCAAATCCACATCTATAAAGCCTTCATGTATCGCCTGCGGAATCGGATGAAATTCTACCTTCGCATTCAAATCCTCGAAGATGGAATAGAAACGTTCGATCTGTTTTGCATTAGCCGTAAAAAGATAATTTTCGATTTTATCCTTCTCGTTAGCTTCCATGTTTTCTATCAACAATGGAAAATTTCTATTAAAGCTAGGTTGCGGTTTAGTATTAAAAACCACTTTATGATCTATAGGAAACGGATGCTTATTTTTACTAAGGCTAATAATTGGAAAATATTGAATTTCATCAATCACCTGCTTCGGTCGGATAAATGCTCGATCCTTAAACACCGCCCGCAAATCTTCCTCCTCTAACAACATCAAGGAAGTCTCCGCAAACTCCTCTGCTTTTTCAAAACAAGTCTGCAACTTATCCAAGACCAACTGAAAATCCCGCAACCAAATAACCGTCTTCTCTGGCAACACCTTAAACAAAGACACTTTCTGATCTTGTTCAAACTTCGTATTAATATTAGGAATGATCGTTACGCTAGTAATATTCCGCTGCGATAATTGAGTCGTAGGGTCAAAGGTCCGAATACTCTCTACCTCTTCATCAAACAATTCAACCCGATAAGGATATTCATTACCATAAGAAAAAATATCAATAATCCCACCCCGTATAGAAAACTGCCCTGGCTCATACACAAAATCCACTCTATCAAATCCATAATTCACCAAGACCTCAATGATAAAATCTACATCTATCGTTTCTTCCTTAGTAATATCAATCTTCTCCTTATTCAGTACCTCTGGTGCAACCACCTTTTCAAACAACGCCTCTGGATAGGTAATAATAATATCCCCCTTCGCTTTAGATCGACTCAACTTATTGATCGTCTCCGTCCGCTGCAAGGCATTATTGCTATTCAATGCCTCAAAATACATCGGCCGCTTAAAGGAGTCTGGAAAGAAATGAAT
>CAYOBX010000770.1:0-2190 GCA_964402245.1 uncultured Saprospiraceae bacterium | reverse complement strand
GAGGGGGTCAAACCAAATCGGAATAGGGGGGTCAAACCTACCGGAATACGCAAGTTATTGTGCAGAGAGGAAAAGATAAGTCTTATGCTTTGACGGCCATTGGTAAGGATGATATCTATTTTAGCGAGAAGATGGTAAAACAAATAAAGAAGAGTGTTAAACAGGCTCGAAATGGTAAATACATAGAAATAACTTCTTCAGAAGAGATCAATGATCTATTGGGATTATGAGTTATACTCAATGGAAATTGGTTTGGGGCAAATTATGCGACTTTATTATGGTCAATATCAAGGCGAAAAAATAAGGCAATGCCTGAGCATTGACGTATTTTTTTAACGCGGATAGTGACCATAAGAAATAGTAGAAATGTCCCAAACCACTTTCTTTTGAGTATAGGTTTTAAGAATTACTTCAGAAGCGGTAAAAGATATAAAGAGGCATAAGAAATCTGGGGATAAAAAATTACTTCGAAAGCTAGGAGCTTTATTAGAAGAATTAAAAGAGCACCCTAGAACTGGTTCGGGTCAACCAGAAAAACTAAGACATGATTTAGATGGATTTTATTCTAGAAGAATCAACAAGAAACATCGATTGATTTATCAAATTGAAGATGATATAATTACGGTGATTGTTGTTAGCGCATACTCACATTATGGAGATAAATAAGTAACATCCTTATGTCTTTCTATTCTCTAGATTTATAACTCACCCTCCAATGCCCCCTAGACTCACTAATGATTATTTCACTACTATATATGCCAATGTCCTCTCTTAAATTGTTAATCTGTTTGATTTCTTCTTCACTTAATTTGGGGTCAGATCTTAGCATTGGCCATGCATAATATTTTTGAGGGAGTTTGCATGAATCTAAATGACGATCTAAAATTAATGCATAAGAATCCGGCGTAATTTGACCTTTTGCTAAGGCTTTATCAAATATTGGCAGAAGCACAGTGTTGCTTGTATCTTTATCAAAATGTAGGAGAAGGAGAAAAACAGTACTAAATCTTTCATAACCAATTTTACTTTCATCTAAGAAGCCATGCTCTTCAAACAGAGACAACAAGATTTGAATATTTAAGGAATCTGTCCTGCTCCACTCTTCTTCAGCCTTTTTGGCTTTCAAAAATTTTGAAGAACTCATAACTGATTTATTGTTTAGATTCTTCCAGTAATACTGAATAAGTCTTTGTTTTTTTGTCCTGACTCTTTGATCTTCTGCTAATAAGCTATCCAGTTTAGGACCTAAATGAGCATATTCAGCTGGTGTCTTTTTTTGTCTCTCAATTAGAGATGCATATTTTTTCTGCAGAGGTTCGTTTTCTGCTTTTATAGCGGTATCAAGAAACTTCTTCAAAAATGATGTTTGTACAAAAACCACCATTTGGGATGCAGCTTCGTATCTTAAAAGTGCCTCAGAATAATTCCCTTGTTCGTATAAGAGATGACCTTGTTTTACTTCGAAATAAAAGTTTTTATAATCCTGAGTATTTGACAAGACTACTTGTGCATTTAGTGACACTAAACATGAAAAAAAGATAACTGTAAATGGTAAGGCAAAGAAAACAAGAAATTTGTTACAAGCAAAAATTTTCATACTAATGCTTTTAATTTTTTTTTGAAAAATACAAAATTAATTGTGATTCCATGAAATTTAATTAACATAATGAAGTGAGTCATTAGATTGAATAATAAATATAATTTCATGTTATTAACTTAGTATAACAAATATATGGTGTTAAGCTTTAAAATTGAGGAGAATAAATTTTACATTTATGAAATTTGCAGGGAAAAATTTCCCTGCAAACATAATAATATGAAAGTTTAATTACGGAGTAGTTGTGCCATGATCTCTTGGCCCATCAAACCATCCTACGGCTGTTATCACTTCGTTACCATTTACTTTGTCTTTAACAACCACGCCGCCACCCTGGTGCGTTTTTTGTCTTTCTCCGCCATTAATTTTTGACATGTTTTCAATTCGCATGTTTTCGAATTTTTTAATTGATTCCATTTTATATAATTTAATTGTTAAAAAATAAATTCATCATTGGATAACAGGTTGGTTATTCAATGTACAGTCAAATATATATTGCCTTTATGCAATTATTTTGCAGTTTGAGAGGATTGTAGGTCCTAGATTCAAGTAATAAACGCAACAGGGTACTGCATATCGATTAAATTGGCGAA
>CAYOBX010000769.1:0-2195 GCA_964402245.1 uncultured Saprospiraceae bacterium | reverse complement strand
AATGAACACAGAGACACAGAGCGCACGGAGGTAAAATACCAGATATAAATGCATCCTAGTCAACGTCTAGTAACATTCCGGATTCATCATTCATCATTTCTCATTCATCATTAAAAAAACCATCATTAAAAAAACTTACCAATGATAAAAGTTAAGTCGACTAATTGAAGTAGTAGCAGTAGAGGCTCTCTTAAATATTCTTCTATTACTTTTTTGATATAAAGTCAGTCGAATATACAATTTATATTGTATATTGTATCCATCAAGTTGGGTTGACAGTAATTTTGTCAACCCAATTTTAATTTAATGTGCCAACTACATGATTTCCAGATTAGATATTGAAAATTTTAAGTCTATTTATAAAGAGTCTATTGAACTTGGAAGGGTAAATGTTTTTATTGGAGAAAATGGCTGTGGAAAGACTAATATCTTGGAGGCTTTAGGGATGATTAGCGTAGCAAAACACGGAGAATTAAAAAATGACTATCTCGCTTTAAAAGGTATTAGAGTAACTAAGCCTAGTATTACTTTAAATTCTTTTTTAAATAAAAGGATGAGTAATAAAATCAAATTAGATATTAATTATAATAAAGGTTCCTTAAAAATATTATTAAAAGCAAAAACTCCTAAAAACATTGATTCTGCTTGGGAAATAGATTTCTCATTTTCTGATATAAAAGATAATATTGACCAAACAAACAAACCTAATTCTTTTGATAGTCTTTCAACTTTTAATTTTCTCATTAAAGACTATATAATATACAATTTAAGTACCCAAATATTAAGAGGTATCAACCCGATTAGTAGAGAAATCCCAGGCATACATGGTGAAAATCTTGATCTCCTAATTAACTCTTTCTCTAAAGAAGAAATGGCTGAATTAGTCGAACATTCTTATTTTATTTCTTGGTTAGATGATATTATTATTGATAAAGAGGACAGACTAAAACTAGATGGGCATAAATTAGATTTAAGCACCTCTATATTATATTTTAAAGATAAATTCATGCAAAAAAGTAATAATATCTTTTCTGCTGAAAATGCCAATGAAGGCATCTTACATATCTTATTCTACCTCGCCCTTTTTATTAGTAAAAAAACACCACAAATATTTGCCATAGATAATATCGAAACGGCATTAAATCCAAGATTATGCAGGCATCTAATGGAAGCAATTGCTAAACTAGCCAAAAAGAACGATAAACAAGTTTTAATTACTACCCATAATCCAGCTATTTTAGATGGTCTTAATTTACATGATGACGAGCAGCGACTGTTTACCGTCAGTAGGAATAAACAAGGACATACTAAAGTTAAACGCTTACAATTAAAACCTGATATAAAATTAAATGGAAAGCAGTTAAAACTTTCCGAACTATGGATGCGAGGGCATCTTGGAGCTATACCACAACATTTCTAAACATACAATTTTCTAAACATGGTATTTGGCCTTATAGCCGAAGGTAGAAGTGATTGCGCTGTCATTAGAAATATTCTATATGGATTAAATCTAATTGATACCGATAACGATTTACTTTTCCTTCGTCCAGAATTTGAGATAGACGCTACTACTCAATCTAAGGAAATTCCAATCAAGGAATCTGCATTCAGCAATTGGACATTAGTAAAAAAGGATTGTGAGACAACTAAATTGAAAGGTTTCCTTTTAACAGATAATATTTTCCTAGAAGAAAGAAAGATCATTCTACAAATTGATACCGCAGAATGTGAAGAAACTGGATACGAAGTACAACGACCTAACAAAAATCAAGAAAATTATTCTGAATTATTAAGAACAAATGTTATTAGAAAAATTCAAGAATGGGTTACTGATAAAGAAGTAATAAAGGATTTATTATATGCGGTTTGCATAGAAGAAATGGATGCATGGGTACACGTACTCTATGAAAATAAGGATACATCAAAATCCATTAATGCTAAGGAAGCATTTAATAAATGCTTAAAGAAGCTTCGCACTACTAATAAAAGTTTTGCCAAGAAAGAACATGCTATAAAAAACCGAACACTGCTTGAGAAATATGACTTCTACTCTAGTGATTTTGAAAAGATTCAAAAGAAAAAAATAAAAGTCAAAATTAAAAACAATCGTAGTTTAGAACAATTTATAGAATCTCTACTAGAACCAAATAAGATGTAATGAGATCAGTAGACTTATCCGCTCGCTATGATGAAGA
>CAYOBX010000768.1:0-2197 GCA_964402245.1 uncultured Saprospiraceae bacterium | reverse complement strand
AATAGCATGTAATTTGGTATAGGGAAAACCAAAAACCTACATACCAACTAAATGCCATCCAACCAAGATCAAATCAAACACCTGCTGATTAAATTAGAACTTTTAGTCAGAAAGCAGGATCAGTTTGCTAAAGAAATACAAACCTTACGGGAAGACATCTACCAACTTCGCCACAGTAACAATACTACTTCTAAAGAGAATACTGCCACTCCTTTAGTCAAGGACATAGACTTATTGATTGAAAAAGAGCCTGCTAATATATCCCTCCCACCAGCACCTGAAGAACCTAGGAAAAGTTTCCTAACATTCGATCTATTTCCAGATATTAAAGAAGATTTTGAAAAGTTTATAGGAGAAAATCTACTAAATAAAATAGGCATACTAATTACCATTATTGGCGTTGCGATTGGCGCAAGATATTCCATTGAAAATGACTTAATTAGTCCATTAACTCGGATCATTCTAGGCTATGTAACAGGCATTGCTTTACTAGGAGTCGGTATAAAACTCAAAGCTAATTATACAAATTACAGTGCCGTACTCGTCAGTGGTGCGATGGCTATTTTTTACTTTATTACCTTCATCGCTTATGACTTTTATGGATTAATACCCCAAATGGTAGCCTTTAGTTTAATGGTATTGTTTACAGCTTTTACAGTCTTTGCAGCTCTAAATTATAATGCCCAAGTAATCGCACTTATAGGGCTGGTGGGTGCATATGGTGTTCCTTTTTTACTAAGTCAACAATCAGGCGATATTGGCATTTTATTTAGCTACATGACTATTATCAATATTGGAATACTGAGTATTGCTTTTAAGAAAAATTGGAAATGGTTGTACTATGTGAGTTTTGCGGTATCTTGGCTAATCTTTTTAGTTTGGTATCACAACGAATACAAGCCAGTAGATTTCACAATTGCAGCTAGCTTTTTAGCCGTTTTCTTTATTACTTTTTATGCTATATTTTTAGCATTTAAATTATCTCAAAAAGAAAAATTCAGCTATACGGATGGCTTACTCTTACTACTCTTTATTAATGCATTTATTTTTTTTGGAATTGGATATAACTTATTGGATAATATAGATACAGGTCAAGAATTTCTTGGTCTTTTCACCTTAGGAAATGCGGCGATTCATTTTGTGGTAAGTAGTTATTTTTATAAAAAAGACTTAGGAGACAAAAATTTATTCTACCTCCTAACTGGATTGGTTCTATTGTTTTTAACGATTGCTATCCCCATACAACTAGACGGCAATTGGGTAACCTTAATGTGGGTAGGAGAAGCCGCTTTACTCTTTTGGCTAGGGCGAACTAGAGATATTCCTTTTTATGAAAAATTAGCCTATCCTTTGATGATTATTGCTTTTGGAAGCATCGTACATGATTGGAATACAGCATATAATCTTCCTTATTCTGCAAAAGCGGAAAATTTTATTACCCCATTAATTAATAGGAATTTTCTAAGCTCAATCGTGTTTGTGGCCTTCTTTGGTTTCATCAATTACATTCATCAAACCTATCGGGAGAAAGGCGTGTTTTTTAATAGCAAACGGATCATTCGATTTGTCTCTTATATTATTCCAGCCATTTTATTAATCGCTTTATATAAGTCCTTTACAGTAGAAATAGACAATTATTGGGATCAGCAAATTGCTGCTTCTCGCTTAACTTTCGAAAAAGGAGATGGTACTTATCCTCCTACCTATTGGAACAATGATCTATGGAAATTTAAAAATATTTGGAAGGTTAATTTCACCTTATTCTTTCTAGTAATCCTTTCCTTATTGAATTTGAATTATTGGCGGAACAAACCATTTGGCAGGGTCAATATTGGATTAAACATACTAGGCATCCTTTTATTTTTAACACAAGGAATTTACACCTTAAGGGCTCTGAGGACCAATTATTTACACCCAGATAACACCAGTTATTATCTGCCTACTACCAGTAATATTAGCATCCGATATGTAAGTTTTATTTTATTAGCCTCCCTCTTATATCTCACTTACGAATATGTTAGACGAGCCTATACAAAAAGAGATTTGCGAAAAATTTTCGATCTAATCATGCATGCTACCATTGTTCTAGTCACAAGCAGTGAATTAATCAATTGGATGAAGTTAGCACATTCCACCCAATCAGATAAATTAGGCTTAAGTATTTTATGGGGAGTCTATGCTTTGTTCTTAGTGAGTT
>CAYOBX010000767.1:0-2214 GCA_964402245.1 uncultured Saprospiraceae bacterium | reverse complement strand
TAGCTAATGGGAGCGGTGACCAAAGGGAACAATCCCATGAATATTAAATCCGAGCCATAGCGAGTCCCCTTAACTAATAGGGTGCAATTGGTTTACGATCTCATGGAGATTTTCTAAATCATCTTGGACATATTTTTCGGTAGCACTAATGTAACGATGCCCAGCTAAGTATTGTACTTTTCTAAGATTGTAAATGCCCAACCAATACGTAATTACACTGGCACGTATTTGATGGATGTTATAAACTTGAGAATGCGTTTTTTGAAGTGTTTTAATAATACTGCGCACCGTATTACTTAATCTATTATTGTTAGGAATACACAATTTGGAAGCATCCACGCCAGGGTATTTACGAATCAGTAGTGGATGGATTTCTGTACAGTATTCTAAAAGTGCTATGATTTGCCAAGCTTTCAACTCCAAGCTACGAGCATTACTTTTCTTGTGATTTCGGATGTAAACTTTACCTTGATTCAGATCCAGATCCTCAATTTGTAGAGCTTTAAGATTGGTGGTACTTAAACCTTGATAGATCATAAATCCCAATATTATTTTATTGCGCTTGGCAGTAAGCAGGTAGTCTTTTCTAGGAAGGTTTTCAGTAGGATAACTCTGGTATAGGACTTCTAATTCCTCATAGCTCAGTAAATGATGGTACTGGTATTTTTTAGCCCCTTTAATAGTGGTAGAAGCTACAGGATTCGTACTTCGATACTTGGCAAGTACTAAATAATTGAGGTAGTTTTTTAATACTCCCAATCTGTGATTCACCGTTTTTTTACTTGTGTTTTTACGATGCAAGTAAGCAATGTATTGCAAGCAAGTAGCATAATCAATAGTACTTCCTGTAGTGTTGTTTGCCTTAGACCAGTTTATAAAAATACGGATTTGAGCCAGGTAACTCTCAATAGTACTTTGGGTGAAGTCTTGTGTAAGTAAATAGTCTTTATAGGCTTGCATAATTGATATGAGTAAGCAAATGTGTGTAAATTTGGGTACTCTCTAAACTGCGATGCCCTAAGAAGGTTTTAATATGTTCTAAGGAAACGTTTTTTTCTAAAAGATGCGTAGCTATGGAATGTCGTAGGCTATGTGGAGTAATGTGTTTTTCTAGAAGATTAGGGGTAGCAGCGGCGGCAATAATGGCTTGCAGTCTATGGGCTATGGATTGACCCGTTAAGCGTCCTCCTTTTTGGCTTAGTAACAAGGCTTCACTTTGGGCAGCTCCGTAAAACTGTGATCGCGCTTCATACAAATAGGCTTCCAAGAAGCTGCTGTTTTTAGAATTTATAGGTACAAAACGTTCCCGATAATTCTTGGCTAGCCTTACATGTATGCGATTTTTAGTAAATAGGATATCATCTACATTGAGTTGCATAGCTTCATTTCTGCGCAATCCACAGCTGTAAAGCAATACCAATAAGGCTTTATCTCGCAGTCTAAAGCGTGGGAATTTATGACTGTATTGGGTGGCATTAAATAAGAGGTGTATTTCATGTTGCGCTAGGATATTTAAGTTGCCTTCTCTATGGGAAGTTTCATTTTTGAAGGGAACACTAAAACAAGGGTAATCGTGGTGACAGAGGTATTCATTAAACTTTTTTAACGCCTGCAAGTGTTTGTTTAAATAAGCTTTGCTTAATGCGCCACTTTGAGTTTGATGGGGTCTTTGTTGTAAATATCGGTAGTAGTTTTGTATTGTTTCCGTGGAGATCATTGCTAACCGATCTAATCCATGAGCTTCTAAATAAAATAAAAATTCCTGCAAGTGATTGGGCAGGTTGTACACTGTACTAGACGAGAGACCTAAAATATCCAACCATTCTTTAAAATCAGTAATTAGATTTTGATAGTTGTAATTTTGTAATAGTAGTTTTTTCATGCCTTATTTATTCTTTGTTTGGAATTCTGGAACACTAAACCTATTTAAATTCATTTTCAGTAACTTAACCGTTCCTTAAGTGTTTCATAACTGTTCCTAGACCGTTTCAAAGGTTGGATGTATAGGTGTTTATTTGAGCATATAAATGTGTGCGTAATTCTTCTCGAAGCTTCTCAATATTATCCCAATAGCTAATGGTATATTTATAGACGTTTCTTGATCCTATGCTCGAGCGTTGGATGTATTCGAGTTCCTCTAATTCTTTGATGTACCTAAACATCTGCGTTTTACTGACTCTAAAATGTTGGCGTACTTCCCGCTGAGTAAATTCG
>CAYOBX010000766.1:0-2215 GCA_964402245.1 uncultured Saprospiraceae bacterium | reverse complement strand
ATTATAATTAACAGCATCCCCCTTCAACTTTTCATTTAAAAAGTTAGTCATTTTGTTATATAAATGTGCACGAGTAGTTCCACCAAAAATGCCATGATTTCTATTAGGATAATAGTAACTATCATATTGCTTATTCGCATTGATTAAAGCACTCATCATTTCCGCACTTTGTTGCCAATGCACATTATCATCCGATCCACCATGCACCAATAAATAATGGCCTTTTAATTGATCCGCAAAGTAAACAGGAGAATTGTCTTTATAGCCATCTGGATTTTCAGATTCTGTTCTCATAAATCTTTCCGTATAGATCGTATCATACCAACGCCAAGACGTAACTGGTGCAACTGCAATAGCTGCTTTAAACACATCATTTCCTTTTAACAAACAAAGCGAAGACATAAATCCACCGTAACTCCAACCAAAAATGCCTATTCGATCTTTATCGGTATAAGGTAAACTCCCTAAGTATTTGGCAGCTTCTATTTGATCAATCGTTTCATATTTCCCTAATTGTAAATAGGTCATTTTTTTGAAAGCTTCTCCTCTAGCTCCTGTTCCTCTATTATCTACACAAGTAACTATAAATCCATCGTGGGCTAACATTTGGTACCACCAATAATTCATGCCTCTCCAACTATCTTTTACTTGCTGGCTACCAGGGCCGCCATACAACGTCATAAAAACAGGATACTGTTTAGACGCATCAAAATCAGGAGGCTTAATCATCCAACCATTTAATTGTACATTATCCTTAGTTGTAAAATCAAAAAATTCTACTGGACTAGCATTGTGCTCTTTTTGTAATTGTCGAAGTCCTGAATTATCTTCAATACTCCGAACTAATTTTCCATTATTATCATATACCATATAGGTGGTAGGCGTATTAACCGTAGAATGTCTATTTACAAAATAATCGAAAGTACTACTGAATTGTGCATTATGTACCCCTGCTTCTGCACGTAATTGTTTTTTCTTTTTTCCTTTTTTATTAATGACATATAAGTGTTCTTCTAAAGGAGATTTTTCTGCAGCCCTATAATATAACAGTCCTGTATCTTCATTGATTCCATAAAAAGTGGTTACATCATAATTTCCTTTTGTTAACTGCTTTTTCTTTTTTCCTTTCATATCGTATAAGTAGATATGATTGTACCCATCTTGCTCACTAGTCCAAATAAATTGTTTGCCGTCTTTTAAAAAAGTCAAATTATCGTGAATATCTACATAGTACTTATTAGTTTCTTTCATTAGTACTTTGGTAGAACCTTTCGTTGCATCTGCCAATAATAAGGTCAATTCATTTTGATGGCGATTCATTTTAAAGACGCAGAGTTGATTCGCATCTTTTGTCCAAACGATTCTTGGAAAATACATTTCTGCTTCAGTACCTGTATTTACTTTAACTGTTTTGTTAGTTGCTAGATCATAAATATGAATCGTTACTACCGCATTCTTTTCGCCAACCTTTGGATATTTAAAAGTTTCATATTCTGGATATAAACCGCCTTTGAAATTGGTCATGGTAAATTCTGGCACCTCGCTTTCATCAAAACGCATAAAGGCGATTTTACTTCCATCAGGTGACCAATGAAATGCTTGGGCAAAAGAAAATTCTTCTTCATAGACCCAATCTGCACTACCATTAATGATTTCATTGGTTTTGCCATCATTCGTAATCTGCGTTATGTCTCCACTAGCTAAATCTTTATAGTATAGATTATTTTCTACAACATAGGCCACTTTATCTGCACTAGGATTAAAAGTAGCATACCCTTGCTTTTCTCCATCTACTAAACGACTTAGATTTTTTGTAGCACTATCCCAAACGTAATAATTTGCTTTAGAAGATCGACGATAAATTTTTTCTGAATTAGTTTCTAATAATATTTTATCCTCTTGCTTACTAAAGGTATAGCTATCGAATTTATCTGGAAAGTCTTGTCCGTCTGCTATGTCTGATATCTTAAAAATAGTTTTGACTTGCTCCCCAGAAACCAAATCAAATTGCTCAATTGATTTATCATCAATTAATCGAGTATAGTGTTTTCCATCTTTTAAAAAGTTAAAACCAGGAACAGATTTGCCAACGAATTTATACTCTTGCCAGATTTTCTTCACCGTGATTTCTTTTTTTTGTTGTGCAAATATGGATTGGCTTAGTAATAAGCCGATGGTCAGGAATAGAATATGTTTTTTCATAATTTAGTTTTAT
>CAYOBX010000765.1:0-2222 GCA_964402245.1 uncultured Saprospiraceae bacterium | reverse complement strand
CAAGTTTGTAACTTGATTTTTTAGGCAATATTCTTTTTATAAGAAAACCCTTCTAGGCAAAATTAGTGAATTCGTGGTTATTACTTTATTAATTTGTTATGTATCTATTTTAAACTATAGATATCTTATTTTTAGTAGTACGATTAATTTACCAGAAAGGTAATGCTCAACCTAATCAATTAACAAATATTCATGAAAAAGAATCCTTTACAAACAACTTACTTACTCTCTTTTTTATTTCTAGTACTAAGTTGTACTACCGCTCAAAAAGTCATTGATCAACCTAAGCCTGTTGAAAATGTTACTCAGATCAGTGCGTCAATGGAGACCTCTGGCATCTCCATGGAACGGCTCGCTTTGCTAGACCAACATATCGAAAAGTATATAAACGATGGTTTGATGCCCGGAGGTACATTTTTGATCGCTAGAAAAGGCAAAACCGTTTACCATAAAAGTTTTGGCCATCAAGATAATGCAAAAGCTACTCCTTATAAAAATGATAATATATATCGTTTGGCATCAATGACCAAAGCCGTGACAACGATCTCTATCATGCAATTATATGAACAAGGGAAGTTAGGCTTAGATGATCCAATACATTACTATATACCTACTTTCAAGGACGCTAAAGTCTTAGATACTTTTAATCCTGCAGATTCTAGCTATACTACCGTTCCTGCTAATAGTCCCATTACTATACGACATTTATTAACGCATACTTCTGGTATAACTTACGGATTATTTAATCCAGGCAATATACAAATGATGTATGCAAAATTAGGGGCGAATGGCTTTGGCTTGTTTCATGATGAAATGACTACCGAACAAATGGCGAATAGGTTAAGTACCCTACCTTTAGTTTTTCAACCAGGGGAAAAATATATGTATGGTCTCAATATGGAATTGTTGGGTAGGATTGTTGAGGTTGTTTCTGGAATGCCATTAAACAAGTATTTCCGAAATAATATTTTTGATCCATTGGAAATGAATGATACTTATTTCTTTTTACCGCAAGACCGTCATAGTAGATTGGTTCCTTTTTATATCTATGACCAATCTGGAAAATTAGTGAATGCTACTACACAGATGATGGGTGGCATGAATGTGGATTATCCAAAGAAAAAAGACAATAATCACTATGCTGGTGGAGGTGGCTTATCTGGTACCGCTACAGACTATGCAAAGATGATACAGGCATTATGTGATGGAGGTACTTACAAGGGGCATCGTATTTTAGGCCGTAAAGCTATAGAGGTAATGACTTCTGATCAATTACCTTTATTAAATGTAAAAGGAACTGGCTATAGCCCTTTACCAGGAATTACCTATGGTTTAGGGTTTTCTTTAAAAACAGAAGCTGGCAGTGCTTGGTCCGCTAAGTCCCCTGGTACTTATGAATGGGGCGGTGCTTTTAATACCAAGTTCTTTATTGATCCATCTGAAGAATTGATATTTGTAGGTATGGGACAAGTATTTGGGTATCGACGTCCTGATTTTTGGGAGCGATTGTATACTATTATTTATGGGAGTCTTGAGTAGTTTATGTTGAACACAGAGGCACGGAGCGCACAGAGAAAATTATATAGGACACTATGCGCTCCGTGCCTCTGTGTTCAATCAACATCCTACACTCTCTACGGATGAGCCGCCACCCATACTTCCCCATCTTCAAAAAACTCTTTCTTCCAGATAGGAACCGTTTCCTTCAAAGTATCTATGGCAAACTCACAAGCTTCAAATGCTGCTTTTCTATGTGGAGTAGCTACGGCTATAATTACGGCGATTTCCTCAATAGCTAAGGAGCCTACCCGATGATGGATGGCTATTTTTTGTATAGGCCATTTTTCACCAGCTCGATTGGCAATTTTTTTCATTTCTGAAATCGCCATTGGTTGGTAAGATTCAAAATCTAATTTTATGACCTTCTTTCCTTTGGTTTGGTTTCGGACCGTACCTATGAAAACCGCCATACCTCCTGCCCCTCCATTTGTGACAAAATCAATACAGTCTTGAGGCAGTAAAGTGGTATCTTTTATTTGAATATCTATTTCCATATAACTTGTTTGTCACTAAATTTTGAATAGCCTTAGTAATATTGAGTCCACTCCGAAAAGTCATTTTCACTATACAACTTCCCTAGTGGTACAACCCAGAAATAACTACCCACTAAGGGTTTTCTTATAAAAAGAATATTGCCTAAAAAATCAAGTTACAAACTTGAA
>CAYOBX010000764.1:0-2233 GCA_964402245.1 uncultured Saprospiraceae bacterium | reverse complement strand
GTTAATGAATTTGACAATAAAGTAGAGTTATTCATAACATGAGACTTGAATTTGGGGGAGCCATTAAATAATCTACCCAATTATAGGGGCAATTTTTATCTGGTAAGGCAGAATTTTGGACTAACTAATTACTTAAATCAAATATCATGCTATTTCGATCGCCTCTTGAATCCCTTATTATTAAAAGTAGGCACTTCACGAACACGAGCATAAGGAAATGCTGCTATTTTCTTTAACTCATAATAACAATTCAAACCGGATATACCTACATCGCCAATAAGCCCTAAATCTATATACCCCAATTCATTAACAGCATGATCGGGAATTATTAAATGTTGAATTTCTCCTACAATCATCAGCGTTCCGTTACATTTTATAGGTATACTTTCAATATGTTTTAAGCCCATTTTTAAGGTGCTTTCTTTTACGAATGGCGCTTTAAAATCATGAAGATATTCGGCAGTTAAACCACAAGCATCGAACTCGGAAATTTCTTTTTCAAATTTAGCAGAAGTATAGTGTGCTTGCTCTATAAAAGAAGAGTGGATATGATTCACCGTGAACCAACCATTTTCTAAAATATTTTCATAGGTATGTCTTCTTATTTCATCCGTAGGTCTTAGAACATACCCTAAGTAAGCGGGATTGCTTCCTAGGTGAACTACGGAGCTAATGATGGCTACATTTTCTTCGCCATCATTGGAAATACTTCCAATTAAATTGGCAGGCTTTATCCCAGATATAGAATTAATAATATTTAATCTCTTGACACGTTCTGTATTGGCAATGTCAGCTTTTGATAAGTACATTTATATCTTGATTTTCACTGAAAATAAATTCAAAAAACAAAAATTATTTCCTTACAGATTAGTAAATTTATACTATTCTTAGTTTAAGACCTGTCTAGTTAGCTAGATAGACTCGGCAACAAGTAGGTTTAATATTATTTTTAGAGAGAGCAAATTTGTTTTGTTTTTTTATAAAAAAACAAAACAAATTTGCTCTCTCTAAAAAACTATATCGCAGCTACTGCTTGCCTGATGCTAAGATCTTATTTTACTCATTTTGCTTCTAATGCTTCAATTTCTTTCATTACTTCCGCCGCCTCTGCTTGTTTGGCATCGCTGGCAGTTCTATTGCTCGTAGATAAAGCGTAGGCCTCTGCCACTAATTTTTCATGCTTTTCGTAAAGCTTTTCTAAAGGGGATTTTTTCTTAAAAAGACCAAACATACTTTTATTATTTAAATATATTATAAATGCGAATCAAGTACTTAGGATTTCGACCACTAGTGATACAACCCATAAATAACTACCCACTCTAACTTGTCCTTTTGCTGCTACTCTGCGTTGTTTGTCAGTCATGTAGCTACGGCTATATTCCCTCTTCACGCCTTGAGTAGCAACAAAATTACTTGGTTTTAGTGAGCATTTATTTCTGGGTTGTTTTTATAATTCGTAACTCATTGATCTGAAAACGAACAACGTTCCTTCAAGGAACGTCGTTCGTATACGGCTTTCTTTTATCAGGAGATTATATAGAAGCGCCTACAATTAGATAATTTTTCATTGTCCAATAAACAGGAAGGATTCTTAATTGTTTAAGCGTATTTGAAAAGTGTCAATTTTTCTTTAAAAAAGCCCATAAATTCCATATCTTCAAGTTTTTTATATTAAAAGTGTACGGTAGAGAATTAAAAGTTAATAAGCTAAAATGAATAAAAAAATAATTTATGTGATAGGAGTATCGGGTTGTGGTAAATCAACCATAGGCAAGATGTTAGCAGCCAAACTTAAATGCCCTTTCTTTGATGGTGATGATTTTCATCCACAAAGTAATATAGATAAAATGGCTGGTGGGGCAGCTTTAACAGATGATGATCGTTGGCCTTGGCTACAAAGTCTTAATGAACTGGCGGAAAAAGAGATATTACACAAAGGAGCAGTCATAGCTTGTAGTGCTTTAAAAGAAAGTTATCGCACAAAACTAACAGGAAAGATGACAGAAAATACAGAATGGGTCTATCTTCAAGGTAGTTTCAAACAGATTTATGATCGGATGAAACAGCGAGATCATTTTATGCCCCCTGCCTTGTTACAATCCCAATTTGATACTTTAGAAGAACCATCTGATGCTATTACAATAGATATTGGCTTAACACCAGAAAAAATCGTAAGTAATATTTTATCTTTATTGCCCAATCCGTAACACGGAATTCATTCCGTAAACCCGTA
>CAYOBX010000763.1:0-2233 GCA_964402245.1 uncultured Saprospiraceae bacterium | reverse complement strand
TTACTAAGATTCAGAATTTTTAATAATATCTCTAACAATTTTCATATGATGGTGCGTATGTGCTTTCAAAAAATCTTTAGATACTTTTAGATTACATTGTCCAAAAATGGGATGTTCAAAATGGGCATTTGTATCTAGTTGTTCTATCAGGTTTAATTTGTTTCTTATACTAAATAGTTGCCGCTCTATATTTGCTCTGCTGACTGTTTCTGGTGGTTTTAATTGCTTTGGGGATTTAGCAACTCCTCTAGGAAAGTATTTTAACTTAAATAAAATGCTTCTCTTTAAATTAAAATTAGGCTGAAAGTCAGCAGGCTTAGAGTTTTTAAGGGATTCATATATAGCATCTGCTACCATTATAGAGTGAGATAAATGCCAGCTTACATTTGCCTGAGAGATGGTAGGGACGTGTAAATTTATATATGGTAAGTAGTTTTGAATTTTTTGTAATTCAGTATCTAAAAATGTAGTAGTAGGCATAGGTGGTTTTTATTATAAATGTGATATAGTTAAAAATGTTCATCCCTATCTAAATTTACTCTAGTAAAAAATGACAAGTAGATGATCTATAAGACGGTATTTTTGTGTTCTAATTAGAGCTATTGATTGAGAAATTTTAGTGTTAATAAGTTATGGAATAGATTGTTAATAACTCTTAAAAAAACTAGAAAATAGTGATTTTTTATTGTGGAAAAAATGTGAATTAATTGAAAAATAAAGAGAGCATATGAAAAATAAAGCTACATCTAACAATGTTTTATCAATGATTTCAAAACCAGTAAAAATATGGTTGTTCATAGGTGTATTGATGGTTTTTGTCCAAGTAGTCATTGGGGGTATAACTCGCTTAACAGATTCAGGACTCTCTATCACAGAATGGGCTGTTATACAAGGGACCATTCCACCATTAAATGAAGCAGAATGGATAGATGCTTTTGAAAAATATAAAGTAGCAGCTAAAAAACAATATGAAACCATTCATGCAGGAATGGGCTTATCTGAATTTAAAGTGATCTTTTTTTGGGAATACTTTCATAGGTTATGGGCAAGGAGTATTGGCTTTGTCTTTATTTTTCCATTTTTCTATTTCTTATTGACTAAGCAACTTCCCAAATGGTTGCTACGTCGTTTAGGGGTTGCTGTTGGATTAGGAGCTTTGGCTGCTGCATTTGGTTGGATCATGGTCGCTAGTGGTTTGAATGATAATACACGAACTTGGGTGAGTGCTTATAAATTGTCTGTACATCTGATTATTGCCACTGTACTATTTGCTCATTTATTATGGACTTGGTTTTTAGCTCGACAACCTTTTGTTCAAGATCAACATTTATCAAAGTACGGAAAATTAGGCTGGCTAATAACAGGAGTATTACTCGTTCAGATTATTTTTGGTGGATTAATGGCAGGAATGAGGGCTGGATTGATACATCCTTATTTCCCAATGTTTGTAAAAGGTAGTTTATTATGGGATGCGCTCTGGACCAATGCAGATATGGGACTAGATACTGCTATTAACTACGAGCCTGCACGATCTGTAAAGGCATTTGTACAAGTATTGCACCGTGGAACAGCTTATATATTAACAGGTCTCATCGCTTATTTTTGCTGGATTCTGCAAAAGACAACTACCTCTAATCGTCTTACAATAGGGAATTATGTTTTATTTGGGATGCTAGTTATTCAATTAGTATTGGGCATATTGACTATTATTAATTGTTTTGGAAAGGTTCCTGTAGCTTATGGGGCGATGCATCAAGCAGGCGCATTGTTGTTGTTGGGGAGTTTGTTGTATGTGAATTTTCAGATTCGGGAGGAGATACGATAAAATTTTAAAAAATGGAATCCACTCTAAATCAGTTAGGTTTCGAAATAATAGAAAACATCTATTCAAATGAGTGTAAAACCTATTAAAACAATTGAAGAAGGTTTAATGAAAATGAAAGAATAAAGATTGGTGACAAAATTTATGATAATGCTTAAACAAGCTCTTAATAAGTAGCACAAAAAAATCGTACGATATGATTTTTGAGACAAGCCTCAATTTTAACATAATACATGTGAGTAATTGTTAGTATATGTGGAATTACACAAAGTTATCCACATGATGTTGATAAGATTGTTAATTTGTTGATAATTATTCTTTTATCACTGCTTGATCACAATTCTTATCTTCATAATTTATGTAGATAGATTCCTAAATTTGACTATCTCACTACTTCCTAACATCTTTCTT
>CAYOBX010000762.1:0-2234 GCA_964402245.1 uncultured Saprospiraceae bacterium | reverse complement strand
GGAGACCAAAATAATCTCGCCCAAATGACGGATTTATTCTTTCGTCGTTACTAAATTCAATATTAAAAATATTACAAGTATTTTGATGTGACTTTTATCACATAGAGGCAGCAAATTATCTTTTCGCTAAGCAGGCTGACCCAGAACATCTCGTAACCGCCAATTTTAATTGGCTGGTTCTTTATCTAGTAAGTAACGACGAAAGAATAAATTCATGATTTCGACGAGATTATTTTGTTCTTAGTTTTTCTTTGGAAGAAGGAGTATTGTTGATACTATGACTGATTTCAAAGTAAAAATAAGAGCAAAAGAATCCGTCCAAATCGGGAAGTTATTTTTTTGTCGTTACTAAATATTAACAAAGTTATTATTATTATATTGCGACTAAGCCCCTAGATGTGGAAATAAAATTTAGATAAACGCTTAAATCTCTCTTAGAGATGGGGTAGAAATAAATTGTAAGTTTATTTTTTCATCGGTCCTTAGTAACGACAAAAAAATAACTCCGTCATTTGAATAATTGAATAGTGTCGTTTTTCGGGGTCGTATTCTACGCCTCCGAAAATTAACTTCTTGGCAATCAATCTTTTAAATGACGGGGGCGTAGAAAACGACCCCGTCATCCTAGAGACCCAAGATGATGGAGTTATTATTTAAATATTACTTATGAAAAAATATATCCTTGGAATTGGAGTAATAGTAGTCTTGTTTCTTGGCTATTACCTGATAGACTCTATTTTATTCGATGGAGTTAAACCAAGAAGCATTAGTGATAATGGTATTCAAGCAAATTATTTTGTAAAAGATATAAAAACACCCAAAGCATCAATTCTATTAATAGGTGGTGGATCATGGGGTGATTATTGGGGACAAGAATTTGCTAAACAAGGGTTCGTAGGTATGTCTTTATCGTATATAAGAAAAGAAGGATTACCAAAATTACCTGAAGCAATAAAATTGGAGTATTTCGAAGAGGCAATAGCATGGCTAAGACAACAGCCAGAAGTAGACATGGAAAAAATAATAGTGATGGGCGCATCAAGAAATGCAGAATTAGCATTAGTTTTAGCTTCTATATACCCAGATTTAATTAGTGGGGTGATTGCTTATGCACCTAGTTCTGTTTCTTGGTCGAATACGGTACTGCCCTATAGTTCCGATGAAATAAAACCTAGTTGGACCTATAAAGATGCGGATATTCCATATGTGCCAATGGATAAAATTGTAGGCAATAGCTCTACCAAAATTGAACTACTAGACTATTGGAAAAGGGGCTTAGCAAAAGAGGTAGTTGATCTGGCTACTATAAAAGTGGAAATAATAAATGGTCCTATCTTACTATTATCTGGCAAAGACGATAAGGTATGGCCCTCCGCATATATGGCAGATAAGATAGCACAAAGAATAAAGGAAAATGATTTTCAACATACCTTTCAGAATATACAATATGAAAATGCTGGACATTTAATTTCAAGTAATCCAGAAGTATTTTCAAAAGTTAGATTGGGTAAAATGAAGATTGGTGAAAAGAATTATGAGTTTGAATATGGAGGAACCAATGAAGGGGATCATGCTGCTCGACAAGCGGCTAAAATAATAGTATCAAATTTTATAAAAGACCTATAAACAATGTCTCTATCACCTACTAAAATAGCCAAAGCAGAAATGCTAATTAGACGATCCATTTCAGAAGTTTTTGAGGCATTTATTAATCCTGAAGTAACGACTAAATTTTGGTTTACAAAAAGCACTGGACCACTCGAAGAAGGAAAGGAAGTAGATTGGATTTGGGAGATGTATCAATTGACCGTGCCTGTACTTGTCAAAAAGGTAGTAGTAAATGAACGGATACTAATTGAATGGGGAGCAGGAGAACATTTATCAACAGTAGAGTGGACGTTTAAATCCTTAGGTTCTTCCAAAACATTTGTCGAAATAACCAACTTCGATTTTAAAGGTACAGAGGAAGAAATAACAAATAAAGTAATAGATTCTACAGGTGGATTTACAATGGTTGTTGCAGGCTTAAAGGCATGGCTGGAACATGGTATAGAATTAAATCTCATTGGAGATAAATTTCCATCAGAATAAAAAACAGAATAAAATTTCAGAACCTTAAAGAATCATTCCTTATGAAAAAATTGCTTAGCTCTTGTTTACTTTTATTTACAGTTAGCTTGGCCGTTTCCCAAACAACTTTAGAAGAATATAATTATTTAACAAAAGGATATAAA
>CAYOBX010000761.1:0-2239 GCA_964402245.1 uncultured Saprospiraceae bacterium | reverse complement strand
CTGAAAAATAATTAGAACCAGATTGCCCAACTTATTATTTCGTCGTTACTAAAGACAAACTTTTTGTCTCAGGTTCAACAATTTCATCGCACTTTTAGTTCAAAAAAATAGGTTTTAGAACCTGAATACTTGAAATTTGGCGCAAAAATACAATTTTTTAAGCAAAAATGACGAATCTACTTATTTCTAAGAAGGGGTTGCTCAAATAACCGATAATCAGTAAAAGAATTTTTATGCGAATGCCATGATTTCTAAGCTACTTCATTAATAACTATTTTGATAATAGTATCTCCTTGTCTAATATCATCAATTACGTCCAAACCTTCTACCACTTTCCCAAAACAGGTATGATTTCGATCTAAATGAGCGGTATTATCTCTACTATGACAAACAAAGAATTGAGAACCTCCCGTATTTCTTCCTGCATGTGCCATGGATAATACCCCTCTATCATGATATTGGTTGTCGCCATCTAATTCACAATCAATACTATACCCTGGTCCACCAGATCCAATACCATCTGGACATCCTCCTTGAATAACAAAATTGGGGAGTACTCTATGAAAGGTTAAGCCATCATAAAATCCTTTTTTGGCAAGATCTACAAAGTTTTTCACCGTGTTTGGTGCATCTGCTTCGTAAAACTCTACTTTCATTATGCCTTTTTCTGAATGAATTTCTGCTGTCATGTAGCGTTAATTTTTAGTGTTAATTGAACTTTAAAAAGTAATCTTTCGCGTTTCGCTGAAATGAAATTTAAATAAAACAATTTGATGTTTGCTAAATCATAAAATGTTTAGAATAAGGCTTTTAGTACCCGGCAAGCAGTAGCTTTAAATAGTTTTTTAGAGGGAACGAATTGATTTTGTTTTTTTTGCAAAAAAACAAAATCAATCCGTTCCTTCTAAAGAGATATATTAGCCATACTTAAAGAAAAAAATTGCAAATATATACTTCATGTTACTGAAATAAAGGAATTTGCGTCTTAAAAATGTATAGATACTTTACAAGATTAGAATGCTTTCGTCTATAATTAGGGTTAATTCATCTCATTTAAAGCAGAAGCTCCCTTAATATCAAATACATTTGGATTGTTTTTTGAACAATAGACTTGTTTTCTCTCTTCTTATTAAATGTACAGTAGTCTTTACTTGATAAGTACAATTCTTCTTAATACTTTCGTAAGATCAATTTAGATAAATCTAATATAAGTTATACATTATGCAATTAAAATTGAATTTTTTGAAAGGCATCTCTGCCGTATTAGCCATTGGTGCTTTAGGCATCTGCATTTCTTGTGGATCTGATCCTGAACCAAGAGTAAATGTGAATATCAATGTGGACAAAAATGCTCCTGATGCTGCGGATGGTTTCAATCTTGAGCAATTTCATAGACTATTATTGGAAGAAAAACCAGCATCTGGAGAATGGGATGCTAAGTTTTTAGCAGACTTAGTCAATAGAGAAGATATTAACAATCTAGATTTAGATCAAAATGGAGACGTGGATATTATCAGAATCGAACCATTTGGAGGAGGGGATAATGTTGGTTTTGAGTTATATACAAAAATTAAAAGTGAGGAAGCAGGCATAGAAGATCAAGAACAAACGATCGCTACCATAGTTGTAGAAAGAGAAAGTGATGATAATGCCAGCTTAACCGTTAGTGGTAATGAACAGATATATGGCGATAATCACCACTATCATCATGGAGGAATGGGAATGGGCTCTTATTTCTTCTTAGCCTACATGATGTCTCCTCGTTTCGGTGGATATGGGGGAGGATATGGCTATGGCGGTCGAAGAACAGTCAGCCAAACTACCTATAATAAGAATATTCAAAATAGAAATGCTGCTAGTACTAATAAAGCCCCTGGCGCAACTAGGTCTGCTACTGCCCCTAACTCCGTTAAAAACGCTGCTGCAAAAACTAGAACGGCTAGTAATGTAAAAGCTGGTTTGAAGAAGCCATCTAGTACTCAAAGAAAATTCCAAAGTCAACAAAGAGCTAAGGCCGCTAGTGGTTTTGCTAAAAAGAAAACGGGTACGACTAAAAGCACCTCAACAGGAAGAACTTCTACTTCTCGTTCTAGAGGAGGGAAATAAATTTTTACGTTCTTTAGCTCCGTAATCGGCAACAAGTATCTTTAATTGTACTTTTTTAGAGGTAGCGATTTTACTAGATTTTTTTATAAAAAAACCTAGTAAAATCGCTACCTCTAAAAAAGAATACCAAAGC
>CAYOBX010000760.1:0-2280 GCA_964402245.1 uncultured Saprospiraceae bacterium | reverse complement strand
CCGAACTATTGAAATTTGCAACCTTAAATTTATAAAGGCTCTTTACGATTTTACGGATTAACTTTAGAGCATAGATGTCGGATATTTGATGTAATGAAATGAATGGATTTTAAGACACTTCCTAAATTCTAAACAATGAAGTGTCCGACATCTCTCAATCAGAGACAAAAGGAAGAAATCGGTGTTTTAGGGAGTTGGTTATTTATTACTAATTCCCTAACGCTTATTTTTTAGGCTGGTTTCAAATATTATATTAGGGGATATACCTATTTCTGTGGTATCATGAAAATTAACTGTTAATTGAACGTTCTTAATCAATTTTATTATAAAAAACAATAAACTATCTGTCCTCTTCATTTTAACTCTTTTGCCTTTTTTTGTTAATGGACAAACCAAATTAAAAAAGATGTTTATAGCCAATGCAAAAGGGACAAATCTAATTTCTTCAGATCAGTTTATATACGAATTAGAAGATTCCACCATTTCTTTTGTCTCCTATGATCAATGTGGTCGCCAAAGGCAACTATTGAGAAATAATTAAATATGTATATTTAAGAGCTTGTCTATCAAGCCTATCATTAGTAAAACGGACCTATCAGCGTCGATTGATAGCACCGATTTTTCTAATATCATCAAATCTATTGTCATTTAAAATTACCTTTTCGGGTATTTCGAGGGTATTTAAAATGTCTTTAAGGTACTTTTCCGCCCTAAAATGGGCTTTTAAGTCTTGAATACTGACAAAATCCTCTTGCCACACCGTTTTCGCTTTTTCGATTAAAATTAAAGAAACATTAGCCATAAAAAGGGATAATCCAACCGCATTGTTCACCTGCGTTTCTTTGATATTCTTAAAATCTGACATTCCAAAATATTGCTTGGCATCCCTAAAATTGAACTCAATCTGAAAACGCAAAGAATAAAAGCGAATAATTTTCAGACCTGCTAAGTCTAAATCTGTCGAAAATAAAACAACCCGCCCACTTTTTTCTGTTTCCAAATCTGTCTTAACAATAATGACGACATTGAGCAAAACTGGCATTCGTTTAGTCCAAACACCTTTTATTTGATAAATACACGTTTTAAAGCCGTCCTCAATACTGGTTTCTATCAAATATTCATTATCTATATTGTGATAGTCAATTTTATCTCCATATTTTTTCTTGCGTCCGCGTCCTGAGTATTTTCCCGAATAGGGCAAATATAATCCTGTATTTCTGTTGAGTTTACTAATCAAATCCAAGCCATATTCTCGACAAATTAAGCAGCACGTTTTATTACCATAAGCACCATCGGCTAATACATAACCGAAAGACAAACCAATCGTCTGAAGCACGGGAACGACAATGCCTAATAATTTTTCAAAACTACGGTACAACAAACCTTCCGACTTAACATTTTGCTTGTTTTTGCTGCCTTTAGGACGCCCCCGTTTCCTCTTAGACTTAGCTTTCTGTGTAGCTTTGTTCGTAACTTTAGTAAGGATTTTGCGTTTCGTTTTCCGCTTTTTGAATCTTCTCTTCTTTTCGGGTTTTACCGTCTGTTCGTGCGTTAAGCAATAGGATGTTTCTCGTTTGGTATCTATCAGAGAAACAACATGATTACTAATTGAGCGAATAACTTTTGAGGCAATGGAACTGTAAAACCAATTTACCCCCCAAGTACATTTGCCTGCTTTGTCTTCTACCGTCTCATCAAAGGCTAACAGGTAACGTTCTTTATCCGTTTCCCCAGCTTCAAAATAGGCAGATTGAAATAACAAAATATTTAAGCTTAACCAATCTGTCGAATGCGCAAAAAATCGTTGTATTGTTCGATAGCTACAACCAGAGGGAGTCCAACGAGAAATATTTTTCATCGTCACACCCCCATTACCTATTCGGTATATGCCTTTGATTATTTCAACTAATACGGCTACATTTGTACCCGATGTGGGACTAATGGCATACAGTAATGTGTGTAGTTCTAACATCTTGGGAAGTTTTCTCCTTTTTTTGTTTTTTTAGTAGAAAACTAAGGTAGAAATTCTTCCCTCTTTTTATATATTTATTTTTTTGCCATTTACCACTTTTGGCGATGACATTGAACTTATTTGTTTATTATTTTCTCCTTCCAATAACAAAAATCAGCAACAAAAATGCTACCCTCCTGCCAAATTTAATTATTTCTTATTCAAAATAAAACTACGTAAAGCTATATTACTTATATTTGCAGTGTCCTACAACAAATACAACTTTTCTAAAATATAATTGACCTTTTTAATTTCTGTTCGTCCCAATA
>CAYOBX010000759.1:0-2287 GCA_964402245.1 uncultured Saprospiraceae bacterium | reverse complement strand
GACTGGAAAAGAATAGAAGAAGATGCTCAAGTTATTGTTTTGTCGTTACTTAGTTCGATACCTAGTAAAATATGGATAGCAATGGACTAGTTTAAGTCTCGAAGAACTTAAATATCTTAAATTGATCTACTTTGACAATAGACTAATTTTTTTTTATTAAAGAAATGGTTTGTTGATAGTAAAAGACTTGATCGGTTTTTAGGAAGGGATACTAATTTGTTTATACTTTTTGAGAAAAAAGTTTTTGTATATGGTAGGTAATAGAATGAAGCAAATATAAGTTAATCTACAATCAAATAAAACTAATTTAATTATATTTTATTCAATAGCTTTTCAAAACAAGTTTATTTGCTAGTTCAAATACAAACATAAATAATTGATAATCAATTAATTAAACATAATAATTATAACAATTTTAATAATAAAAGTAAGAGTGTTAAATTTTAGCTAAATATCAAATGCTGCGAATATCTAAACAAAAAGAAGAAGGGTTTACAGATCAAGAATTGCTCTTGCAATACAAAGAAGGGGAGGAATTGCTTCCTTTGGCGCAGCTATATAAACGATATACTAGCCTCATTTATGGCGTTTGTTTAAAGTATTTAAAAAATAGCCATGACGCAGAAGATGCTTACATGGGAGTGTTTGAAAAGTTAGTAAAGAAAGTACGTCAACACGATATTACAAATTTCAAAAGCTGGCTACATGTAGTCGTGAAAAACCATTGTTTGGAAATCCTTCGCAAACAGAAAAAAATATTAACAGTTTCTTATGAACAAGAGCTTATGCAAAATGAACCTTTTGTGCATCCTTTTGAAGAATCCCCTACAGAGGAATCAGAACAGCAATTAAGAAACTGTATACAACAACTAGAATCGCAGCAGTTAGAATGTATTCAATTATTTTATTATCAAAATAAATCTTATAAAGAGATAGCGGAAACAAAAAACCAAAGCCTTGGCAAGATTAGATCATTTATTCAGAATGGTCGTCGGAATCTTAAAATTTGTATGGAACATACATAGCTCAAGCTAAAAGCTTGAGCTACGTATTCAAAAATAAACACATGATGGAATTATTAAAAAAATGGTTGGATGGTTCCATTAATTGGAAAGAAGAAAAGCAGCTAAGGAATCAAGCCAGAGAAGATGTCTTCTTATCCGATGCTTTAGAAGGATTGGATACTTTACCAGAATTAGATCATCCCCAAAACATCCATGCATTAGAACAAAGACTTCAAGATCGACTTGAGAAAAAGAATAAAACGGTAGTCTTTCCGCTGAGAGCTATTGCCGCTGCATTACTACTTTTAGTATCTGCTGGAATTTGGTGGAATATTCAAAGTAATTTAAATCAAGCACCTATTGCTGAAACTCAGATTCTACCAACAACCACTACTCCTAAGAGTCCAGCAATAGAAAGCGATGCCGCTAATATAAGCCTCTCTGCTCCCGATCCTAAGACACTGAGTGAAAATAAAAAGCAAGCAAAAAATAATATAACTTCAAGGCAAAAGCCCTCCCCTGTTCAAGAATTGGCAGTAGTACAAAAAGAGTTGCCAACTACTGTTCTATCCAATGACCCAAAAGCAATGCCTAATGATCCTATACAGGAAACGATCATAGAAACCCCAGTCGCTCCCAGTGTAGCAATAGAAATGCCAGCTAATACTCAAGAGGAAGAAGCTGTTCCTGAATCCGCATCAAGTGAAGCCGAGTCTGTCTCCGTAGAAGAGGCGGATGTAATTGCCTATACCTATGAGGAGTCCGCAGCAGCAAGTCCTGCTCCTGCAGCTATGGTAGAGGAACCTACACTTATGACTCCGCCCCCATCTGATGAAGGAGTAATTCGTGCAATAGCTGAACCTGAAAAGAGTACAACAAGAGCCGCTAAGAGAAAATCATCTAGTGCATCTCCTGCCTTTCCTGTCGGAGGGATGGAAGCGTTTGAGGAATATATAAAAGCCAATAAAAAATATCCAGAGGTGGCGAAAGCCGCTAATATTCAAGGAACCGTCTTTTTAGTTTTTAAATTAGATGCAGATGGTAGCGTAAAGAATATTGAAGTAATTAAAAGTCTACATCCTGCCTATGATGCGGAAGCTATTCGATTGTTACAGGAAGGGCCTAAGTGGGTAAGTCCAGCAGGTGTTGGGTATTGTAAAATAGCTTTTGGAGTATCAGAATAATCACTATTTAAAATCGCCAAATACCTGACAATTTAACACGTCCTTCTATTGGACTGAATAGATCACTAAATACCGTTTCTTCCATATTGTCTGCATTGC
>CAYOBX010000758.1:0-2291 GCA_964402245.1 uncultured Saprospiraceae bacterium | reverse complement strand
TTAGGAAAAAGGCGAAAGGGAAGGCGCTAACGAAGGAATTAGTTTGGAAGATATTATCGACTAAATAAGGTCTTAATATTGAACGCAGAGACGCAAAGATGTTCAGTTGGAACCAATTGAATCAAAAAATAAATGACAGAATTAGATATAATCTTGAAGGTTTACAAAGAACTAATTTCTCAAATAAAAAAGAATGGGATTCCTGTTAATTTGAGAGCAAAAGCAATAATAGGTACTGTTCAAGATGACCCGTTCGATAATTGGATAGAAGTAGAAATTAAAAAAGCTCTTCCAAGTACTTTTGAGATTTTTCACTCTGGGTCATTAACAACTCCTGATTTGGTTATTAGAGATAAAAAAAACGGAACAGTAGTTGGATTAGAGATAAAAAAGCTAATTCAAAAACCTAATGGTAGTGATTCCAGAGGACTAACTATTGATTATAATAGCTCTTTACCATGTGGTTCAACATTTATCAAAGTAGGAAATGAAACAATTGTAATACCTTGTTACTATTTATTTGCTCTTCTAGACAATGCCAGTAAGAACATAGTCACATTGATTTTGTTAGATGGAGACTTTCTTAATTATGATTTTGACTTACATAAAGACTCAAAATATTCAAATTACACAGAATACAAACATGGTTCATATGGAGAAGGCTCGGTTCGACATAGAAAGATGTACACATACCCAAATCCATTAAACTCAAAAATAAAGGAATTTCATCTACGACAAATCATAGTTGGAAAAAAGTCTGCATTTGAAAAATCCAAGGATAATTCAAATATAACAGAGCAAATAATTAGAGAAGACAAGTATGGAAATGCATTTTACTATTACCTAAAAGATGACATTAGAAAGACAGATAAAAAGTCTACAAATTTATCTACCTTGAAGGATATTTTTGATGCATGCAAAAAAAGAAAGCCAAGAGAGAGAACAGCCTCAATACCTACAATTCCTCCTTTAAAAGATAATTGAATATGTTAATGTACGAAGAAGAAGATAAAACAGACTACACTTTTCTTGGGCTTTTCTCAGGAGCAGGAGGTCTTGACTTAGGATTTGAACTTGAAGGCTTCTTGCACACAGAATCTAATGAAATTTTAAGTTATGCAGTAGACACAATAAAACATAACAGGCCAAATTGGAATGTTATTCATGGTGATATTAGAGAATATACTCCATCTTACAAGAATGGACTAGATGTCTTATTGGCTGGTTTTCCTTGTCAAGGATTTTCACTCGGAGGAAATAGAAAAGAAGACGATGAAAGAAATACTTTATACAGAGAAGTAATTCGAATTGCTGATAAAATGAATCCAAGAGTCATTGTAATGGAAAATGTCCTCAACTTAAGAACCATGAAACATCCAGAGACAGGAAAACCTTTTGCTCAGCAAATCTCTGAAGAGCTTTCCAATATTGGTTATACAACTAAATTTGACTTTTTTAGAGTTTCTCAACACGGTGCTCCACAAACAAGGAGAAGATTTATTTTTATAGCTTATAAAGGAAATACGTTAGAACATTTTAGATTTCCTAAACCAGAAAAAGAAACTACGATTAAAGATTTTTTATATGATTTAGGTCAAGATGTAAATATCAAACTACCTAATCATAATCCAACATGGGGATTCAAAAGTTATGCTCATTCTGAAACAGGGGAAACATATAAAAAACCCGAAGAAGCAATACCTGTAAGATTCAGTCGAACTGCTTCAGATGGTAACCCTGTAAGAGGTTTTAATTCTCCTTTTCCTGCAATTGATACTGCAACCGTATGGGGATGGGCTAAAGGAAATGTCAAGGCAATAAGAATAGAGAAAGATAGAAGTAAAGGAAAATTCATTCGAAATCCTAAATCGAATGCAAAACTTTGGAGAATATCTGCAAGTAAACTAAGAGCATTTACGGCAAGAGAATATGCTCGTCTTCAAACTTTCCCAGATGACTGGGTATTCCAAGGGAAAAATAAAAGAGAATTACAACTACAGATTGGAAACGCTGTACCTGTCGCTTTTGCAAAAAGAATTGCATCCAGAGTTAAAATATCACTTGAAGTTTTAGATGGAAAAAGAAAATTTGCCATTGAAGAGGGAGAGCAAATCACCTTATTCTAAAAAGAAAAAACTGGCTCCAACATTAAAGGTCATTGCTAGCAAAAACTGCCACAGTCATTGATTCAGTGACGTTATACGTATTCTCTCCATCTCCGCACCTCCACGCTCAGTACCATCACCCCGCCAAAATCTCTTCATGAAACGCAACGAATTCTTCACGCAAAT
>CAYOBX010000757.1:0-2293 GCA_964402245.1 uncultured Saprospiraceae bacterium | reverse complement strand
TTTTCCGATGATGTCCTAGGCAACTTGGATGGAGTGGCGCTGGCTACCTTAATCACATCGAATGAAGCAATGGGCTTGTTTTACTCCTTATTCCAATGCTACAGGTGGACCTTCTATTTCCTTACCCTTAGGTCATGATATAGAAAATGACTTGCCAATTGGTATGCTTTTTTGGGGAAATCATGGCGATGAAAAATTACTATTGGATTTGGCTTATCAATTGGAAGAAGCACAGCCTTGGGAGCGGATGTAAGTTCATAGTTACTGTGTTAGTTCAGGATAGGAAGGTACGAAATTACTCCAATAAAAAAAGCCTTCGATAAAATGAATTATCAAAGGCTTTTTACTTAGTAGCGGGAACAGGAGGGAGTAAAAAACAATTAACTCCCTCAGCATCAATCACTTACCTCCTCCCCTACATTACGCTTTTTCCAAGTCATTGGCAGACTTTTGGCAGATTCCCTGCACAGGATATGTTTTCTCGATAATATTATCTAAGTGTTAGATTAGCTAACTTAGTCATCCAGATATCAATTAGTTTTTTAAACAAAGCTGTATCGACTATTTGTATATTCTTTCCTTTTTCATTTGCGGCTATTGCTTTTTTCATTTTTCCACTTACATGGCTATCTTCATATCCTTTCGGCAGTTTTCCAGATACTAAATGTGTAGTCTTTTTCGTCACAGTTGAAGTGATGGTACCACCTAAATTTACAACTAACTGTGCCGCTTCTTCTTTTGAATAAGGTAGTGGGCTACCTGTGAAAACAAAAGAGTTACCTCTCAATAAACTTATTCCCTCAAAATCTTCTTCTTGGACTATGCTTGTCACCTTAAAAACTTTAGCTCTTTTTTTATTTGTTATGAAATTTGATCCATTCTCATAAAGTGCATCAGCCATTCCGGCTATTGATGGCGGTTGCCAATCATTTAAGATAGCTAACTCTATCTTAGCACAAGCATAAGCATCTTCTAAAGGATCATGATGTTTAATCTTTTCGTTAAAAAGATATTCATATATGATAGGTAATTTATGCTTCGATAATTGATGATACTTTATTTTTGAATGATAAAGTGTACAAACATAATTTTCAGGATAACAAGAAATACCATATTGTTTATATAAAGCATTGATAACACTTTCTTCAAATGCTACATTATGTGCAACTACTACTTGATCTTTTATCCAGTGATGTATATGTTTAAATACCTCTTCGAAAGTAGGTGCATCAATGACAGCTTTTTCTGTTATACCATGTATGCTTACATTGTAAGGGTGAAATTCACAAGGTTCTGGCTTAATTAAAGAATAATACTTTTCTGTGATTATGCCCTTTTCTACTCGAACTAAACCGATAGCACAAGCACTACTACGCTTATGATTTGCTGTTTCAAAATCAATAGCAGTGAATGAGTAATTTTTCATGGATTATAATTTACTAGGTTAAAAAATAGCGTGTAGTCCTCTAGTAAGTATATTTAGCTTTTAGTTTTTTCTGCTTTAAGTTTTCGAACCTCCACCTCCAATTCCTCAATCCTTTTCTGCATACTCTCCATCCAACTCATCATTATCTTTGATGGAGCTGCTATATATTCTGTCTTTAGTTCTTGCACTTTCCCTATATCTGCTTTCATTTTTGGGCCTATTCCTAGCGCAATCCAAGTAGGATTGAACGCCTTAGCATAATCAATTACCTTGTATAAATTATCTAACATCATATTAGATCCTTCCTTTTTCATTCCTGAAAATGTTCCATTAGGGATACCCATTTGCTTGGAAACTGATCCCACTCCATTTTTTTTATAAAAAATTTCTATCTCTACAATTCTTTGATTAATAGACACTTATTGATTTTTTAACGGTAATTCGTAATTTATTGTCGCTGTGTCGTTTGTTTTTTTCGATGAGTCGTTATATATTTGTTCTATATACACAAATATAATATTACTCTAGCAAATGAGAAAAGATCGCTATGCTAAAATAGCAGCATCAGTGCGACAGATGCTGCCAGCCAAAGGTATGTCCACGGTAGCCAAACTAATGGGCGTTAAGTACAACACCGTCAGAGGATGGTTCACTGGACATCAAGGCTATGACACGACGAAGTTAGAAGAAGCTGTAACAGTAAGCTTAGATGTAATCCGCAAAGATGCAGAATCAAAAATAGCTTTCGTGGAGATGGTCGAGAAGAGGCTGAAGGAGCATTCATTGAAAGTTGAACAAGAGTAGTCTACCCCCCTACCCTCTCACACTAGAGTCGAAGGAAGACCTGCATACAAATTGAGAAACTAC
>CAYOBX010000756.1:0-2298 GCA_964402245.1 uncultured Saprospiraceae bacterium | reverse complement strand
ACTTGCGCTTGAACTTCTTTAAAGTCAACTGTCAACTACCTCGATAAACTTGTCCAAAATTAACGAAATTTCATTGGTTTTTAAACGCATTTCGGCTCTATTCTCTAGTTCTCGCTTCTCTGTTCCACAACTAATAACAATGCGCCTATTTTTAAGCTATCTCCTTTTTTTTACCATTTTCAGTACAGTATCTTGTGCTAAACAAGCAATCAATATAGAAACTATTCCTGTTCCTGTAGAAACGATAGAGGTCATGGACACTGTAGAAACGGTAGCAACTATCGAAACCCCTTCTATTGTAGACTCTACAAGCAATGAAAATATAGATATGACAGAAGGAACTTTTAACCTCAATCAAGATAGCCAAGCTGTCGTAACAGCGGTCAGTCATTCTGGTGATGATGGAAATTATACTTTCAGTGTTGAATTAAAAAGTCCAGATACTGGATGTGATCAATATGCGGATTGGTGGGAAATTTTCGATAAGGAAGGGCAACTACTTTATCGAAGAATTTTAGGACATAGCCATGTAAACGAACAACCCTTTACTCGTTCGGGTGGGCCTGTAGCAATTACGCCTACTACTTTTATCTATATTCGGGGTCATATGAATCCATTAGGATATGGTTCCTTGGTCTTTAGTGGTACGATAGAAGATGGTTTTGTTGCCTCAGAATTACCCATTGAATTTGCTGCTGATTTAGTGACAGTAGATCCGTTGCCATCGGGATGTGCTTTTTAAAATAAAAAGCGGTATTTAGATCGTGGTGATTCTAAAAATCACCACGATCTAAAAAACTAATACTCCTCCCATATAACTTCATTGTTCTTTGACTCCATACTCTTTCTCTCATCAACTTACCTCCTTAGTTTCCTCTCCAAAGCCCATTCAATCTGATTCAAATGATGCTGACAATGCCAAGCAATCTTATCAAATTCCTCCTTTAAAGTTCGTGAACCAGTTTCTGAATGGATAAATGGTTTGTTGCCTTTTGATATATAATGCTGGGTTGCTAAGTATATTACTTCTGTGTATTTTGTAAATCTCTTAATAATTGCTGCATAATTAGTTCCTTCAAATGTCTTATATTAAATAATACCTTTCAAACACCTAATATATAGCTTAATTTTATAAATACATTTTAATATCTTTGAAAGTATCGTGTAAAACCCGGATTGCTATGCAAAAACCAATATTCTTTATTTGTTTTTTAATTTGTCTCCTACCTGCTTGTAAAGAAGACATTGGATTCGTCGAGCCAGAATTAGCCGTATATGTAGATCGATTCTTTGAAGAAGCAGAAAAAAGAGGCTTAAAATTAGATTCAAAAAATTTGCAAGTAGTCTTATTACCTGAAGTAATTGTAGATGGATTGAGACTCTGTGGACAAGGACTAGCTCCTATATTCGGAGATGAAATACGGCGAGTAGAAATTTCTAATACTTGCTGGAATTTCGCCACAGAAACAGAAAAAGAAATCTTAGTTTTTCACGAACTTGGTCATGTCATCTTAGAACAATTTCATAAGAACACTAAATTACCAAATGGTCGGAATAAATCTATGATGTTTGGCGGGGACAATTGTGATTTTTTTGCTAGTTATTCTGAATGCCAAGTAGATTTACGAGACTACTATTTAGATGAACTATATGGAATATTCTCCAATATTCCTTTCTGGTCTTTTCGACAAAATATCAGACGCACTTTCTTTGCGGATAGCTTTGATGACTTGACCCTCCAATGGGAACCTATCTCCTCGAGTACTACATCTAATTTTTCTTATACTCAAGATTCTACCACCTACCATACGGCCCCTTCTTCCTTAGCTATCCATCAATTAGATAGCAATAGCTCCGATACTACTTCCTTAGTCAAAAAAATAGAACTTTCTCCTATTAAGTTATGCTCCAATCTAAATGTAAGTTTTTATGCCAAAACCGAAAATTTAGAGGAAGGACGACTCGACTTACAATTAAGTTATCCTAGTTTTGATGAGAATGGAAATGTGGCAGCCACCTGCACACACCCATTTACCATAAGAGAAACAGATTCTTTTAAAAAATTTAGCTTTGATTTGTTTTGTGTACCTGGAGGGAGAAAAGAATTTGATCTTCGCTTGACGGTTCACGCTACTACCGCTGCTACTGTTTATGTGGACGACGTGGAGATGATCCTTTGGGATTGAGTAGGTAATAAGTAAGAAGTAATAGGGTCTAACTTAGCAAACCTTCTTACCTATTACTTCAAGGGTTTTCTTATAAAAAAGTATTCGCTAAAAATTAGGCTAAAAACGTTAA
>CAYOBX010000755.1:0-2317 GCA_964402245.1 uncultured Saprospiraceae bacterium | reverse complement strand
CAGGCAGCTATACCTATGATGATAATGGCAATATGCTAACAGATGCACACAAAGGAATTACCGTCACCTATAATTTTCTTAACTTGCCTACAAAAGTTACAAAAACAGAGGGTAGTATAGAATGGGTATATGATGCAGCAGGAACAAAGCTAAGTAAAACAGTAAGCGAAGGAGGCTCTTATCCCAATCATCTTTCGTTAAATAATTCAGTTATTACTAACGAAGATCATGTAGCCCTTCAAACGATTAACTCCAATAGTTTTGTAGCAAATACTACTTTCACAGCAGGAGAATGTATTACCTTAAATGAAGGGTTTCAAGTAGCAGGTAGTAGCGAGTTCTTAGCCACCATATTACCAAACGCTACTAATGCGAATACTCATACAAGAGATTATTGCAGCGGTTTTGAATACGATGATGGAACGCTAATCGCTATCTATTTTACCGATGGTCGAGTGGCATATGATGGAAATAAAGCGACCTATCAATTTGTTTTAAATGACTACCAAGGAAATACTAGGGTACTGTTTCAAAATAATGGAGGGAATATTGCGGAGGAAGTAGAGAGTTATTCTTATTATCCAAATGGAGCTTTGCACGAATCAAAATCCGATTATGCTTCCAAGTATCAATTTGGTGGCAAGGAATTACAATCAGAGCTAGATTTAGATTGGTTAGATTTTGGGACGAGGTGTTTAGATAGTTGGTCTGGGAAATGGTTAGGGGTGGATATATTGGCAGAGGCGAAACCGTTTATGTCTCTTTATAGTTATGGTTTGGGGAATCCTGTTCGGTTTTCTGATCCTACGGGGATGATAGAAGAGGATGATAAGGGGCTGATGACCGTTAGTACTAGTAATTGGGGTAGAAATGTTACTGGTGGGGAGAATACTGGAGAGGTGTTGGATAATCAGTTTCTTTCTGAAGGACAATTAAAGAGAGATCTTACTTCTATCAAATTTGGAGATAATGAAAAAAACAATTCTAAGAATTATTTTGCTGAAGAAGAATATACTACTTCTAGAGACCCTGTAGAATATAGCACTCAAAAGGCAAAAGGAATCTTTACTGAAATGTATGGAGAATTGCCTGATTATACTGAAATAATTGCAGATGGAAGCTATCCAAAAGATGATCCAACCTATAAAGGTGCTTATATTGATGATGAAGGAAACTTAAGAGGAGAAAACGGCAGCTATAAAACTGGATTCACTCAATATCTTGGAGAAGGAAAGTCAAAGATGTATTTTTTTAAAACTGCATTTAGATCAAAAAAAGATTTGACAGTTACTCTTGGACATGAATTTTACCATGCAAGATTATTTCATTATGGAATATTTGGAGCATCACGTCATCATGCTTCAATTTCAGTGTGGTCAGTTGAGGCAAAAAAACGATTAAATTTACCAATTCAAACAGAATATCAACAGTTTAATTATTTTTTAAAACAAAAGCAATTTTTCTTATCAGATTTGCTTTTAGCACCCAAATTCAAATATTAAAAATGAATCATATTAAATTTTATTTCTTGTTTTTTTTTATAATTACTGCTAATCATGCGACTTGTCAATTTGAAATATCAAATTTAATAACATTTCAAAATATACAAGAAATGGATGAAGATATTTTTAATGAAGAGGTACTATGTCGAAAATTTCCAATAGTATTTATTGATACTTTTACAATAAATACATTAAAGTCATTTAGGATTCATCCAGTCGATAAGGAAGTTAAAAGTGCTTTAATGAAATATAAAATATTTAGCTTGGGATTAGGTCATTTATTTAAAAACAACAAGAATGAAAAAGCATTAAATCTTATAGAAGATTCTTGTAATTCTGACTTCTTTGATATTTATATTTTAGGCAAAAAGAGATTACATTTTTTTAATAAAGTAAACCTCTATTTTATAATAGTTATGGATACAAATGCTTCATCTGCCAGATTTACCGATATATATAGTTTAAATTTTAAGGACAAGGAATTAAAATCTATCGTGCTATTAGAGAGTATTAGTAGTGACTATCCTGGCTCCATAGAAATAAGTAGTTATATTAAATCTGAAGCTTTTGAATCAATTGAATTTAAATATAAATCTTCGTTATATCTTGATGATGTATCAGAAAGTGAAAAACAAATTAATTATGGGATAATTAATATCAATAAAGATGGAATGGTAACGATAAGTAATTGAATTATCCCTTGCTATTCGTAATAGTTAACCCACGATGGCCTAAGTATATTCCAATACTAAAAACTAGCAACCACGATGGCCTAAGTATATTCCAATACTAGAAACTAGCAGAATCTTGATGGT
>CAYOBX010000754.1:0-2328 GCA_964402245.1 uncultured Saprospiraceae bacterium | reverse complement strand
TGGATAATTCCAATCCTGTTGATACAATGGATAATTCCAATCCTGTTGATACAATGGATAATTCTAATCCTGTTGATACGACGATATGCGATGTAGCTGGAGGCACATTAGCAGGCGGTCCTTTTGAGTTCTGTGTTGGAGATAATATTCCAGATAATTTACCCGCAAATGCCATTAATCTAAGTGGTAGTCTAGGAGCCCAATCTCAATGGATAGTCACCGATTCTGCAGGAGTAAGTATCTTAGGCTTGCCAGCAGATCCTTCTGATGTGAATTTTGAAGATGCTGGACCAGGCACTTGCTTAATATGGCATATAGCTTATCAAGATAGTTTAAGTGGATTAGTAGCAGATGGACTATTTGCTGATATACAAGGTTGTTTTAGTTTATCTAATGCAGTCACTATTATTAGAAATTCTTTAGAAAATTGTGCAGTAGATACAACGACTACAGAAACTACGAATCCAGTAGATACTATGGCCTGTACAATTTCTGGCGGAGTCATAGAAGGTGGTCCTTTTGAATTCTGTGTAGGTGATACTATAGCAGATCAAATTCCAGTAGATGCTATTCGATTAAATGATAATACAGGTACTAATTCTCAATGGATCGTTACGGATTCCGCAGGTATTACAATACTTGGGTTACCAGATGCTCCATCAGATGTAGATTTTGAAGGAGAAGGTATTGGTGTTTGTCAACTATGGCATTTAAGTTATGAAGATTCTTTAGTAGGTGCTGTTGTTGATGCAAATGTGGCTGACTTGCAGGGTTGCTTTAGTTTATCAAACTCCATTACCGTTAGTCGAATCGATTGCGGAGAAGAAGATAGTGACACAGAGGAGGAGGAAGACATGAACGAGGACGAAAACAGTAACGAAGGAGAAAATATGGATGATGGTGAAGACAGTAACGAAGGAGAAGATATGGATGATGAAAACAACGATGGAGATACAGACCAAAACGCTTGTGCTTCACCAACGGACCCTACCGTTACAACACAGAGTTCTAATAAAGCAGTTGTCACATGGACAGAGATAGATGCTGCCACTAAGTATGTTATTCAAATCCGATTCAAAGGTCAAACACGATGGGCTGCAAGAGCTACCTTAAGAAAGTCAACGGTTAGAATATTTGCACCAGCAGGAAAAGATTATGAATATCGTATCAAATCTATTTGTGGTGAAGAAGAATCTGAGTATAGTGAAATTTTTGAATTCTCTACTCCACCAAGAGGGATCATTACTTCTGAATCAAGAAGTAGCGGCGATGAATTCCAAGCAGATATTGTATTGGTATTACCTACTAAGCAATTGGTGTTAACACCAAATCCTGTTAGTAATCAATTACAAATAGACTACCTTATTACTACTGAAAACACAAGTGTATTTATCTATAATACAAGTGGCCAAAAAGTATTTGAGCAATCATTAGAAATGGGGGCATTTGGACAGACTATCAATGTTGGTCATTTGGATAATGGATTCTATATACTTCGTATTGTGGAGGATAGTGGAATGGCGGTTAGTCAGAAATTGATTAAGCAATAAAGGCTCGCTGCCTTTGGCATCTCGCAAGTAGATTCTTTTGGAGGCAATGATTTAAAAATTGGCTTTTCAAAACCAATTTTTAAATCATTACCTCCAAAGAACTATACTGCCGAGCTTGCGAAGCAAGCGAGGCATACAAAACAAAAAGGTGTTAGTACAACTTGTACTAACACCTTTTTATTTGAAGCATATTTCGTCTAAATAAAAATCTACTGCACTTTACTAAGCAAAGGAATTTTCATTTCTCGAGCGGCTACATTTATATTTTTTAATTCCATATTTTTCGTACTATAGCTATTCACGATCATCGCAATATCACCTTTAGCCACGCCATATGCTTTGCGTAATAGTTCATGCATAATAGAGCTATCCGTGTGCTCAGGCATGATGGCATTCATAACAATAATATGCTCTGCTAAATAGCCCTGCATACCAGTTTTATTAACAATAAGAGCGGCTAGAATTTGGTGGTCTTTTTCGACAGTTACTATAAAACCACCGAAGGAAGGTGTTTCTTTGACGGCGTATTCTACTGCTTTTTGGATACCCTCTGGTTTTATCCAGGCGACATCCGAGTATTGGCGTAAGAAACCGATTAAGGCTTTCTTTTTAGGTACACCAATTCCAGTAAACGCGTCATAGAGCGTTGGTGTTGTCATAGTCAGATTGAGTTTGGTTATAAGTAGAATATGTACTGGAAACGGGTATGTTTGTATTTACTATATTATCATTCAGACTTAAATCTGTCCGCTAAATGTCAAGGCTTATAGTTTTTTTA
>CAYOBX010000753.1:0-2334 GCA_964402245.1 uncultured Saprospiraceae bacterium | reverse complement strand
ATAAACATAAGTGCTTTAATTTTTGGCTATCAATTTTTTTATATCACAAGTGTCCAACACCTTATAACTCCAAATCGTCTGATAGGCTCTTCAATCATTAAGCTTAATCCTAAAATAATGGCCAAAACGACATTTAATCTAACCAAGCGATCAGATCGTTTAGAACGATCAGATCGCACGTTCTCTTTTAGCAAAAACTAGAACTATTGCTTAGGCTTGGCGTGTGATCTGATGGCTTTCCGCCATCTGACGATTAACAAATATCCAATTGCCTTGAACGTCTATATAAGTAGCTTTCGGAAAGACTTTTTGAAAAACAGGTAAGAAACTCTCACATTTAGCAATATCCTCTTTTGTCAAGGCCAACTTATTGAAGAGTAAAATGCCCTTAGGATTTAGCAGCGCTTTTAGTTGTTGTAAGTACTCTTCTGTCTCGAAGTAGGTAGGAATTTCATCGTCTAAAAAAACATCCATACAAATCAAGTCGAATCTTTCTTGGCAATAGCTAACAAATATGGCAGCATCAGTTGGCATTAAGGAGATCGGAGATTGTATATCGTCTAATGCATATTTGTTAGCCAAATAAAGTACATTTTCATCTATTTCTATGGCCGTATATCGGTATGTTTTGTTGAAAGTTTTTTCTAATAAATAAGGAATACTTCCCAATCCGAAGCCAAGAACCAATACCTCTTCGATTTGATGTTGATCTAAATTTATTTTTTCAAATGCTTGCTTAAAATTAGTGTATAAGTCTGCGTAGGAATAAACGGCATTCGCTGTAGACAGTTGATATCTACCACGTCTTAAACTAACATATAGGTGAGGATTTATTTCGCTAGGAGCACTTTCTATATGGAATTCGAATAAAAAACTTAAGTAGTACTTCCAAAAGGGGATTTTCAATTTTTAATTATTTTTCAAAACTAGCGACAACAGTATTGAACGCAGAGGTGCAGCGTTATATGTGTTCTCAGCATCTCTTCGTTCAATACTTTAAATATTCTGTTTGCAAAATTTATTTCTTTATACTTTGACTATAGTAGGTTCGTTTACGGTGTTATCTTCCCAAAAACGATATTTGGAAGTTTGCTGAAAGATAGATTTTGTCAATGCCTGTTCGACCTCATCAAAAGCTAAAGATCTGCGACTGTAGACTTTGTTGCCTACCTCCATTGCCTTATCCAATAAATAAGTAGTATTCCCTGCTACCCTACCCCATGTAAAAGATGGAATATGTTTCTTAGGAAATCCTGCACCATAGATATTTGTGTGTACGCCTACCACTGTACCCGTATTAAACATTGTATTAATACCACATTTAGAATGGTCTCCCATAAATAAACCACAAAATAATTCTCCTGAATCAGTAAACTCCTCCACATCGTAATTCCATATCTTAACATTAGAGTAGTTATTTTTCAAATTTGAATTATTAGTATCTGCTCCTAAATTACACCACTCTCCAATCACGGAATTTCCTAAATAACCATCGTGCGCTTTATTAGAATACCCCATCATCACGACATTTTTAATTTCTCCTCCTGCTTTACAGTGTGGGCCTATCGTTGTTCCACCATATATAGCCGCACTCATTTTTACAGTGGAATGTGCCCCAAGAGAGAATCCTCCTCTAATAGAACAACCTTCCATCACCTCTGCATTTTCACCAATATAAATAGGTCCAGCAGTTGCATTCAAGTTAGTGCACTCCACCACCGCTCCTTCTTCTAAAAAAACCTGTTCTCTTCCTAATACTCGATTCGTTTCACTAATTGGTTGAGACTTGCGTCCACGAGTCAACAATTTAAAATCACTTTCAATAGCAATACCATTGAGTTTAAAAATATCCCAAATATTTTCAATACGATATAAAGGTGTTTCCTCTACTTCATACCCAACTAATGTTTCTATTTCTTCATCCTTCATTAAATGCGCAAATTGCGTCTGATCTAATTTTGCAGCAATGAAAGTTCCATTAGACAATAAAGCCTCGTTTAATTCTAGATTATTAATTAATTGACATAAAGGAGTATTTGGTAAGATTGATCCATTAATAACATAATTTTCAGATGCTACCTTTGCTGGAAACTTATCTTTTAAATAGTCCTGTGTGATATAAGAAGCCGTTCCATTCAACCATTTTTCCCACTTTTCTCGAATGGTTAAAATACCGATTCTAATTTCTCCAATAGGTCGGGTAAAAGTAAAAGGTAATAATTGGTCTCTAACTTCACTGTCAAATAAAATAATATTGGTCATGGTATACTTAAAATATGCTTTAGTAACGACAAAACAATAACTTGAGCATCTTCTTCTATTCTTTTCCAGTCT
>CAYOBX010000752.1:0-2338 GCA_964402245.1 uncultured Saprospiraceae bacterium | reverse complement strand
GCAAAGCGGATGGGCTGCTGAGGGCAAAAGAAGCCGTCCAAATGGTGGAGTTATTGTTTTGTCGTTACTTAAATAAAAATTTATATCATGTTCGGAGATTTATTAGGTAATATGCAAGGCAAGCAATCAGAGCTACAAGAAAAACTAGCCACTATACAATTATCTGCAAGCGCAGGAGATGGTGCCGTCAAAGTGACCGTTACCGCCAATCAAAAAGTAGTCGATGTAGCTATAGATAAAGAAAAAATAGATTTATCAGATACAGAACAGTTAGAAGATTTATTAATGGTTGCTTTAAATCAAGCTTTAGCAATGGCGGTGGATACCCAAACGCAAGAAACAAATAATCTAGTAAAGGACATGATTCCACCTGGTTTAAGTGGCTTAGGAGATCTTTTTGGCAAATAGTGGGCTATTCCTTTAGTTTCCTACAATCAGTAAAATAATGGATTTTTGTAAGCGTTATTATTTGAACGGAGAGGTGGAGAGATTTCTCAATGTTTAGTGTAAGGAACGATGAAATAATAAATCCGTCATTTCGACGAGCTAATTTTGGCCTTAGTTTTCTTTAAAAAATTAATGCATAGCAGGTTTTTTAAAGGAAAATGAGAGCAAAAGAAGCCGTCCAAATGGTGGCGTTATTGTTTTGTCGTTACTAAAAATGAGTAAATGAGTAAATAGAGCTGCTCTTCTTTGTTTTCTGTCAACATTTACTCATTTAATACTGTATTCATTTATTCATTACCATCTCTGTCGTTAGAAATTCATCAACACCATTTTATTTAAAAAATATATGAGACCTAGTTATTGCTTCTTTTTACTGTTTTTGTGGACAACTACCTTACCTGCTCAAGAAGTCGTGAGAGATTTAGTGGCTTATTACTCCTTTGATGATTGCATTGAACTTGGTAGAGATGATAGTGGTAACAATGCTGTTGGAATTATTGTTGGTAATCCTGAATGTGTTTGTGGGGTAGCTGGTAATGCCATTTTATTGGATGGAGAGAATGACTTTATACAGTTTCTTGGTACAATTGGAAATAAATTTAGTACCGTTGACATTTCAATTAGTCTATTTATTAAGCCAACGCAGCCACTTGGAACACAAGTTATTCTATCCAAACAAGATGCCTGTACAGTAGACCGTTCCTTTAGCATGAATTTTAATGCCAGTTCCAATACTATTACCACAGAACTAAGTCAAAATGCCATGAGGAATACACAAGTTACGGGCGTACTTGACCCAGAACCCTGCTGGTATCATATTGTTTTTATTCGTAGAGGTAATAGGAGTCAACTATTCATCGACGGCGTATTAGAGGATGATGTATCTGCGGAATCCCGAATAAATGTGGAAAGTCTTGAAAACAGTATTTTTAATCTTGGCGAAGGGGAATGTGTAGGTATAGATTCCCGTCGCTTTGCAGGTTTAGTGGATGAATTAAAAATTTTTGAAAGAGCCTTAAGAGTAGAAGAAGTATTAGCATTAAATCTAAAACCTGATAGAATTGCTAATGATGATGTGGTCATCTTTCTAGGTTCTTCAGTTGACATTGAGTTAGGAAATACTTGTGCTGACCAATTCGAGTGGACTCCTACAATGGGTATTGAAGACCCTAACATTGGAGATCCTGTTATTACGCCTACAAGCGAAGGAGTATTCACCTATAGAGTAGAATTAAGTGATCAATTCTGTTCCGCATCAGATACTATTCAAATTACAGTAATAAATCCTGATCTTTTACCCTGCACTGCTCAATTGCCAAGTGCGTTCACCCCCAATGGGGATGGCCGTAATGATACCTATGGTATCAGCAATTCCGTTGTATTAGAAGATAGATTAATTAGCTTTGAAATATTTGATAGATGGGGTGGTGTCATATTTACTACTACAAATCCTAGAGAGAAATGGGATGGTAGATTCAATAATAAGGAACTAAATCCAGGAGTTTTGTTGTATAGAGTAAGATATTTATGTGGAGATGAAGAACAAATAGATATGGGGAGTCTTACCTTACTTCGATAGTTGTTTTTTAAAATAGACTTGTTACCATATCCCTCAGGCTAAAAAGTATTACTTGAAGAGGAGATCATCTCAAACCTTTGTATTTGCTAGGTTTTGGCGAAGATGGCAGGCACTTTCAAAGTGCCAGCCATCTCTGGTACTTAAACATAAGTGATTGATTTACAGTACTATTTTTTCTTAGCCTGACGGCTATGGTTACAAACTTCGACCATCGCACCCTCTTTTGAGTTTAGCACAATGCCGATATTTGAAGTTTGTAATTTCAAATGGATATTTTTCAAGTTTGTAACTTGATTTTGCAGGCTATATTTT
>CAYOBX010000751.1:0-2340 GCA_964402245.1 uncultured Saprospiraceae bacterium | reverse complement strand
AGAACTACTACTGCAACCTGATTCCGCTATCAATACTCCATTTCTAAATAATCGTCCTGTAGCGGTAGATGTCCAGCCGTTGTAACCTGACGTTAATACATACCTTACCGTTTCTTCATTCTCGTTTACTTGAAAAAGGTGATCTGTTCCAAACCAAGAAAACTTCTTGGACACTAATTCTCCATTCACATAAATTCGCTCTATTCCTGTCCACATAGAGTTGTCAAATACTATCTTCGTTGTACCAAGATTTACTGAAAGGATTCTCATGATTCGTGATTTAGTGGGTTAGATAATAAGGTTTAATGGATATAACTAAAATAACCTTTTGCTAGCCTTATATCCACTTCCGTAGACGAGCAGTCGAGGAATCTCGACTAAAGCCGCTGACATAATTATAATGCTGTCCCATTGGAGTAAGAGAATCTTGATTTTTTAATTGGGAACTTTTTAGCTATTCCATTCCTTTATCAAGGGAATAATTGAATAAACTATCTGAAGTAGTTCCTAAGTGATTTAGCCGATCTCTTATTTAATAAGGAGACTGAGGGTTAAAATGCATTCAATTGTAACCAACTGAAACATCATGAGCCTTTCAAAAAAATACGGACGCACTTATCACTATCCCTTTTCACCAGGGACTACCTCTGATGATCGAATTAATCATAATTATTGGCAAGATCTGAAGGAAATAGACAAGGTAATACATACAGAGAAGTTAGATGGAGAAAATACCTGTCTTAACCAATATGGTGTATTTGCTCGGTCTCACGCTGCCCCAACCATCCATCCGTGGGCGAATTATCTAAAAGAACGTTGGAGTAGTTTTAAACATGATTTAAGGGAGATAGAAATATTTGGAGAAAATATTTATGCTATTCACTCTATTCGATATCCCGTCATAGAACATCACTTTTATGTATTTGGAGTGCGCGTATTGGATACTTGGCTTTCTTGGGAAGAAGTACAGTTTTATGCAAGCTTATTAGATTTTCCTACAGTACCAGTAATAATAGAGGAAACTATTGACACCAATAAGAAAGAAGCCTTTAAAGAGCAGGTCTTATCAATAGTAGAGAAACCTAGTGCCTTTCAATCCTATGATGTGATTTCTGAAGCACCTTGTAGTATGGAAGGGATTGTTACTAGAAATCTAGAAGCATATAAAGTAGCAGATTTTAAAAAGAACGTTTTTAAATACGTCCGCAAGGATCACGTAAAAACAGATCAGCATTGGTCTAAAAAATGGAAAAGAGCACCTTTAAAATGGGAACAATAAATAACACTTGGAAAATACACGATTCTACAGACTGGGAAGTGCTGCTTCCATCCTTTGGTTGGTTGCAAGATATGGTAGGGGTGAAGCAAGATGTCATTTATCATGCGGAAGGGGATGTAGCAATACATACCAAAATGGTTTTGGAGGCATTACTCCAGTTACCAGAGTATGCAGCATTGGAAAAACAGCAACAGGCCATTCTAATAGCGGCTGCATTACTACATGATGTAGAAAAGCGATCTACCACCGTATTAGAAGAAGATGGACGAATCACGTCTAAAGGCCATGCTTTAAAAGGATCTTTCACCGCAAGAAAGATTTTATATCAAGAGCATGCTACGCCTTTCTTCATTCGGGAGGCTATAGTGAAATTGGTACGGTATCATGGTTTACCCATATGGTTTTTGGAAAAGAGGAATCCAGCGAAAGCCGTAATTCAAGCAAGTCTAGACGTGGATACCGCTCTATTATATATACTAGCAAAAGCCGATATGCTTGGAAGGATTTGCAACGATCAGGCGGATATGTTAGATAGGGTAGAGCTATTTAAAGAATTTTGTAAAGAACAAGGCTGCTTTGGTCAGGCAAAAGCTTTCCCTTCTGATTGGGGGCGATATTTATATTTTTATAAGGAGGATGGTTCTTTAGAATATGTACCTTATGAAAAAGATAGCTTTGAAGTAATCTTATTATCAGGTTTGCCTGGTACTGGGAAGGATGCCCATATTCGGGAGTATTATAAAGACATCCCAATGGTTTCGATTGATGCCTTACGAAGACAGCATAAAGTATCACCTACCAACAAAAAGAAAAATGGCCAAATGATACAATTGGCAAAAGAACAGGCTAGAACTCACTTACGAATCAAACAACATTTCGTTTGGAATGCGACCAATATTACCCAAAATATGCGTCGACAAATGATAGATCTTTTTCAAACCTATGGTGCCAAAACCAAATTGGTGTATTTGGAAGTGCCTTACAAACAATTACTCAAACAAAATAGAAGTAGGGTAGGAAGCTGGCGAGGTAGTAGAACTCCTTTTCCAACATCCCCCCTC
>CAYOBX010000750.1:0-2342 GCA_964402245.1 uncultured Saprospiraceae bacterium | reverse complement strand
TCCCTTCTACTTTTTTTCCGCCACCAAAAAATCGAATATTTTCTCCTTCTGATTGCGTAACTTCTTCTACTAAAGTTTCTAAAATCTTTTCTATCACCTCTATATCTCGATTCATTCGAGCTGTTTGGGCGGATAATAGAAAGGTGGCTAAAAACAGTCCTATGGTGATTTTTAATTTCATGATTGGTGATTTTAAACGGTTCACGGTACTCGGTTTATGGTACACGATTCCCTTGGATAATTTAATTGTTTTACTAATGAGTATTTTTGATTCCTCCTACTCATCTCCATTATTAATAACATTCAATAACAAGGCATCGGTTTCGGTTTGATTTTGATAGACATTGACAAATTCATTACCAATAGTTTTCAAATCTTGAGTTCGAGTATCTTGCCAATTGCCCCAAGCCTCTCCAAACATTAGCTTAGTTTCTGATTGGTGTTTATTTAGTAAATTTTGCATCAGATTAGCTAATTCTGGTAATTCTTCTTGTTGAAAATTATTAATGAATGATGCGAAGTCATTTTGTTGTCTATTTTGATAAGTCGCCATTTGCTGGCTTATATTTTTTTGTAAAACTTGCTCTTGCATTTTTAATCTAACTTGCCAAATAGAATCTCTTTTTAATAATTCTTGGCGATAAGCGGTCTCTCTATTTTCCATTAGTTTTTGTACTTCGGCTATTGTTGCATAATTGGGCGAAACAATAGGTTGTTCTTCATCTACTTGCTCCATAGGTCCAAAAGAAAAAGCAAATCCATTTTTAGTTTTAACTGTCTGAAAATCAGTCATTTTAAACAATAATAAAAAGGAAGCAGCCACGCTTAATGGAACGACCCATTTTCGCCAATCTACACTTCTTGATTTAAATGTAACCACTTTAGTCGGTGGTTGTACATCGGGTAAATCAGACAGAAAATCTCGACCTTCTTGTAGTGCTGCTAATTCTGCTTGTAAAGCTGGATTATTTTTCAACTCCTGCTCAAAAGCCAGTTGTTCACCTTTAGACATTTCTCCGTAGAGATAATCCATCAATTTTTCTTCTTGATTCATAAGCTTTTTTTTAGAGGTCAGAAATCAGACCGTTATCTTCGATAACTGTCAGATGTCAGACTTAGACTATTGAAAACTAAGCAAGTCTGACTTCCGACAGTTTATGTAATAAACGGTCTGACTTCTGACAGTCAATGAAATTGACGGTCTGACTTCTGCCTTCTCCTCTAATATCTTTTTTCAATAAAATTCATTTTTCTTAAAGCCTTTAGCCCATAGTATAATCTAGACTTGGCGGTGTTTTCTGAAATCCCTAATATTTTTGCAATCTCTCTGAACTTTAAGCCTTCATATTCTTTCATAATTAGCACCGTTCGTTGTTCTTCAGGCAATTGCTGAATGGCTTCCATGATGAGTTGGGCACGTTCGTTATTTTCGTATAAAGTGTCGGGTGATTTCGTGGTTGTTATCATAGTCGCTATACCATATTTTGCTTCATAATTGTTTCTTGTTTTTTGTTTTCGCTGGTATTCATGGCATTGATTGGTCACAATTCGATACAACCAAACTTTAAAAGTAGCGGGTTCTCTTAATTGCTCTAATTTTTCTTGGACGGTCAAAAAAGTTTGTTGACTGATTTCTTTAGCTAATTGACTATCCGAAAAATACTTATAGGCAATATTAAATACTCGACGATACCAATTACTAAATAATTGATTCAAAGCGGCTTGATTGCCTTGCTGTGCTTCGATGATAAGTTGTCGAGTTTCGTCCAATTTTAAAGTCTTTTTGGTGATTCTTTCCTACTATGGATGGATGAAGATTAAAAATAGTTTTAAAGTAGGAGAAAAATTTTATTAATTTTGGATAATTTTTAAAATAGTAGAGGGCGAAGGGCTTAGGTCAATTCCTATGCTCCTGTTTTTAAGTGGCGAAAATCATAAATCTTACATCATAGTTCATACATCATAAATCTATCTAATTTTATTCTAGATAGATTTATGATGTATGATTTAAAATTTATGATGTATGATTTTTTCCTTTCCCAAAGTCCTCTACCATAAGCCACATCATGAGCACACTCGATAACTTAAAAGAATTACTAAAAGGTAGAGATACCAAAGCCATCAATGCTTTCATCACTGAAAACCCTATCGCTTTAGACGAAGTAGACGAAAATGGGATAAGTGGAATAATGTATATCGGCTATCATCAATTGCCAGAGGCACTTACCTTTGCAATTGACAAAAAAACAGATTTTACTTTATATGAAGCAGCGGCAATGGGGCTATCACATCGAGTGATTACTAAAGTCAATAGCCAACCTGCTTTATTAAATCAGCCTGCT
>CAYOBX010000749.1:0-2344 GCA_964402245.1 uncultured Saprospiraceae bacterium | reverse complement strand
GCATTATTACCAAAGGAGGGTTGCGTTTGAGTTATGGAATTCCAGAATTAGCTGGCGTAAATAGTACTTTTCTACATCAAAAAATAAGCGCCATTATCCAAGAAGGCATAGATTCTATGGCATTTCCGGGAGCGCAAGTTTTAATAGCCAAAGGAGGGCAAGTAGTGTACCAAAAGAATTTTGGTTTTCATACTTATGATAAGGTTCAAAAAGTAGAAGCACATCATGTTTACGATTTGGCTTCAGTTACCAAAGTTACAACTGCAGTTCCTGCCTTAATGCGGATGCAAGATGATGGTTTGTTTGATGTGGATGCCAAATTAATGGATTATTTCCCTGATTTTAAAGGGTCAAATAAAGACGATTTGTACTTTCGGTCTATCCTTTCTCATAATGCGCAATTGCAGCCCTACATTGTTTTTTGGCAAAAGACCAAGAAGAAAAATGGCAAATATCGCCGTCGAACTTTTAAAACCAAGGCACATAAAAACTATCCGATTAAAATTACAGACAATTTGTATTTACATAAAAAATACAAAGGAAAAATGATGAATTTGGTCAAAAACTCCCCATTGAATAAAGAACCTGGCTATGCGTATTCTGGTTTGAGTTTTTTGATGTATCCCGATTTGGTTAAAGCCAAAACAGGTAAGCGATTTGACCAATATTTATACCATACTTTTTATAGAAAAATAGGCGCGAATAATTTAGTATTTAATCCTTTAGAAAGAATCAATGCGACCGATATTATTCCTACGGAGCAAGATGATTTTTTTAGACATCAACTCGTGCAAGGAACAGTGCATGATGAAGCAGCGGCTATGCTTGGTGGGCTATCCAGTAATGCAGGTTTGTTTGGCAATGCAAGTGATTTAGCCAAATTACTGCAATTATATTTGAACAAAGGAAGTTATGGCGGGGAACAATTTATCGAATCATCTACCATTCAAGAATTTACCCAATGTCAGTTTTGCGCCGAAGGAAATCGCCGAGGACTAGGCTTCGACAAACCATTGATTGAATACGATGAAGCCAAAGCTTATGTAGCTAAATCTGCCAGTAAATATAGCTATGGACATTCTGGTTTTACAGGTACTTTTTTTTGGCTAGATCCCGCCGAAGATTTAATGTTTATCTTCTTATCTAATCGGGTCTACCCTACTCGGAATAATCGACATTTGTATAAACTCAATATTCGACCACGACTGCATCAAGCAGCTTATGATGCAATCTATGAATTTGATAAATTAAAACAACAAGAGGCTAATAATAAGGGTGATAAGAAGCACTACAAGGAAAGAGAATAGATAAAAGACGTTGAAAGCTAGGAATTTCAGGAAGGTTTTTCCATGTCCTTGTCCATAGTATCTTTTCATTGTTAGATATAGGAAGGTAAAAATGGCGATTATAGCAGGTAGCAACAATAATTCCCTTAAAGATTTGGGAAGCACAAAAATTACGGTTAGTAATAAAAAAGCAAAAGCATGATGGTGAAAATTTAGGACTAAATGTTCTACATAAAACCTTTCTCGCCTAATATATAAAAGCTTCATAAACGAGGCTAGAAAAGGCATCATTGCCAAAAGCATTAACGGGATATTGTGTATTAATTCTCGTACATACCCACTTTGATCATGGGTAAAATGAATAACCTGTTTAATAAACAACTGATTCCAAAAACCTTCAATCTCATATTTTTCTACTAAGTCTTTTCCATCCATAAGAAGCATATCTTTATATTCAAACTTTCTTTCCTCACCCATCGCCAGCGTTATATCAAAAGAATCTTTGTTTATGAGTCCCTTTCCCACCTTCTTTATCAGGGAATCTAAGGCCACTTTTGCTGTTCCTTCTTGAAATAAATCTATTTGTTTACTTAGCGTATCTAATTCTTCTAAAAAGACGATTTTATGTGTCTCTTTTTCTATCAATTTTTCTAAAGTAGTTTCCTTTCCATCAAAATTCATTTTTATGATTTCACTCCCATTCCCTATATCTCCTGCAAAATTCAAAGCAGCAAAGAAAAATATAGACATCACCAAATACAATCGGATTGGATGATAATAGGTTTTGTGCTTTCCTTTAAAGTATTCCTTCGTCAATTTAGCAGGAATAAATAACCATTTTAAGGTCTGGACTATTCGAGAATTGAGGTTGAATACATTGTCCAGAAAATTATGAATGAACTCTTTTAGCGAAATCAAGCCTGTGGTTGCTTTTTGTCCACAGTTTGGACAAAACGTAGCTGTTGCTGGTAATTGCTCGTGGCAATTTAAGCATTCGGATTGATTGGTATTTTCTTGATTTTCTGTCATATTGTCCCGACGAATTCATCCCGATAAAT
>CAYOBX010000748.1:0-2355 GCA_964402245.1 uncultured Saprospiraceae bacterium | reverse complement strand
GATACCTTAATTGTTCCCAATCCTGTAAGAGAAATACAATGCCCACCTCCTCCGCCTCCGCCTGGTGGAGGGATAGTGGATAATTTTTCTTTTGGACGAGCGCCTGAGTGGACGAGTAGTACAGGAGCTAATTTCTTTGCAATTCGTACGACAGCAGCTTTTGAACTTCATTTATTTCCAACAGAAACGACTATGTATGAAGGGACTTATCCTACCTTTTCTTGTGGAGGCCTAGCAGGCGCTTTAGGTCTTCCTATTAAATATCTGGTCCTAGTAGAAGATACGGAAAATTGCACTTCCGACGGACAGCCTAATTTTATATTAGAAGCTTGTGTAGGAGATATCATTGAATTGCCGAGTCCAAATCAAATTGGTCCATCGGAACGGACTATTTGCGATAACAATATTGAATTAGCAGGAGGTAGTGTCGCCGAATTTGTGGAATTGGATGCCACTGTGATGACTGTTAGAATTAAGGAAGCAGGAACATTTTCCATCAATGGCTTAGGTGGCAGGGTTCAATCTGTTTTTAATCGGGCAACTGTTCAGAATCCTTGTCCAAATGTAAGCTATCAATTTGAAGTACGGCTGAAAGCAGATTGTGTGGGGAATGAAGAGGAGGAAGAGAACGAGAGCAATATCGCCTTATTTGACGATTATCCTTGGCTGACAGATTTAATAAATCCTACTAGCTGTACCACCGAATCGATAGAATTGTATCAAACGGGTATTTTCTTTTACCTATTAGTGACGAATGCCGAGGGGACGACTATTTTATATAATCAAAATGGACAATTCTATTGCCAAAATGCTAATAATTATGATTGCGTAGCGGCCTTTAATTTAGGTAGTCCGATTGATAGTTGGACTTGTGGAGACATGCCACCACCCACTGGCGAATGCGGGGCGAACACAGGCACGTTCTTTTTTAGGGATTGTGATGATGGGCAGTCCTTCTTTTTTATCCAATTAGAAGATGGAACCATTTATGACCCCTATTTTGCGGAAGGACTTTCCTTTGAAGTCATTGATGGGCAAATGGTAAAATTTGATTTTGTGGATGCAGATTTTGCTTCGCCCTGTTCCATTGCCGAAAAGGCGATTATCTTGACTTGTGTGGAAGCAGGAGATGCGCCTACGAATAATGGAGATTGTAGTCGTAATAGTGGCGCAATAGTGGTGACCCAATGCGATGACGGGACTGATTTTTTCTTTATCGAAAGTACAACAGATGGCTTGTTTTATGATGCCTATTTTGCCGAAGGTATTGATTTTCTAAAATATGATGGACAGCTAGTAAATTTTGATTTTGAGTTAGCAGATTTTGCTTCTCCTTGCACTATTGCTGATGCAGCTATTATTGTAACTTGTATTGAAGAAAGTATGGGGGTAGCAGAACTTGAAGAATTTCCTGCAGTTTTTAGGCAATTTGAGTGGCTTTCGACTTTAGTAGACCCTTTAGATTGTGAGGGCAGGGAAGAAACCCTAGTTGCCGTTTATGAACAAAGCATCTTTAATTTTATTTTTGTAGAGACAAATGGGATTGGGCAATTGTATTTCCAAGATGGTACTTTTTATTGCCAAAATTCAGAAAATTATAATTGTATCACCGCCTATGGTTTAACAGAACCTGTTGAATTTTGGTCTTGTTCTGGTAATGGCTTATTGGAGCTTTCTGCAAGGACAAATGGAATAACAGAATCCACTAATTTAAAGCTCTTTCCCAATCCTGTCACTACTCATTTAATGGTGCAATTACCTAAATCTATTCAAGAAAATCAACAGCTTAGAATCTTTGATGCTTTTGGTAGGAGAGTATTGGAACAAACGGTAGTTGCTGCTGAAAATACTTTGGAAATTGAAGTGGCGGATTTTCAAAATGGGCTGTATTATTTGGTGTTGTCTGGTGGTGGGAAAGAGGTTGTTCGGAAGTTTGTTAAGGAGGATTGGAAGTGATGAATAGCTACTTTCATTTTCAGAAGAAATGGTGCTGGTAGCTTTGTAAAATGTAGCACAACTCTCTGAGTTGTGGAGTTTTCATACACAACTTGGAGAATTGAGTTACATTAGGAGATGGGGTTGATAAAATTGTTCAAACTCGGGTCGAGCATAGGTAAAAGGATAATCCTGCCAATGAGAAACAATATTGGCGCTTACTGGATTCTCTAAGGTGTAAGTATGATAAAATGCTAGTTCATATTGATTTCTAATTAAATGGTCATAGCTTTCATGCAACCAAACTTGTCTACCAGTACAATTATGCAATAAATTAATTTGTCTAGAGGAAAACTTTTTTATGCTACCTAATACTTCGCCAAGCTCTTGGGTTAATTTATAAAAGGTAAGATGCACATG
>CAYOBX010000747.1:0-2356 GCA_964402245.1 uncultured Saprospiraceae bacterium | reverse complement strand
CTCAAAAGAGGGTGCGATGGTCGAAGTTTGTAACTTCGACCCAATATTTTTAACCCATCCTTTATACAAGTCAGTCACTCAACTTGAGCATCAACAATTCTTCTCTAAGATTTTTAAAATAAGAATTACTATTTTTGAAAAAAAAAAGGAATGCTATTAATAAAGAACGCAACGATTATTGATTCCAAATCCCCATTGAATGGAAAAAAGAGAGACCTACTCATACAGGAAGGTCGGATTGAGAAAATAGGGACTAAACTAAATAACAAAAAAGCCAAGGTAATTGCGCATAAAGACTTACATGTTTCTATTGGATGGTTTGATATAGGAGTCCATACAGGAGAGCCCGGTTTAGAACATCGAGAAGATATTCAATCTATTACAAATGCCGCCGCCGCAGGTGGATATACAGGTTTAGCATGTTTTCCCAATACCACTCCAACTATCCAAACCAAAGCGGAAATATTATTTTTTAAGAACCAATCTAGCCTAGTAGATATTTATCCAATAGGCGCCATATCTCATAATTGTGAAGGAAAAGATATTGCAGAAATGTACGATATGGCTAAAGCTGGAAGTATTGCTTTTTCAGACGGCATCCATTCGATACAATCGAGTGGTTTAATGAAACGCAGTCTAGAATATATTAAAGGAATAGAAGGCGTGATTGTCAATCATCCACATGATAAGGAATTAAGTGCGGGCGGGCAGATACATGAAGGCACCGTTAGTACAGAACTTGGGATGAAAGGCTTATTGAGCTTGTCTGAAGAATTGATGCTAAAAAGGGACCTAGATTTGTTGGCGTATACCGATTCTCGTTTACATGTCCATAATATATCAACTGCTGGCTCTATAGATTTAATCAAAGCCGCCAAGAAGAAAGGCTTAAAGGTGACGGCCTCTGTAGCAGTGGCTAATTTAATATTTGACGATCGAGCAATTGCTTCTTTTGATACCAATTTGAAGGTTTTACCTCCTATAAGAACTACAAAAGACAAGAAGGCCTTGATTAAAGCAGTTAAAGATGGGGTGATAGATTGTATTACCTCTAATCATACCCCTCTAGAAGAGGAAGTGAAAAAAATGGAATTCTTATATGCAGATTTTGGGATGATTGCGTTGGAATCTACCTTTGCGATCTTGCATTCCCAGTTATCAGACCAAATTCAATTATCTCAACTAATAGATATACTGGCTTACCAATCTAGAGCTGCCGTATCCCTAGCCCCCCCTATACTGGAGGTCGATAGTATAGCAAATTTGACTTTATTTTCGCCAAGTATGGAATGGACGTTTGACCGATCTTCTATTCATTCTAAATCAAAAAATAGTCCTTTTATTGGTACTTCTATGAAAGGAAAAGTACTAGGAATTATAAATAATCAAGAGCATGTTTTAGATTCCAGTATTGCTTGAAAAATGATACTTCTAAATCCTTATGTTGGGAGAAGTAGTGCTACATATTCACTAATTTTACAATATTCTATAATATAATTTCACTTTATAAAACTAAAAATAGATATTGAGTTATTATTCATGGATTTAAAACACATAATTTATGACAACTTTACATGCTTCTGAAGTCTCAATCTTTCCAACGGCTATACGTAATGGTTTAATTGGTGGTCTGATTTTTATTGTTTGGTTTTTGGTGAAAAATATGTCTGGCTTAGCTACTAATTCAATGGCTGGCATAATTGATATACTTATTTATGGGTTTATAATTTATTCTGCTATTAAAGGAATAAGAGATTTACAAGGAGATCATATCTCGTTTGGTAAAGCAGTTGGAGTGGGGGTAGTGGCTTGTGCGATTTTAGGGCTAATTAGCGGTTTGTTTACCTATGTTTATTATAACTTTATTGATCCTTCCTCAGTAGATGAAATAGTGGCCTACTCCATGCAAATGGTGGAAGGTTTTTTGGATGAAGATCAACTAGAAGAAGCTGCTCAGGCTTCCAAAGATTCATTTACTTCAATAGGTAGTCTAGCTTTCAATGGCTTAGGAGGGGGTGCATTTATGGGCTTAATAGGTTCTTTAATCGGCGGAGCTATTATGAAAAAAGATCCTCCTCCTTTGGTATAATATAAATCATCTCTCTCAATGAGTAAATGAATACAGGATTAAATGAGTAAATGTTGGCAACCTGCAAAGAATAAACAGTTGGATTAAACAAAGCAGAGAAGCCCTATTTACCTTTATTCATTTTCATATTTACTCATTGAGAATTCAAATCAAATTGCAAATTGTAAGTACTCAATAGTGTTTGGTGACTGGCAAATGGTTAAGACGTTGACTTATACTTTGCACGGTGTGAAAAAGTGATTTCGTAATCGCCAAATTTATTTGGCT
>CAYOBX010000746.1:0-2358 GCA_964402245.1 uncultured Saprospiraceae bacterium | reverse complement strand
TTTGAGTCTGAATCTATTGTTTCACCTTATATTTTCTTGGGTGGTAGTTTTTTTACTTTTAATCCTCAAGCAGAATTTCAAGGGATCACTTATGAGCTAGAGCCATTACGTACAGAAGGCCAAGGTATTCCTGGAAATGAGGCAGAAAGATATGAGTTGTATAACTTTAGTGCTTTAGCAGGAGGGGGTATTAAATTCAAACTAGGGGATAGTTTTACTCTTGGTATTGAGTTCACTACCCATTATACCTTTACAGATTATTTAGATGATGTGAGTACCACTTATGCAGACTATGAAGATTTGGTAGTTAATACAGGAGTGCTTGCTGCCAATTTAGCCTATCAAGCGGATAATTTTTTTGGTGCAGCAGAAAGCTCTCCGCTTCCCGGTACAGCGAGAGGAAATCCTAATAACAATGATTTCTTTTTGACAGGAGGAATTACTATTTCTTATTCTATTATTAATCCAGATCGTTTAGGTGGTGGTCGTGGGGCAATGGGTTGTCCTACGTTTTAATTTGGTGGCGTAGAGACGTTGCACTGCAACGTCTCTACAGGCGAACAAACGTTTCTTGAAAGATAGTTTCATTACCACGATCATCCGTCAAGACCAGTTTAAATACATGTTCTCCTTTTCCTGTTCGACTATCAAATGAATGAACGAGTCTACTATTTTTTTCATCTAGGGTCATGAGTACCCATTTATTATCTATATACCCCTTATACTTTACTGCTTTAGCCTTCCCTCCTATTGGCATACTATCTTTTATTTTAAATGACATACTATAAGCGCCAGTCATATCCTTTTTAAAAGAGCTAGGTTCTATGGTAGGAGCCGTATCATCAATCGTGATACAGAAATCTCCTAAAGATCGAACTTTAGCGGTCAACCATCCATTTTTCCACTTACCACCTTGGCTAATCATTTTATCTCCATCACAATAAGCGATCACTGCTTTATCTTGTAAGTGCTTAGGTAGATTAGTTGGTTTTATAGCGATAGTGTAGTAACTGTGTAATGGCACTATAGGCTCACCAATATGATGAAGTGTAGAGAAAACATCTTCTGAATTATCAAGAGATGTTTCATATTTTAAGTACACATTTTCATAAAAAACTCCTTTGGGGAAATCTATTTTAATATCCCCTAGATTAATAGCATTTGATTCATTCCATTGTAAAAGATAATTATAATTTTTTGATTCAGGTGGATGTACCTCTCCCCTTTTTACCCAAAACTCAAAAATACTCTCATTACCATCCACATCTTTAGCGACCATTTTGATGGCAGCAGGCTTATTTTTATGCAAATCAACAAAACCTTCTTTTTTATTATAAATGGATAGTTTATTACCAGGTAAGGGGTAGCATCTATTAAAATAAGCTTTATTGGATACCTGTTCTTTATAGTCTAAATGACAATTGATATATCGACTCTCAGAGAATGCAAAGGTTTCCATATCAAAACTATGTACTAATTGCTCGTTTTGATACATATCGAGCGCATAAATACCATTCCAATTGCTAACCCCATCATGATGATCGTATACCTTTAAGGCAAATCCCGCACGCCATGCTCCTATTGTTAACGTATCTCCTTTGATCGTATAACGGTTTCCATTTTTTTGTAAATCAATGGTTTTAGTAGAAAGTGTTTCTTTTTTATCATTCAGAGAATATACTTTTAATTGATGCATTTTGGGGGCGATATGGTCTTCCATTTTAAACCCAAACAATAAAGGATTGATGGGTTTTTGCGTTTTGTTGTCCCTTATTTCAAAATGTAAATGAGGACCAAATGATCGTCCTGAAACGCCTAATTTTCCAATCTGCTCCCCTTTTGATACTTTAAAAGTATCGGGTCCAAGGTATAAATCTACATTGGCAGATTTCTTTTCATACTGCTGTTTTTTTACATAAGCGGCTACAGATTTGCTGAAATTCTGCATATGTGCATACACGGTCATATACCCTTTAGGATGTACTATGTATAAGGCATTCCCATACCCACTAGAAGAAACTTTAATCCGAGCGATGTACCCATCTGCTGCTGCATACAATGCTTGTCCTACTTTCCCATTTGCGGCTTTAATATCAATACCTGAATGTAAATGATTGGAGCGTAATTCACCAAAAGTACCTGATAGTCGAATTGCTTGATCTATCGGAGATCTAAAATAATCTTGCGGATATTTGTTGAGGGGAGTACTAGGCTCTTTTGAAAAGCCTAATAAAATAATGCTTAGGAGTATAAAGAAATAGTTTCTCATGAATGTAAGTCAATCAGTAAGATTAAGTAAGTAGTAAAGGGTTTTCTTATAAAAAGAATATTGCCTAAAAAATCAAGTTACAAACTTGA
>CAYOBX010000745.1:0-2366 GCA_964402245.1 uncultured Saprospiraceae bacterium | reverse complement strand
ACTCCTGACCCCTGTCGCCTGACTCCTAGTCAGTTACGTTATTTCTTAAGCTCAAATATCGCAGTAAAAAACATGCAATACAATTGCAAATACTGGTTCTTTAACCAATCTTGTGGTTAAGGAATGAGCAATTATCGTTTGCGAACCAAAATGCAGATGGATTACCAACAGCAAAAGCGACCCAAAAGAGGTTTGAAATTACAATCTATACGTGAACTCATTTTTAGAAGCAAACCCTGCAAAATTTTAATAGTAGTACCTTGACACTCGTAGATTTTATTATCTTTGTCGCGTACGAAACTATATGAATAAACTAAAACCATTTTAATGAGAATTCCAGTAATATTACTTTTAGCACTTTTCACTTTTGTTGCTTGTCAGAGTGATAAAACAGCTGAGAAAAAAGTGAATGAACCTAAGCCAACAGCTATGGCAAAGGATAAGTATACTTTAACTCCTTTTTCGCCATCTCCTGAATTTCAAGGAGCAAAAATTGATGCCATGACCTATAAGGAAGGCACTTTTAATTTTGATATTAGCGGAGATTATGAGTTGGGAGCACAAACTGCTGATGCAGCAACTAAAATGTGTGCTAACTCTGGTAAAGGCCAGCATATTCACTTGATTGTTGACAAAAGCCCTTATGCTGCTAAGTACGTATCTTCATTTGACCATGAGGTAGCAGATGGGACTCATAATGTATTAGCATTCTTATCTCGTTCTTACCATGAAAGTATTAAGTCTTCGGGCGCAAGTATGGCAATAAAAGCAGAGGTAGCAAAAGGAAGTATCACTTCTAGTGAACCAATTACGACTCCTACTTTGTTTTATAGCCGACCAAAAGGAACTTATGTTGGTAAGGCGAATACGGATAAGGTCATGCTAGATTTCTTTCTAGCTAATGTTACTTTAGCTAATGGCTATACGGTAAAAGCTAGTATCAATGGAGAAGATCATTCCATCGATAAATGGCAACCTTATTATATCGAAGGAATGCCTATTGGAGAAAATACGATAACGCTTACATTAATGAAAGATGGTGTTGCTGTGAATAATGATTTGAATCCAGTGAGTCGAACGTTTACTTTGAAAGAAGATCCTGCGGAGTAAATTATAAGATTATGCAATTTCAAGAAGAGAATAATTTACCACATGGTAATCTTGATTTAGAAACAATGGCTGCATTAGGAATTCAGGGATAGGGTGTTCAGAATAATTTTCAAACAATTATTTTCTCACAAATTAGGCGTTATTTCTAAATACATAGGCACAGTAGGGCACATAGTTTCTAGCAAATTTTTTTATTTCCTAAAAAATGGCAAGCCTATGTGGTCTATGTGCCTATGTGTTTACCAAAAAAATAGGTTAAATTATTTTTCTGAACACCCCTAATTCAGGGATAATAATATTGTAATTCCGTACTAAAATTTGATTTTATAATTAATTCCGTTATCTTTAAAATGTGTAAGCTGCACAAGCCCGATGCCCGAGAGCGCGACGGGAGATTCATTCATTAAAAAAAAGGAGGTATTATGAAATCAACAACGTCAAAAGTTACATTTCTTATAAATAGCAAATCAAACAATTCATCCCTAAATACTGGGCGGTCTTAATAGATGCAGTATAGGTCATAACGCCTATATTTGTATAAGTTTATTTCTTTATTAAGAAAAAAGACTTAACGTAAAATCCCTTGTAGGCTTATGCTTACAAGGGATTTTTTTTTGGATGCACCTTCCGTTTAATGTTCGTTTTTGTGTCAGCAGGTATTTTCTATCAGCTTAAATGTTTTAGCTCTAGGGCAAAAAAATCATAAATCAAAGTTCATACATCATCAATCATAAATCCATGTGGCTAGCATCCTAGATGGATTTATGATTGATGATGTATGATTTCAGATTTCACCAAACAATCATAGAAGGATAAAAGGATAGCAACAAAAAAAGCCTAAGGAATATTCCCTAGGCTTTTTTTGCAAAAGAATGGTTTTTTACCTACCTTTTTGCAAAAATAAAAAAAGGCAGAACCAATCGCACTGCTCAACCTCCTACCCTTGCTCAGTTTCCTGCCTGGGGGATTCAGAAGGAGCTAGTCGAAAGACTCCACCAGCCGCAAAAGTAAGGGTATTTTAAATAAAAACAAGGGTGGATTGCAAATAAAAATAAAAATTTTTTCTCCATAAATTTCCTGTATTTTAGCGAAATCTAAGTAGTTACTTAAAGTCTTAGATTTCGCTAAAGAACTATCTCATAAGCTACTGCTTGCCTAATGCTAAGACAGAAAAATGACTACGCCAAAAAGTAACATTTATTAATGCCAACTAAGAGTTCGAACAATTTGGTTATCAATAGTTTAGGTTTTTAAGC
>CAYOBX010000744.1:0-2369 GCA_964402245.1 uncultured Saprospiraceae bacterium | reverse complement strand
CCTTTTGGGTAATTTACCCCTTTAGTCATTGCATTATCTATATCTTCGGCGCTGGCTACATTCCAAAATAATGCATCTGCAGCTTCATTTATAAGCATGACAAGTATTCGGTCAAAAATTTGATTACCGATAACTTCATCTGTATTTGGGTTTGCTTTCGCGAAAGCGTTATCAGCCTGCTCATCTGAATAATGATAATATCCTCGCCCAGATTTACGCCCTAAATATCCAGCCTGACTATGCCTTTGTTGTGTAAAAGATGGTTTATATCTAGGATCTTGATAAAAAGCATTAAACACCGTTTCTGTAACAGTATAGTTAATATCATTTCCTATAAAATCCATAAGCTCATAAGGCCCCATTCTAAAGCCTCCTATAGATTTCATTGCCCAATCAATCGTAGCAAAATCTGCAATTCCTTCTTCATAGATACGTAATGCTTCCCCATAAAAAGGACGTGCTACACGGTTTACAATAAATCCAGGTGTATCTTTTGCAACGGCAACTACTTTCTTCCAGCGTGTAATTTCTGCCACACAAGTATCCAATACAGCTTGAGAAGTTTGTACCGCAGGAACCACCTCAACCAACTTCATTAAAGGCGCTGGATTAAAGAAATGAATTCCTACACATCTTTCTGGCTTTTCTAAAGAAGCGGCAATTGAGGCAATAGAAAGACTTGATGTGTTTGATGCTATAATAGCCGTATCAGACACATATGATTCTAACTCTTGAAATACTTTCTTTTTAATATCGAGGTTTTCGACAATGGCTTCAATTGTCAAGTCTGCATCTGTTAATTCTTTTAGAGAATTTACATAGGTGATGTTTCCTTGAATTCTATTTTTTTCTTCGGCATCTATTCTACCTTTTTCAATAAGGCGATTCAGAATTTTTTCAAGTTTTGCTTCTGCTTTATCTAAAGCAGGTTGATGGAGGTCAAATAGTTTTACAGAACAACCTGCTGTTGCTGCTACTTGAGCAATTCCAGAACCCATAGTTCCTGCTCCAATGACTCCTACGTTATTAATTTGTATTCCCATAAATATACTCTCATCTCAATTCTCTCCTTAAAGAGAAAGAGTGATTAATTATTGTCCTTTAAAATTTGGTTTTCTTTTTTCTACAAAAGCGGCTACTCCTTCTGCATAATCTTCACTACTCGCTGCTTCTATTTGTAATTTTGATTCAAGAGCTAATTGATCTTCTAATGTATTACTCATAGATGCATTAAGTAATTGCTTAGTCATTCCCAATGCTTTTGTAGGCATTTGAGCAAGCGTTACTCCTATCTTGTCTATTTCTGTTTGGAAATCCTCTAGTGTTGTCACTTTATAAATCATTCCTATCTTTTCTGCATCTGTAGCTGATACTTTATCTCCCAACATCATCAATGCACTTGCTTTTCCAAAACCAATCAATCTAGGTAAAAAGAATGTCCCAGCACTATCTGGCACGAGTCCTATTTTACTAAAAGCTTGAATAAAACTTACTTTCTCATGAGCGATAACAATATCACATGCCAATGCAATGTTTGCTCCTGCTCCTGCAGCAACACCATTTACCGCGGCAATTATTGGTTTTTTTATGGCTCTTATTCTTTTTATAATAGGATTATAATGTTCTTCCAATATTTTCTTAAAACCTGGATTCAAATCAGGTGTTGTTACTTCTTTTAAATCTTGCCCAGCACAAAAAGCTCTCCCACTTCCTGTAATTACAATAGCTCGTACAGATGTATCATTCTCACAAACATCCAATTCATTTTGAAATGCTAATGCCATCTCTCTATTAAAACTATTAAATACTTCAGGACGGTTTAATGTAAGTGTTGCAACTCCATTATTTATTTCTTTTTGTATAGACTGGCTCATAATAATGCCCGCATATGCGGATATCTTTTTATTTATATTCTTCGATTTGTTTTTCAAATGTACTACTATCTTTGAATGCACATAAATTCCCGTCAGGATCATAAAACTTTGCTATAGTTCCCCAAGAATGTTCTTGGTAATTTACTTCTATATCCTGTATTTTTAGTTTATTTATTATTGATTTTACATCAGGAACATGCATTCGTAAACATGTTTTTATTCTACTATGAATTTCTTCACTCCCATCATATGTATCATCCAGCTCTACCATAAGATATGAACTCTCAAACGCAAAACATGTAAGCATCTCTGTTGAGAACATAATTTTGAGTTCTAAAACATTCTCATAAAAATGAACACATTCTTGATAATTAATTACATATAAAATAATTCCGGTTCTATCAAAATTCATTATTATAATTATTAAATGCTTATAATTTCTTTCAATTAACGTTCCTACAAAACCTATTTCTTTATAAGCTTTATATTTTTTTG
>CAYOBX010000743.1:0-2376 GCA_964402245.1 uncultured Saprospiraceae bacterium | reverse complement strand
TGAGGGCAAAAGAAGCCGTCCAAATGGTGGAGTTATTTTTTTGTCGTTACTTAGGATAATAGTTGAGTTATACATTAGCATTTACCCTACTTTAATCTGAAAAAGTGCCAACTAACTAATCGTCTATTTACTAATATTTTACATAATTATTTTTTTAATACCTTATCCCAAAATGAGAATGCAATCTATATTTTGGGAATATTACCAATTTGAGAAATGGGCCTATATCGTTTTCCCAAAATGAAACAAGTTTCTATATTTTGGAATAGATTAAATGAAAAAATTCTTATAATCCTCTACTGTTCAACACCTTACCGTTTAGGCGTATATTTTTCTTAATAAAGGGTATTCGGATCTTTCTTAAAAAAAAAAATTATGCGCCATAAATCATTAATAAGCATATACATTGTTTTACTTTTTAGTAATAATTTATCTGCACAGTTAGTCCGTACTTTCGCAGGAGTATTAGCAACTTCTGGTTATAATGATGGACCTGCGCTAAGTGCCCGATTTTATAATCCACATAGTATAGCATCGGATGGTGCAGGAAATATTTATGTTGCTGATCGGTACAATCATACCATTCGAAAAATATCAGCAGATGGAATCGTCAGTACTCTAGCTGGTAAAGCAGAAGAAATAGGAGATACTGATGGACTAGGAACGCAAGCAAGATTTAATGAACCTTGGGGAATTTGTTCTACATTAGAAGGGGAGTTATTTATTGCAGATACGAAAAATAATAAAATTAGGAAAATTGATAAAAATGGCATTGTTACCACTATTGCAGGCAATGGTGTTTTTGGTAATACGAATGGTATAGCACTTACTGCATCTTTTGGAAATCCAACTGGCATTGTTGCTGATGAGTTTGGTAATATTTATATTACAGATCACCTAACCCATGTTATTCGTCAAATTAATTCTTTGGGCATAGTCAGCACTATTGCAGGCACAGCCTCCATTCCTGGAAAGACAGATGGTTTTGGAAGCATAGCTCAATTCTGGCGACCTTATGGAATAACCATTGATAATGATGGAAACCTATTAATTGCCGATGAATGGAACCACGCTATCAGAAAACTAAACCTGAACAATGGGCAAGTAAGTACAGTAGCAGGTGTTGGAGAAATTGGTTTATTAAATGGAAGCCCCCAAGATGCTCGATTCAATTATCCTTGGGATATTGCGGTAGATGATGAAAACAATATTTATGTGGCAGATGGCTATAACTATGTTATTCGAAAAATATCAACAGATGGTAAAGTTAGTACCTATGCTGGTATTCCTTTAAAATCTGGAGGTGCCGATGGTTTATTAAATAAAGCTACTTTTAGTGGTATAACGAGTATCATTTGGAATACTGCATTCAAAAGATTGTATATCAGCGATGCTTATAATCATCTAGTAAGAATACTTGATGAAAATACCACCCCTACCATAGATTTGATTAACATCTCAGGACAAGATCAACTTTGCATGGGAGAAAGTTTGGATGTCAAAGTCAACCTGTCTAGTTTCAATAGCTATTTTTATTATGTAGATGGCATTCTGTGGTCTACTAGTGACCAACCAGAATATACTATTTCAGGATTACTACCGGGGATTCACATAATAGAAGTGGAAACTTTTTGGGGAGATACCCCGCTCCTATCAAACCCCATTGAAATTGAAATCTTAGAAACGGCCAATGTAGACTTTGAAGCATCCCAAGTAAATATTCAACCTAATGAAATGGTAAATTTTCAAATTATTGGAGATCAACCACAGCAGGTTATTTGGGATTTTGGCGTTCCCGAAGATATAAGTAGCTTCGCTCGAGAATATAGCCCATCCTACCTGTATCAAAATCCAGGAACTTACGACGTTCAATTAATTACCTTGAGTGAATATGGTTGCTGGGACACTCTTTTTAAATCTACTTATATCCATGTTATAGCCGAAGTAGATTTATTTATTCCTACTGGATTTACGCCTAATAAAGATGGTGAAAATGATTTATTTTTAGTTAGAGGTCCTTCCTTAGATAACTATCAAATGCTTATTTATGATCAATGGGGAGGGGTTCTTTTTTCAAGCAATCAACAAACACAAGGATGGGATGGCACTAAAAATAATCAACCAATAGATTGTGGTACTTACACTTATATATTAAAATGGGATTCTAGAGAAGGGCCTCAATATAAGGCAGGGCATATCACGCTTCTTCGATAAATGAATTTATAATCCTACTCCTTATTAATTAAAAAAATTAATCACCCATTTTTCGGCGACTAAAGTCGCCGAATATTTAAGCTTTTCTATTGACATATAGTACCTACTGGTACAAGCCAGAAATAACTACCCACTCTAACTTGTCCTTTTGCTGCTACTCTG
>CAYOBX010000742.1:0-2393 GCA_964402245.1 uncultured Saprospiraceae bacterium | reverse complement strand
TACGTGGCAGATTTATGATGTAAGATGTATGAACTATGATTTATGATTTGGCCAAAGCCCATTCAAAAAATCGGGGAGGAAAAAATCTTATATCTCCGTAATTTTGGACAGCCTACTTCGACGATCTAGAGTGGGACGACACTTGAAAAATAATTAATTCAAAAAAAACTATTTGATCCAATGAATAATAAATTAGCAGGTGCCATTTTCATAATATTCGGTATGGGACTCTTAGGCGATTCCGTAGGAGATTTGTACGATAACTCCATAAGCATGAATTATGAAAGTGGCAAATCAATTTTAGGTTTAATATTAGGAATCTCAAGTAGTATTTATGGATATAAGAGAATGAAAATGGAAGATACCATTCAGTCAAAATAATGATTGGTCTGTATACGAACAACGTTCCTTGAAGGAACGTCGTTCGTATACGGCTTTCTTTTATCAGGAGATTACATTTTACGACTATGACTTTTCGTTCGCCCTGATTTTATACTTGTTGCCGAGTCTCAAAATAAAGAACCTTAGCCAGACGGTTATGATTACAAACTTCGACGATCTAGGATAAAAAATGAACACCAAAATAACATGCAATTAGAAAATCTTGTATCTGGAACCACCGGACTAATACATCTCCTATTTTCAATATTAGCTTTGATTTTTGGGACACTCGTTCTAATATTTTTAAAAGGAACGAATAAGCATAAAAGAATTGGATACTTTTATTGTATCTCAATGCTTGGAGTCAATATTACTGCGTTTATGATTTATCGCTTGTACAATAAATTTGGAATTTTTCATTGGCTGGCAGTAATTAGCTTATTAACACTAATTGCTGGAATGTTACCCATGATAATTAAAAAGCCAAAGTCATATATAACGCTGCATTTTAATTTTATGTATTGGTCCGTAATCGGTCTATATGCTGCTTTTACGGCGGAAACCTTAGTCAGAATTCCTGATGTTATAATGGAGAGCGGAATTCCAAATTCGACATTTTACAAAATGACAGGGCTAGCTTCAGGAATTACAATGATATTAGGGGCTTTCTTTTCGATAAAAAATAGAAAGAAGTGGATGAAATTTGATAAATCTTTAATGGAAAAAGAACCCCCAATATCTAGATAGTGAGTTGAGAACAAGGGATCTATGATAAAACCCAAAAATTATACAAGCTCTAGAATTCACTACCTCGATAGTATAAGAGGTATCGCAGCTCTGATAGTGGTAGTGTTCCATTTCTTAAGTTGGAAGTGGGGAGATACGTTACAATATAAAATGGCAACATTTGTTTTTAACGGAACGGAAGCGGTCTCTTTTTTCTTTGTGTTAAGTGGGTTTGTATTGTCCTATTCTTATGTGAATTCTTCTAGAAAAATTGAATTTGGGCGGTATCTTTACAAGCGCATAATGAGGTTGTATCCAGCTTATATCATCAACGTCCTATTACTTTTTATTTATGACATCAGAGATTATAGTTTTGAAAGTATTTTCATCAATTATGAAAGAGTGCTGCCCATAAAAGAATGGCTGATGTTTCAAGATACGCACGATTTATATGTGCCAGGCTGGACCCTTCAGATTGAGATTATATATTCCGTGTTTATTATCGGACTCATCTTATTGTATAGGAAACATCCCTATTGGCTATTGTTACCTTTGTTGGGAAGTTATGTAATTGGGTCACCAGATATTAGATTGTATATGAACCATTTCATACTGGGGATTTGCTTAGCAAGTGTATATCCAACATTGAAAAACAGGTCATTTGCAGAGACTAAATTTTATCCTTGGCGATGGGGCATCTATCTATTGATTTTTGTCTTGTTTTCCTTCGTTAATTTGGCCAGGTTTTGCCGACCTATAGATGATTTGTTTCATCTATTTTGGGAATATAATATTAGATGGGCTCATTTTAGTGGTTTTGCAGCCTTTTTGTTTTTGCTCATTGTAATAACAAGCAAAAATATTCAAGTTGTATTAGAAAATAAAGTATTACTTTACCTCGGAAAGATTAGCTATAGCATCTATCTAATCCATTGGATCATTGGCCTATTTATTATGGATCATTGGTCTATTTGGGGGCAATATTTAGGAGAAGGGGCACTTAGATTTTTTGTTATGTTTATCCTTTTTATTAGTCTATCTATTTTTGCAGCAGATTTGATGTATAAATATATTGAATCACCATGTATACGATTTAGTAAATCAATAAATAAAAAATGATGAGTCAGGGCGAAGGAAAAATAGTTTCTATAATATCTCTATCTTGAGACCTGTCTAGCCAGCCAGATAGACTCGGCAACAAGTATGTTTTATATTCTTCTTTAGAGGCAGTAATTTTGTTGGGCATTTTTGAAAAAATGCCCAACAAAATTGCTGCCTCTAAAAAA
>CAYOBX010000741.1:0-2398 GCA_964402245.1 uncultured Saprospiraceae bacterium | reverse complement strand
CACATCCTAGTCAACGTTTAGTAAATTCATCATTCATCATTCATCATTTTTAATACTTAGCAGGCACGCCCTTAGCAGGCATAGTAGACTTAATCATTTCTCGAATATGCTCATTAGCGGTTTCCAAATCTTCCCGACGAAGATACATCATATGTCCACTGCGGTAGCCTTCAAAGCGTAGCCGATCTTTCATTTTACCACTCGGATCTAAATGCCACATCGTGTACTTAGCATTGAAGTAAGTAGTGGCCCCATCATAATAGCCAGATTGTACCATTACGTGTAGGTATGGATTTTGGGCCATTGCTTGCCTTAAATTTTCCCCCGTATTATCTTTCGTACGATCCCAAGGTCGAACTGGGCCGAACATATTATACTTGATATCGGTTTTAAAATTTAAATCATTTCTAAAATAATCATTAATGGCAGGAGTAAAAGAGTGTAGCCATGAAGTTAACTCTGAATTAAAGTCTGGTCTAGTTCCTGCTTCTTTTCTATCAATTCCCCTATATCTAGAATCTAATCGACCTACAGTATAGCCTCCTTTCTCTCTTAACAAATCCTTCCAGAAAAAGGAAGTTGGTACATCCAGATTATGTTGCATAATCGTCTTAGCAGACAGACCAGAAAAGTAGGCCATCTTATCTGCCATTTCTTGTCGCTTATCATCTTTTATAAAACCGCCCATTGCCATTGCAGGGAGTAATTCATTGATGGTGAAATCCTCTGCTAAGGCTAATACTTCATCCAAATCTTTGTTTTGTAATTCAGGGGTCAATGCCTTTTGATACCAAGCAGCAGCAGCAAAATACGGAACTCTATTGGCGGCATCTACAGGTCCATCTCGATCTATACCCAAGCCAGTAGGGGACACTAGTATCACTCCATTTAAATACATCCATTGGCGATTCTGTAATTCTAAAGCTAGCCCAGATACCCTAGTCGTTCCATAACTTTCTCCAATAAGATACTTAGGAGACGACCATCTATTATTTCTACTTACGAAGGTATTGATCCATTCTGCCAAATATTTAATATCTGCATTTACGCCAAAGAACATTTCCCTTTTAGCGTCTTTATCTAATATTCTAGAATAGCCAGTATTCACAGGATTGACAAAAACAATGTCTGCCACATCCAGAATAGAGTAGGGGTTAGATCGAGTACCATAGGGTTGTACGGGATAACCTTCATCATCTATATTTAAAATTTTAGGACCCGTATAAGCTACATGCATCCATACCGATGCGGAACCAGGGCCTCCGTTAAAGGAAATAACTAATGGTCTTGTTGAGCGATCCTTAATTCCATCTCGCTCATAATAGGTATATAATAAGGCGGCAATTGGTTTGCCATCTTCATCCCATACAGGCTGTGTGCCAGCAGTAGCGGTATAAGAAATAGCTTTGCCTTTTATAGTAGTACTATGTTTTGTTTTGACCATAGTATCTGCGGGTAATTGACGACTCTCTTGTGCAGTTAGTTGAAAACTAAGTAATAGACAAAGGCAAAACAAGAAATTTGATTTTATCATTTTGTGATTATTAAGTTCTTAGATAAGTTACTATTACAATATACTATAATTTTGCTTGCAAAATTTATTTGCATTTTATTAGAAAATAAATATTTAGATTCCTCCTTAATTCTTATGCACTCAATTCAATTCTTGAAAATATAGAACAGAAATTACTTGCAAAATAAACAAATCAATGAATCAATAGAAATATTTAAGTAGATAGATACCATTTTTGCATTTAAATATTTTCATTAGCTCTATGATTTATCTTATCTTGCATTTTAACAAACTATTGAGAAAACTATAAATTAAGTGACCTATTCATTAGGTTATTCCGCTACGGTCTGGATATTTATAGGCGTAGAAAAAATGAGCATATGGCTAAGAAAAAATCATCAAAAAAGGAAGTTAAAGAGAAAAAAGTCAGCAGGATTACTAAGCCTGCTGATATGACATTAGAGGCTTGGCAAATTCAACTGCGTCGGCAGTTTGCACAAGACAAAAAACAAGAGGAAGCGTATATTTTGACTAATAATGGGTCGCATAAATTATATTCCGATTTTACACTCATCAATACGGAATCAAATAGTACCAATAAAGTAGCTATCCGATCTTTAGAGCCAATTGGAAATTATTGTTCCTGTATGGATTTTCGGACCAACACATTGGGTACTTGTAAACATATTGAGTGGACTATACATAAGTTACGACATTCCTACGGACTTAAAAAACACTTCGAGGCACTACCACCTGAACGAACACATTCTTCTGTATATGTGTATTATGGCGATGAGCCAGATGTTAGAATCCGATACGGAGCAGATAATAAAGATGCCTACCGCAAGCTGGCTAGAAGTTATTTTGATGCTACGGGTTCACTAA
>CAYOBX010000740.1:0-2400 GCA_964402245.1 uncultured Saprospiraceae bacterium | reverse complement strand
CGATACCAGCCCCTCCCTGCGATCCGACTTGCGAGGTGTATAATACAACAACGTGCAGCTGTGATCCAATAACTGTCGTAGCTTGTCATCCGACCTGCGAGGTTTTAAATACATTGACCTGTGAATGTGAAGAGATACCAGCTCCAATATGTGACCCCAATTGCGAAGTGTATAATGCCGCAACTTGTGAATGTGTTCCAATTGAATTTCCTAATTGTGACCCTATTTGCGAAAGATTTAACCCCGCAACTTGTGGATGTGATGCAATTACACCACCAGTTTGTGATCCAAATTGCGAAGAGTTAGTAAACTGTCAATGCAATACTATTGAGCTACCTATATGTGATCCAGATTGCGAAGAATTAGTCGATTGCCAATGTGTTCCTAAAGAATTACCTAATTGTGAAGGGCAGTGTATGGCGATCGTAAACTGTAATTGTGTTCCGATTATTGGTTGTACCATCTTCACAACAGAAATCTGTGATGGAATAGATAATGATGGAGATATGTTGATTGATGAAAATTATCCAGATAACGATAAGGATGGAGTAGCCGATTGTATAGATGCTTGTCCTCATGATCCACTCAAAATAGCCCCGGGTATTTGTGGTTGTAATACAATTGATAATACTCAAGACTCAGATGATGATGGGGTAGCCGATTGTGTAGATGTTTGTCCATTCAATCCAAGCAAACAATTTGCTATTGGAAATTGTGGCTGTGAGGTAGATGCCTTATTAGAAACCCAAGATTTAGATAAGGATGGTATAGTAGATTGTTTAGATGCCTGTCCTAATAATAAATTTCAAATAGTAGCAACAGAATGTGGTTGTGCTGCGCCTAGTATTGAAAATATCATTATTCATAATGAAACAGCCTGCGACCCTACAACAAGAACCTTCCAAGCAGATGTCAGTATCTATTTTACCTATCCTCCTCAGGGTGGGGGTATTACTATTTCTGGAGATTTAAATACTACGTATGATTTTCCAGCGAATATGGTAAGAAGAGATATTACTTTAAGACAACAAACTTTTAGAGCGGACGGGCAGCCAGTTAGTTTAGTGGTAGCTTATAATGGCAATACTAGCTGTAATTTTGTTGCTGGAACCCTATTAATCGCACCAAGTTGTAATTCGGATGCTGCGGATAATGGTGGCCCAGTACCTACCAATTTCCCAGATGATTGCGGTATTCATTTTATTTCGATTAATGATATTAGATCTTGTAACGATAATAGAACCAATTTTAGAATTTCCGATGATTATTATCATGCAGATATAACGGTTCACTATACTAATCCACCAAAAGTTGGACAGTTAGAAATAAGAGGATTGCGAGAAGGTTGGGTGGCTGGTGCTAGATTATTAGGACCTACTTCCCATACTTTTTACAATTGTAAAATACCAGCAAATAACCAAACGATTTCATTAAGGGCTATTTTTTCTGGCGGGTATGATTGTACCTATACACAAGATTTAAAAGCTGTTCGTTTAGCAGAAGATATGCCTTGTAATAATTGTACAATAATGGGGGCTAGAGTATTAAACTTTAGCTGTATAAATGATTTAATCTTCTTTGACTTACTAGTAACTGGAAGTAGGGTAGGGAATAGCTATACTATCTCAAATGTCATCGGTAATAATATTGGGGGCTATAACGAATTAGCTTCTTTCCGTACTACAGAGAAAGCATTCAATAATATGGTTGTGCAGGATAGGGAATTTCTTAATTGTGATTATACTTTTTCTATCGATGCAGCCACTTGTGCATTGGTCGATTCAAGAAATCAAACCCCTAGATTAAGTATAAGTACAGAAAATCCAGTTTATCTTTATCCGAATCCTGCGCAAAAATCCCTGCAAATTGTATTACAAGAAATAGATCTAGATAAAGAAACAACGATAACTATTTATGATCGTCTTGGGCATACTAGAATTATAAAATCAATGACTCTTTCTTCAAATAACTATTCTTTGGATATTTCTGAACTAGATAATGGCTTACATTTTATAGCTATTAAAAGTGGTCGTTTTATTCAGACAGCAAAGTTTATTAAGGAAGATTTGCGGTAGGGGGTGGTATTGAACGCAGAGGTGGGGAGGGTCTGTCTAAAAAGATATTCCTCCAAACTAGCGACAACAAATTGAACGCAGAGACGCAAAGATGCAGCGTTATATTTGTTCTCTGTATCTCTGCGCCTCTCAGGCTGACCGAGAACAGCAGAGATCTGCCAGATTTTAAAAATCTGGCAGATCTAAATGCCTAAGAATCAAATACCCATAAAATACTAAGAATAAAGCGCATTAAAATTTTAGGAGAAATTGCCACCCTGAAAGGTATTTCTATCACTACATTGACAAAAGAATTAGGAATTAAACCTGCCAAACGTGCCTAATT
>CAYOBX010000739.1:0-2410 GCA_964402245.1 uncultured Saprospiraceae bacterium | reverse complement strand
CATTGCTCCCTCTAAAGTAATATAATAAACATACTTGTTGCCGAGTCTCAAGATTAAGAACCATTTTATAATAAAAGTACTATCTCCTATTTTTCAACTTCTTTAAGCAATTAGAAAATAATTTATTAATCTCCTTCTGTAGTTGATGCTTCCCTTTTTTAATCACCCACGCTCCATTTACAATAGTCCCTAAATACATACTCACATCCGTAGCATAGACGATAGTAGAAGCCAAATACTTTGGTGCACAATTTGCCAAAACTGGAACTGTAGCATCCAACACTAAAGCATCAAAGGATTGTCCTTTTTCAAAAAAATCAGCAGTATCCTTCCCCATTGCTTTTCGTCCATTTAGCACTAATTTATTTAAAGCATATAGCCCACTATCATTTTGATGGGAGTCCGTAAAAATATTTCTTTGATGAGTGGTTACTCGTTGTCGATAATCTAAAAAACGTAATTCTTCGAAGGGATTAATTCCAATATGGCTATCAGTTCCGATGCTCCAATTTCCTCCTTCTCTTTGAAAAAGACCTAATGGAAAAATACCATCTCCTAAATTTCCTTCCGTACTCGGACATAGGACGGCATTGGCTTTGCTATGGGCTAATGCTTTTGTTTCTTGATCCGTCAAGTGAGTGGCATGGACTAAATGATAAGTGTCGTTTAAATCTATTTCTTCCGTTAACCATTCTACTGGCCTTTTCCCAAGATAAGCTATAGATGCTTCTATTTCTTTCAATTGCTCTGAAATATGCATATGAAAGGGCAAAGTGGCATTGATATGCTCCGTCATTTTTTTAATAATTGGCGGATCAACAGCCCTCATAGAATGCACGCTTGCACCAATACTTGCTTCCTCATAATACTTAGTTGCTAATTTGCTGGACGCTAATAATTCCAAATAGTCCTCCATATCTTTGGACAAAAACCGAAGCTGACCAGCCGTTGCTGCTTTCCCAAACCCTCCTTTCTGGTAAAAGACTGGGATTAAAGTAATCTTAATTCCTACCTTTTTAGCCGCCGCTATTAAACGCGCTCCCAACTCTGCTTTATTATTATAGGATGCCCCTGAAATGTCTTGATGGACATAATGAAACTCTGCTACTTCTGTATAGCCATGTCGAAGCATTTCAGCATATAACATAGTAGCAATGGCTTCCATCTGATCAGGATTGATGCTTAAAGCCAATTGATACATCGCTTTTCGCCACGCCCAAAAATCATCTCTTGCATTATTTAAATCGTGGTATTCTGTCAAACCTACCATAGCATATTGAAAGGCGTGAGAGTGGGCATTTTGTAACCCTGGTATGACATAGCCCTTGATCTTTTTATAGCTTACTTCTTTCTTTTTTGTTTTGCTTATAGAAAGGATTTTTCCTTGCTCATCTAATTCCACATAAGCAGGTTTGATCCATTGATCTTTTTGGAGGAGTCCTTTAAATTGTAGTGCTTTCATAGATTAGTTGCTCAAAGGTGTTTTGTAAAGTCTGCTGCATTTTCTTAGCTCTTTCTGGATGGTAGTTTATTTCCACATCATCCATATAAAGGTTCTTACACATTTCTAATTGTAGTGCATGAATCTTTTTATTAGGTTTACCAAAATGCCTAGTAATATTTCCTCCCTTAAATGGGGTGTTATATGATAGCTGATACGTGCCAGCACTAAGTCCTTTTTTAGTCACTTGTATTAATCTGTCATCTGCGGATTGTCCATCATTGGTCCCTAAAATTAAATCTGGAAAAGGATCTTTTTGAATCGTAGGGACGACTCTACGAATAGAATGTGCATCCCATAAAATGGCTATTCCAAATTCTTCCACATATCCATTCAATATATTCTGGACTTGCTTATAATAGGGATTAAAATATTTCTGAATTCTACGATCTATTTCTGGAGGAGGTGGTGCTAATTCTTCTGAAACATAAAGTTCGTTTCCTAAGAAATCAGTAGTCGGAGTTAATGCGGTGATGATTCTGCCATCCGTGTAAAGCGGTTTGTGTTTGGGGGATCGGTTTAAGTCGATGACCCAACGACTATAGTTTGCATGGATCATGGTGATCCCCATATCGGAGACAAAACTATACAGATCATGTACAAAGAAATCTGTGTCATCTACTGATTCCACCAATTCGGATTTAAAATGATCTATTAATTCTAGTGGAAAAGCTGTGCCACAATGGGGTACGCTGACCAAAATAGGAACTTTTTTTCCTAAGGGGGGTACTATTGTATAATTGAGTTTTATCATTTTAGTTTTTGTATTGAACTCGGAGATGCAGAGATCGGCTTCTCGGCTTTAATTGAACGCGGAGACGCGGAGAATAAGTATTACTCTGCACCTCACAGGCTGACCGAGAACTTAAATCTTGACAGACTTGGGAAATCTCCAAGATTTACAAAGTC
>CAYOBX010000738.1:0-2414 GCA_964402245.1 uncultured Saprospiraceae bacterium | reverse complement strand
TATTTCACCTCAAAAATACGGGGAACTTTTTTTTTAGTATTGAACACCCTATCGTCGAAGTTTGTAACTTCGATGCCATACGATTATCATACAGCATCGAGGTTTCAAACCTCGACGATCCTAGACGTTCCACTGGATTTGTCTAAGAACCATTTATTTTAAGATCTAATAATGAAGTATCTGTATCAAAGGTAGTTTCTATCCATAAATCATGTCTAATCCATTTGGAGGAATCTTGAAAAGCTGGAACGATTTGCGCCTCTCCATCTTGGAAGATAGGGGCGATTTTTTCTGCTATTTGCGCAGTTGAGGAGAACCCATTGGCTAGTAGAAAAGAGAATAAGACATGCCCCCAAATTGTTATACACTCAATTGATTTAGATATTGATGTTGTTATACTCAAAATAAATTCGGTAATCTATCCTGTCCCTAGTATATCTGTACAGGACATTTTATTAAGGTATTCACAATTCAAAAGAACAAAAATAGCACTAAGCTGTTATTTATAAAAGCATGCAAAAAGTGATTTTATTCGGTGGACTGCGCTAACTTTTGCCTATACAGGCTGACCGATATTGGGATAACTTGCAAAATCTGCGAAATTTGGAAAGTTTACTTTAGTAATGACAAAAGAATAAATCCACCATTTGGACAGCTTCTTTTGCCCTCAGCAGCCCATCCGCTTTGCGGTTCACAAACGGTGTTTGCTCCTCTTAAAAAATACTTCCGTAGCTCTGCTATGCAAGAATTTTTTAAGAAAAACTGAGACCCAAATAAGCTCGTCCAAATGACGGATTTATTCTTTCGTCGTTACTTATTGATAAACAAAGGCTTACAAAGCCATTTTTAACATCAAACAAGCATTAATTAAATATCAACAAAAAAATGACTATCAAATATTTAGTATTATCGATCAGCTTATTTATAAGTAGCAATGCTTGCCAAACTAAAACGGCAGCGAAAACAGAGGCTAAAATGGAGAAAGCAGCTCCAGCCAATTTAGATAGCTTGGAAAAAGCCTATTTTGCATCTGGTTGCTTTTGGTGTGTAGAGGCAGTATATGAAAGTGTGAAAGGAGTGGAAGAATCTATTTCAGGTTATTCAGGAGGACATACAGAGAATCCAACTTATCAATCTTCCAATACTGGAAGAACGGGACATGCAGAAGCAGTAGAGATTTATTATGATCCAGCAGTTGTTAGCTTTGCTACCTTAGTAGATGTTTATTTTGGTTCGCAAAATGTAACGCAAGTCAATGGGCAAGGACCAGATAGAGGTTCCCAATATCGCTCCATTATTTTTTATCAAAATGACGAAGAAAAAGCAATTATTGATAAAAAGATAGCTGTTTTAAATACAGAGCTAGCGCCAAAAAGTGTTGCTGCGGAAGTGAAGCCTTTTGAAAAATTCTGGATAGGAGAAGAGTACCATCAAAATTATGAACGATTGCATCCTACTCAAGGATATATTGTAGCTGTTTCGGTACCTCGTTTGAAAAGGTTTCAGAAAAAATTTCCTCACTTAATTAAGGAGGCGCACTAAGCTTTAATAATGAACAGAGAGACACAGAGGCCACAGGGTTTTATTAATTCTCTGTGAACTCTGTGAGCTCCGTGTCTCTGTGTTCATTAAAAAATCTAGCAAAGAAAGCTCCTCTTCTCCCTACCCATCATAAGCATACAATTCCAAATCTTCAATCAAATCAATTAGCTTATCTCCATATGCAGGATCTGTTGCATACCCAGCCTTAGACAATCCATACGCCCAAGTCTTATAGTCTTCCCCTTTTAAATGTCGATAGCGTTGGTTTTGAAGCAATTCACTATGTGCCCGATAACTTGCCCAAGCCGTATCAAATTTTCTAAAAAAATCTTTGTGAGAATCATCAGAAAAATTGGAGCAATGTCCCTTATGGCATTTTTTAGAAAAGCATTTGATCCCAAAATGATTATTGTTATTGGTCGCTAATTTACTGTTCCCAGCATTGGTTTCTAATAATCCTTGTGCTAATTTAATACTGGCAGGAATCCCATATTTATGCATTTCTTCCTTCGCTACTTTCGCAAATCTTTTAATGTAAGTTAATTGTTTTCTTTGTTCCTTCGTATAGCTGGTCGGTACTAATTTGGAGGTTGCAGAGGTAGAGATGACGGCAGCTAGTGGTTGGTTGTTTGAAACCACCTGCGCTATTCTTTCTTTTTGAAAACTAATAGATAAGGTAACATCTTTTTGTATCAGTAAATAAATCAATAAGAAGCAGAGTAGTAATTGTAAACAATGGCTGTGTAGCCATGATAAGATTTGGTGTTTTTTAAAATCAAATACATTTGTTAGTTGATGCAGCATGGTTGTGTAGTTTTTAGAAATTAGACAATAGAAGATTAGGGTGTCGATGTGGGATTGACACTTACTAA
>CAYOBX010000737.1:0-2421 GCA_964402245.1 uncultured Saprospiraceae bacterium | reverse complement strand
TTACAAACTCAACCAATAATTAACTTTAAAAACAATCGCTCTATTTTTAGGACCAAATTCACTAATCCTAAAACTATCTACCGTATCATCTGTCTCTACTAAATAATTATCTGTATAGACTAGAAAAATATCAGACATTGGCGCAAATCGCCATTGGATTCGACTATTCACATTGAAATTTTCTGCTTGGGTATTATATTGTAAAAAAGTCGTCCAGAATAGATTATTAGAAAAACTGATTTCTATCTTTGGACTAATAGAGTAGAGGATCCGTTCTCCAAAAGGACCGCCAAATTGTAGATTATTATAGGCAAATTTACTTCCGAATGTTCCCCAAGGTTGTACTCTATACGAAAGTTCTACCTCTAAGCCCGTTCGTGTACCACTATAAAAACCCCCTAGATTAGTAGTGATTTCATAGCCAAACGCTTTTCTCCCATCGGATCGATATTGAATGCGGACAGAATTTGTTCTATAAGTTTGGGCGGGTAGGGGTTCATCTGCATCATTGGAGGTAAAAGTAAATGGAAAGAGGAGGGTGTTTTCCTCATTTCTGAAGTCAAATCTTAGCGATTTTCTTCCTCTAAAATTTAGGCGATAGCTGAATCTAATAAATTGAGAAAGGGCTTCTCCTGTTTCATTTCTACGTACGGTATTATAGCTGGTATTAAAAGTTTGAGAAGTTAGATCTTTTTGTTTTTTAGAATAAATCGTATAGTTGAGATCCGTAAAGAAAGAGCCATAACCTACTCGAATAGAGGTATCTCTGACTGCATCAAAATGATTGATTCTATCTAAAAACCCCACATCTAAGAAGAATTTTTCCCTTACCTGAAACCAGTTGATTGTGCCCGTAAAATTTCTTCCCTGCCTTCTAACGCCTACTTTATAATAATAATTTTCATCTGTAATATCTGGTTGGAAAGAGTGATTATATCCAGTCCAAGCCAACCATTTGTTATCATTTGATTGATAATTAAATTCCAAGCCTGCATTACGTCCGTAATCATCTCCTTGAAATTCCCCATCGCTCATAGCTTGTCTATTTAAGAGAAACCCTTTTATAGTAGAGCGACCAAAAACATTCTGATGAAAAGTGGCTGCAGAATAGTTTTGAGCTAAAAAATCATCCGTTGCCCTAGTCTGCATATTCAGTAAACCAACTCGTAGATTTTTAGTAGCATTACCAGTGAGGCGTAAACCATATAAAATAGGAATGGAATTGCCACTAGCATCCAAACCAATTCTTCTGGAAAAGAAAGGTCTGGCAGGAGTATTCCCAAAGTTTTCAAAAATATCTCTATTTTCTAAAAAGAATAATCGTTGTTCTGGTAAGCGAATATTAAAGCGAGTCAAATTTGTTACCTGTTCATCTACTTCCACCTGAGAAAAGTCAGGATTAACGGTAAGGTCTAGATTTAGAGAAGAGGTGACCGCTATTTTCGCGTCTAGCCCTACATTAAAGCCATTATTCGTACTAGTAGGAACGTCTTCAAAATCTTTTGCATGGTTGCTTGATATATAAGGAATAGCAGTAATGTTACCTTTTGCTTTTTTAGGCGCTTGATCCCAAATCAATGCACCTGTATAGTTTAAATCTAAGGTTCTAAATTGAACAGGAATAGGCGACCAGACATGATAACTATTATCACTCATTTCACTTCGGATAAAGTTAATACCCCAAATCTTTTTAGTTTCATCATATCGCAAAGTCTTAAAAGGAATAGCAATTTCTGCCGTCCAGTGATCGCTAGATCGAGTCGTCTTGGCAAACCATTTATGATCCCAATCATCGCTAATACCGCTTCCCCTAGTTCCTCTTGCACCAGTATTTCCAGTAACCGTTGCCTCCATTTGTACCCCATAAGGACTTACCCCAAACGCAAAACCATTTGTTTTTTGATTGACAGGATCAATGACTATGGCAAATCCATCACCACTCCAAAACCCAGCATCTCGTTTTAGCGATTGCACGATGGCCCCATTATTATCAAAACACTTGGCAGCAATGTAAAGGAAGTTATCATCATAGGTGACTTTTACTTCCGTTTGCAATTCAGATTGCTCCCCGTCGCTTGGAAAGTTAATCCAAAAATTGGTAGCAATGGCTGCTTCTTGCCAGGTGGACTCTTCTAAAAGACCGTCGACTTTTATTTTACCTTTCGCTCGATTAATATTGATTTGGTATTCCTCTTGAATGGGCGTTGGGTCAGTATGCGCATAGGAAGCGTGGACTAGCAGGAATAATAGTAGGTACAATGGGTATCTCATTTGCTATAATAACGTTGGTTTTATTTTTTTGTCGTTACTTATAAAAAATAATTGCTTGATAATTTTTTTTTATAAAGATGGATTTTGGCAATCGGCAAGAAGTAGCTTTGATATAGTTTTTTAGAGGGAGCCATTTTATTAGGCTTTTTT
>CAYOBX010000736.1:0-2423 GCA_964402245.1 uncultured Saprospiraceae bacterium | reverse complement strand
GTCCGTCAACATCTAAATCAGCCTAATCAGAAAAATCAAATCAATCAAGGTCGAGTTTTTGTAATAATTGCCCCTCACTAAGCATCCCCGACTGCCGCCAAAGAGCCTTCCCATTCTTATATAATACCAGGGTTGGTACACTCATCACCTTCAGCTTCGTCGCCAAAACAGGATTCTTATCAATGTCTATTTTAATAATTTTTACTTGATCCCCCACCTTGGCTTTTACATTATCTATAATAGGAGCTAGAGCTTTGCATGGGCCACACCATGTAGCGTGGAAATCTATTAGGACTGGAGTATCTTGATTGATGATGTTGGAGAAAGAATTTTTTGCCATTTTTTTTCTTTTAAAAACAATTTTATTGACCATTAGGTTCATTAGAATGGACTGCCATAACTAGACGTACGCATTTTCTTCTTAGCCCATTGCTGCATTACTTTTTGAGAAAGCTTTTTTTCCTCCCAAACCTTATCTGCGGCTGCGATTGCTTTTTGTGCATAATACATACTTAAGAGCTGCTTGATATCCATTAATTCTTCCTCTGATACTTGTTCTGCAAATAATTCTAGTAATTCTAATTGTAATGGGCTTAATTTTTTTTGCTGCATAATTAGACTAATTTTTTCACTAATATACAATAATTATGAGAATATAAAGTGATTGCAAAGCTGTTGATTTTCAGCTAAAAGTTCCTTATTTAGACAAATTCAAAATAAATAAACCCTATGATGAACCTTTTTTATACTTTTTTGTATAAATTGAGTCTTAATTGAAAGAAAAGTATTTTCTTTGCACCCTCATTTAGTTAGAACAGAGAAGTGAGAGTAGAGAATAGAGACAGCATGCGTCAAAAAATAACGAAATTTCGTTGTATTTTAATCGAATCCAATCTCTATTCTCTGCTCTCTGTTCTCTCCTCTCAAAAAAATAATAACTGTGGAAAATATCACCAACGAAGTAACAGAAGAATTAAGTGAATCGATGCAGATTCTGGAAGACCAGACCAATTCCGATTACAAGTATGGATTTACGAGTGATGTGGAGATGGAGGAATTTCCTGTGGGTTTATCAGAGGATATTATACGGAAAATTTCGGCTAAGAAAAACGAGCCTGAATTTCTATTGGAATATCGTTTAAAAGCTTACCGTCATTGGTTGACTTTAGAGGAACCACAATGGCCAAATGTAGAGTATCCGCCAGTCAATTATCAGGATTTAATTTATTATGCAGCACCTAAGAAAAAGCCGAAGTTAAATAGTTTGGATGAAGCAGATCCAGAATTAATAAAGACTTTTGAGAAGTTGGGTATTCCTTTAAATGAGCAAAAGGTATTGGCAGGAGTAGTGGCTGTTGATGCGGTTTTTGATAGTGTATCTGTAAAGACGACTTTCAAAGAAACGCTATCTGAATTAGGAATCATCTTTGGATCTTTTAGTGATGCGGTGCAAAATCATCCAGAATTGGTGGAGCAATATATGGGGTCGGTAGTGCCATATACAGATAATTATTTTGCAGCTTTAAATGCAGCAGTATTTAGTGATGGTTCATTTACTTACATTCCTAAAGGGGTGCAATGTCCTATGGAGCTATCAACCTACTTTCGAATTAATGCAGCGAATACAGGGCAGTTTGAAAGAACATTGATTATAGCAGAGGAAGGGAGTAAGGTTAGTTACTTGGAAGGTTGTACGGCACCGATGAGAGATGAAAATCAGTTGCATGCAGCAGTGGTAGAATTAGTGGCAAAGAAAGATGCAACGATCAAGTATTCGACGGTACAAAACTGGTATCCAGGAGACAAAGAAGGAAAAGGGGGTATCTATAATTTCGTTACCAAACGAGGCATTTGTGAAGGAGCGAATTCCACAATCACTTGGACACAAGTAGAGACAGGGTCAGCAGTAACATGGAAATATCCAAGCTGTATTTTAAAAGGTGATAATTCTGTAGGAGAGTTTTATTCTGTAGCCGTAACGAATAATTTCCAACAAGCAGATACAGGTACGAAGATGATTCACCTTGGTAAGAATACAAGGAGTACGATTATATCAAAAGGAATATCAGCAGGCAAAAGTCATAATTCTTATAGAGGTTTAGTGAAGGTTGGTAAGAATGCAACTAATGCTCAAAACTTTTCTCAGTGTGATTCTCTATTGATGGGAGATAAGTGTGGCGCACATACCTTCCCTTATCTGGAAGTAGAAAATAATACGGCAAGAGTAGAGCATGAAGCAACTACTTCTAAAATTGGAGAAGACCAATTATACTACTGTAAGCAAAGAGGTTTGAGTGAAGAGGATTCTATCAATATGATAGTAAACGGATATTGTAAAGAAGTCTTTAATGAGTTGCCGATGGAGTTTGCCGTAGAGGCACAGAAATTATTGGCTATTAGTTTAGAGGGTAGTGTTGGGTAAG
>CAYOBX010000735.1:0-2426 GCA_964402245.1 uncultured Saprospiraceae bacterium | reverse complement strand
CCAAGTAACAAGAAAATAAGCCTATTATTGAAATTTAAAAGAAATGTTTGAAAATTTAAGTGATAAGTTAGAAGGTGCGTTTAAGAATTTAAAAGGACATGGAAAATTAACGGAAATCAATATCGCCCAATCCGTTAAAGAAATCCGACGTGCCTTGGTAGCAGCTGATGTAAATTATAAAATTGCCAAGGAATTTACGGATACCGTTAAAGATAAAGCACTAGGAACTTCAAATGTGCTCAACTCTGTACGTCCTGGAGAGTTAATGATTAAAATTGTCAACGATGAATTAATCCAACTAATGGGAGGCCAATCCGTTGGCATAAATATAAAAGGTGATCCAGGAGTAGTCTTGATTGCAGGCCTACAAGGCTCAGGTAAGACCACTTTTTCAGGTAAATTAGCTAAGTTTTTAAAGGAAAAGAGAAATAAAAAACCACTTTTAGTAGCTTGTGATGTATATCGACCTGCCGCCATCAATCAAATTGGCGTCTTAGGGGAACAGATTGGTGTTCCTGTATATAAAGAGGAAGAAAATAAAAATCCAGTGAAGATTGCTCAAAATGCCCTAGTGCATGCTAAGCAACATGGGTATGATGTAGTTATTGTGGATACAGCCGGTCGTTTAGCGGTAGACGAAGTAATGATGACCGAAATTTCTAACATTAGAGAAGGCATTGTTCCTACCGAAACTTTATTCGTAGTGGATGCTATGACTGGTCAGGATGCCGTAAATACAGCTAAGGCATTTAACGATGTTATTAACTATGATGGTGTTGTTTTGACGAAGCTAGATGGAGACACCAGAGGAGGTGCTGCCTTATCAGTTAAGTATACGGTCGGAAAACCAATCAAATTTGTTAGTACAGGGGAAACACTTGATACCTTAGATGTATTCCATCCAGATAGAATGGCACAGCGGATTTTGGGGATGGGAGATATAGTTTCTTTAGTTGAAAAAGCACAGGAACAATTTGATGAAAAAGAAGCGGCAAGATTAGAAAAGAAGATTCGTAAAAATAAATTCGATTTCAATGATTTCTTAAGTCAAATCAATCAGCTTAAGAAAATGGGAGATTTGAAAAGCTTGGTAGGTATGATTCCTGGAATTGGAAAAATGATGAAGGATGTAGATTTAGACAATAGTGCATTTGGCAAAGTAGAATCCATTATTTATTCTATGACACCCCATGAAAGATCTAATCCAGAAGTACTAAATTATAGTAGAAAACAAAGAATTGCTAAAGGAAGCGGTAAGACTATCCATGAAATAAACATGTTTGTAAAGCAGTTCAATGAAATGAAGAAAATGATGCATAAGATTTCTAGAGGTGGAGTTCCTAATATGGGTGGAATTGGCTCAGCAAGCGGTGGGCGTAGGCCTACCCGTAAAAGAGCGAAAGTAAAGAAAAGAAAAAAGCGGTGAGTGAATACCTTTACTAAACTTTGAAAGTTTAGTAAACATTTGTCAGATAAAAGTATATTCTTCCAAAATAAGGTTTGGTGGCGAAGCCGCTGAACCTTATTTTTTAGGAGAATATCTGCGTTTCAACATTGCTCTCCAATCATCTTTTTATGTCAAATCTTTTAGAGCTTCCTTTAGAATACCAATTAGAATGGTGGCAATGGTCCTTGGCCTTTTTAGGTGCCTTTTGTGTAGGTATATCAAAATCAGGCATAAAAGGAATAAGCGTTGTAACAGTTACACTATTTGCTATTGTATTTGGAGGAAAAGCATCCACTGGTATCCTCGTTTTATTATTTTGTATTGGCGATATATTTGCAGTTATATATTACAACCGCTATACCCAATGGAAATATCTTTTTCAACTCCTCCCCTGGATGTTTCTTGGTGTTATTATAGGGAATTATATAGGTAGAGATTTACCTGAAGATATATTCAAGAGAGGGATGGCAATCATCATTTTATTAGTAGTAATAATGATGTTTTGGTGGGACAAAAATAAAGATCGAGTTAACATTCCTAATAATTGGTGGTTCGCAGGAATAATGGGCTTAATAGCTGGATTTACTACAATGGTAGGGAATTTAGCAGGACCTTTTGCCAATATTTTCTTCCTAGCAATGAGACTACCTAAAAATCAATTTATAGGGACCGCTGCTTGGCTCTTCTTAGCGTTAAATCTTTTTAAATTACCCTTTCATATTTTTTCCTGGGAAACAATCAATAGAGATACTTTTCTTTTGGACCTAAGGTTATTCCCATTTGTCCTACTAGGAATAGCAGCTGGCATTGCATTAGTAAAAGTAATTAAAGAGCAACAATATCGTAAAATGATTCTTATATTAACTGCGCTAGGTGCTTTATTGATTTTCTTGAAGTAAACTACGATACTTCAAAGGGGATAAAAAAGTGATTTTGAAAACCTACTCGTAACCGCCAAATTTATTTGGCTGGTTCAATG
>CAYOBX010000734.1:0-2448 GCA_964402245.1 uncultured Saprospiraceae bacterium | reverse complement strand
TGTATGGATTGTGAGTCATATTTGTTTTTATGTGATTGACAAGTAGTCAGGAGTCTATAGTGAGCGGATAAGAACGAGTAGATATACCCGTCTGACTAGTGTAAATCCGTTGTCCACTAATCTCTCCATTTACATAAATTCTTAAAGTATCTCCACTGTAAGTAGAAGCAATATGATACCATTCTCCTTCCTCAAATAATTCTGAACCTGCGATAGTTTATTTCTACCCCATCCCTAAGCTGAGAATTGCTGTGAAAAGATTCACAAAGATAATTGTATTTCTGTTATTCTTTACCACTATATTAGTCGCTCAGGGTATTTTTATAATTAAAAAATATATTATTATTAGTGGCAGAAAATGGGCAGAAAGTAAATTGCTTGTTTTTAAAAATAATTAGATTTTAAATAAAGTTAACCTTTTTGGTATACTCCATTTTTCTTTTTATTATTTTTGACATTAGACTTGTTACCCTTTAAGAAACACTCCTTTGAAAATGCCTTTTTCCGCTATTTTGCCTTAAAAAATGAGTCCGTAGCTCGGCTATGCACTAATTTTTTAAGACAAACTATCGAAAAAAATCAAATTTCATAGAAGCATTTCTTAAAGAGTAACAAGTCTATTAAATATAAAATTAATAAATGAATCAGTATTTCTTTACAGAAGAGCATGAATTATTCCGTCAAAGTTTAAGAGCTTTTTTAGAAAAAGAAGTTCGACCTAATATTGAACAATGGGAGTCTGACGGGGAGATTCCACGCTCCATTTACAAACGCTTTGGTGAAATGGGGTATATGGGCATCGCCTATCCTGAGGAATATGGTGGAATGGGATTGGATACTTTCTATACAGTTGTATTTACGGAGGAAATGATTCGTATGAATTCAAGTGGCTTTAATACCTCTATTGGTGCACATGCGGGTTTGGCTTTAGCTCATATGAATGCGCAGGGAACGGAAGCTCAAAAGCAAAAATATTTGACAGCAGGTCTGAAAGGGGAATTAATAGGTTGTTTAGCAATCACCGAACCGAGTGGTGGTTCCGATGTTGCTTCACTTCTAACTAAAGCAGTTAGAGAGGGGGACCATTTAGTTATCAATGGCTCAAAGACATTTATTTCCAATGGTGTGTTGAGTGATTATATTGTTGCTGCAGTACGAACTGGTGGGCCAGGTCCTAAGGGAATTAGTATGGTCATCATTGATCGAGATACACCAGGGGTAAGTGCTAGTAAATTAAAAAAGTTGGGCTGGCATGCCTCGGATACGGGAGAGATTGCCTTTGACAATGTGAGAATACCTGTTGAAAATATATTAGGTCAAGAAGGGAGTGGCTTTTATTATATCATGCAACATTTTGCTTCTGAACGTTTAGCAATGGCCTTGATTGGGGTTGCGCAAGCACAATTAGCAATTGATTTAGCCATTGAATATATGACTCAAAGGGAAGTATTTGGAAGACCCATTACTAAATTTCAAGTCTTGCGACACCGCATTGCTCAGCTTTCTAGCGAAACGATGGCTGCTCGGGCTTTCGTATATTCCCTCTATAGGCGTTATAGTGATGGGGATTATATAATCAAAGAAGCGGCTATGTCAAAACTATTAGCTACTCAATTAAGCGATAAAGTTTGTTATGAATGTATGCGTTTGTTTGGTGGGTATGGGTATATGGAAAGCTACCCAATGGCTCGCTTGCTGAGGGATAGCCAATTGGGTACAATTGGTGGAGGTACTTCTGAAGTACTATGTGAGATTATTTCAAAAATGACGATTGATGCTACGGCGTATAAGGCGGCAATTCCACATTAATAGTCTTACAAAAAAAATAAATTATGAACTTCTACGACTTAAGTGCCAATAGTCCTTCTGGGGAAATAATCAAAATGTCTGACTTTAAAGACAAAGCTGTTTTGATTGTGAATACGGCCACAAAATGTGGTTTAACACCTCAATTCAGAGGCTTAGAAAAATTGCATCAAAACTATAAAGATAAAGGTTTAGTCGTCTTAGGCTTCCCTTGCAATCAATTTATGAATCAGGAACCAGAAACTAATGATACGATTGTACAGGCCTGCCAAGTAAATCATGGGGTTACTTTTCAATTGACAGAAAAGGTGGATGTGAACGGTAGCAATACGCATCCTGTATATAAATATTTGAAAAAAGAATTGGGTGGGTTTTTAGGAAAACGTATCAAATGGAATTTTACGAAATTTTTAGTTACGCCTGAAGGGAAGCCTTTTAAACGATATGGGCCTAGGACTAAACCAAGTGCTATTGAGTCGGATATTGTAAGTGTGATAGCTGAGTAGACATAATTCAACACGGAAATCTCTTCGATCTTCACGCGGATGACAGGGATACTTTACTAGGTATGCTCTAGGTCGTAAGTGGTAAAAGGGTTTTCTTATAAAAAGAATATTGCCTAAAAAATCAAGTTACAAACTT
>CAYOBX010000733.1:0-2449 GCA_964402245.1 uncultured Saprospiraceae bacterium | reverse complement strand
TAGCTTAACGGCTATGGGATTGCCCTTAAAAGGGATAAAACAATGTATTGTTTTATCCCTTTTTTTATTTACCTTGGTCTTGGGTAAGCACAAAGCTTACCCCTACGTATTAACAATTAACGATAAACCAATCTTAAAATGAAATTATTTCTACTTATTTCCGCAATTATAGAAATTATAGCGGGCCTTGCTTTGTTTCTAATACCAGGCAAAGCGGCTAAATTGAAGGCAGATGAACATGCTGGATTGACTTTTAGTAATATGTATGGTGCAGCTGCATTGGCCGTTGGTTTTTTAGGACTCCAAGCATGGCAGAATACAGATAACATTGGTTTCATGCAAGCTTTTTTATTATCATTTATCATCTTTCATGTAGGCGTAATGATCGCTACTTATAAGGGGACTACAAGAGGAATGAAAGAAATGTTGCCTGCTGTTATTTTGCATGCAGTATTAGCAGCGGCTTCCATTTATTTTTATATGCAAGTGCGATAGGTTTTTAATGATGAATGAGAAATGATGAATACCAAATATGGCGTAAATAGATTTTAGTCAACATCTAGTAAATTCATCATTTCTTATTGATAACTTACAGGTGTACCATCAAAAGTGCATCTTTGTGTTTTATATCTTTAGTAATTCTGAAATATAGCCGTCAGACTAAGGTTCTTTATTTTCACACTCGGCAACAAGTATGTTTACTATATTACTTTAGAGGTAACGATTTTGCTAGGTTTTTTATAAAAAAACCTAGCAAAATCGTTACCTCTAAAAAGAATACCAAAGCTACTGCTTGCCGATTATCAAAAGCTACTTCCATAAATAACTCATTATTAAAGAGATATTTTTAAGTCTGACGGATTTATTATTCCATTGTTACTTAGGGATGGGGTAGAAATAAATTGTAAGTTTATTTTTAACCCATCCCTTATATCCCGACGACAATAAAATTTTATGCCCACCAATCAAGATGCTGCTCTTAGAGACAACATTTTAACAGATAATTTATGGCGACTGATGCTGACCATGTCGTTGCCAGCAATTATCGCTATGTCCGTAAATGCCATCAATACTTTTGTAGATGGCTTATTTGTTGGACAATATGTTGGACAAAATGCATTAGCTGCTATTTCCCTAGTGCTGCCTTTAACCATGATTACGAATGGTATATCGGCGTTGGTAGGGATGGGAGCTTCTTCTTTATTGAGCATATCCATCGGTTCAGGGGATTTGGATATTCAAAAGAAGGTGCTGGGAACGATGACTTTATTGTCTGTCATCTTCTCTATCTTCTTGACTATATTTGGATGGTATTTTGCACCTGATCTTTTGGCAATGATGGGGGGAACTGGTGAGATTCAAGAACTGGGAGTCATCTATTATCGAATCATTTTAATAGGCTCTTTTTTTAGAATCTATGCAGTAGCAGCCAATGTTTTGATACGTGCGGAAGGAAAGATTCGGGAGGCCATGATTTATTCTATTATTACTACCTTAATTAATATTGTTCTCAACCCATTGTTTATTGTTTATTTTGACATGGGCGTTGCTGGTGCAGCTTGGTCTACGGTTGTTGCTATGATCGTATTTACCCTCTTTGATATGTGGTATTTCTATATAGCAAAACGTACCTCTTACCCGATTGACTTAAAACGATTTAGTCTAGAGAAGAAATTATTAAAGCCCATATTTGCGGTTGGAGTATCCGCTATGACTTTACAAGTAATGTTCTTTGTACAACAATTAGTGGTATTTCGTTCTCTAGCTTATTATGGAACGGATTGGGACATTGCGTTTATGGGAGCTTGTTATCGAATTTTCTTAATAGCCCTTGTTCCTGGGTTTGGGTTTGCCCAAGCAATGCAGCCAATTGTGGGCATAAACTATGGAGCTAATTCCTATGATCGGGTCAAAAAGACCTTCCGAATATTTACGATCAGCTATACGATCTTTTTATTATTGACTTGGGGTTTTATTATGATCTATTCTAGATTGTCTTTAGGATGGATGCTGCCTGATGCTACTTTTTCCGATCAAGATATTTTGAATTTTAGAATGATGATGTTCTCTATGCCGATCTTCCCTTATTTTATGATGACCACTACGATGTTTCAATCTATTGGGAATGCTAAACTGGCAGGTTGGGCTACTATAGGACGAGAAATACTTTTGTTTATTCCGATTGTTTTGATCTTGCCTATTTGGTTTAATGTATCTGGTATTTATGCTACTTTAATACCTGTCAATATTATTATGATGCTACTTTCTGTATGGATGGTACAGCGGGAGTTTAAGAAGTGGGGTGGATTAGGAGTATAGGAATGAATTAAAATTAAAATGTAAATTAAAATTAAAAAAAACGCACTGAAAATCAGTAAGTTAACTTTGTTGAGCGTAAATTCTCAATACCACTTAAATGTCAGAATTAGGATTTATAAGATTTCAGGAT
>CAYOBX010000732.1:0-2456 GCA_964402245.1 uncultured Saprospiraceae bacterium | reverse complement strand
TTACTATGTGCCCTACTGTGCCTATGTGTTTAATTTTCCAATAAAAAGCATATATTTATAGATACAACAGTCTTTTTTTGATAATTTATTAATTATCAGTATATTATAACTTCTACTTGATTACTATAAAATCTTGATTTATACTCTATATTAAAAACTCCAATTAAAAAAAAACCTTATAATGCTGGTTTTCTTCAATTACAGGATAAACTCCTGCTTGAAGCGTTTTCTTAAAACCTAATTTTTTTGTGAATGATAAAGGCAAAACAAAATCTTCTTGAATAACAAATACCTTATTCCCAAAATGTTTAACACGAGATTCGGATGACAGATCAACTTTCAGAAATTGAAAACATAATCTATCATCCTGTTTTTTTATAGTAACTCTTCCATTATCACACGCACATGCTGTAGGTGGCTTGTGTTGAATAGATGGAAGTAGTTCTAGACTACAAACCCCTAGTCCCACACAGTTTTGGCTTGGAATACCAAATCTTGCATTTGCATATATCTTAGAAACATGCTTTCCAAATCTTAAAAAAGTAGCTTTGTTTTTAATTGTGTTAACTACTGAAACCATTACTTTCATATACTTAGTGTTGCTAGTGATAATTATACATCATACATATCTCCATTGATTATTTTATTTTCGAATAAATTCTTTGCTGTGTTGGAGATGTTATTCAAATTCATAGTTAATTATTTAAAGGTAAAGTGATTGAATAACACAAAGATAGAGTTAGGTTGAAGATGGATTCTAGACAAGAAAAGAAGAGAACTACTTAATCTATTTTGTTAATTGTATCTTTTATTTTTTTTATAAAATATTGATAGATAGGTATTTAATAATAAATAATAAATGTTAATTTTAGAAAATTCTATTATGTTTATTTAAAATAATTTCTAACATTCAACTATACAAACGTTGGTTTTATCACCAATAATTGTCAATTTAAAATGAAAAGAATCATAGAACTTGTTCAAATAGCAACGAAAACTAAATTAAAGCACCTAGAGATTTTAGGTCTTCCGAGTACCAAGAAAACTAAAGTCTATGAACTGTATGAAGGGATTATAGAAGGTCGATTTCAAACGGATGAAGAAGCTGCTATGTATTTTTATAATAAAGGTCCTTCCCACCAGAGTTATTTGAATCTAAAGACTAAACTCCGGAAGAAACTTTTTAACACCATTTTGTTTATTGATACTGCTCCAAATTACTATCAAGAGTATCAAAGAATCATGTATGCAATCCCTAAAAAATTAGTGGTTTTAAATTTATTGGGAAGTAGAGGTTTTTATGAACATACTATTCCAAGTCTTAAAAAGTTATTAGCACAAGCGCTAAAAATAGAATTAACGGATGCTTCTATAGAAATACTAAGAAGGTTAAGGAATTATTATGGTACCCTTAATTTTAACCCCTCGTTATTTCAACAATATGAAACGCAGCTTAACCAGCAGGTTGAACTCTTAAAAAAAGAAATATTTGTAGAAGGTTTATTTTTTAGGTACAACCAAAATTTTATGGTGCAGAAAACGCCTAAAGAAAAACAAAAAGAAGAAGTAATTAAATACTCTGAACAATTAACAGGATTTATTTCTCCTGTAAACACCACAAAAATTATATTTTATTCTGCTTTAATTGAAATTGGAAAACACATGAGTCTTTATAATTTTAAAGAAGTCATAAAAGTTAGTGATTTGACTATTTCCTTATTACTAGAAAAGGACTTTTTAAAACCTCAAAGTATAATAGTCATCCTTTTTCAAAAAATTATTTGTTTGATTCAACTAAAAGAATATTCCCAAGGTAAAAAAGCACTTGAAGAATTATTTACTTATTTACAAGAAGGAAAATATAACTGGTTTAAAGGACAAGAATTGAAAATGTATTTATTGCTACACACCAAAAATTATCAAGAAGCTTATAGTATCTTTTCTGAAGTTTTTTCACATAAAAAATTTAAAAAAATCTTATCAACAGCCAATCAAGAAACTTGGGAAATTTTCAAAGCTTACTTGCATTTCTTAATAGAACTCGGCCATATCCAACCAATTGAAAAAGACACCAACTTCAAAAAATTCCGAATCAATCGCTTTATAAACACCGTACCCACCTATTCCAAAGATAAGCGTGGAGCAAATATTGCCATACTAGTCATACAAATCATATTTAGCATTCATCAAAAAAAATATGACTTAATGATAGATCGTATTGATGCAATTAATAAATATGGTTCTAGGCATTTAAGAAAAGGAGAGAATTTTAGAAGTAACTGTTTTATTAAAATGCTTTTGGAAATTCCGAAGGCATCCTTTCATAGAGTAGCAGCAGAAAGGAAGGCAGAGCCATTTGTTAGAAAATTATCCAAAGCTTCTTTAGAGGTAGCCAACCAAACCCACTCTATTGAAATACTGCCGTATGAAGATTTATGGCCTATGGTGATTGGAAT
>CAYOBX010000731.1:0-2460 GCA_964402245.1 uncultured Saprospiraceae bacterium | reverse complement strand
AGTTATTTCATGCTAATATTCGCTCTTTAATAATCAATCAGTATCAAGACATAGGAAGTACCTCCATCAATCAAGTTAAGGATATTTTAATTTCTTTTGTTGCAGCCACCGCAGTTATTAAGGGGCAGATGACCTTAGGGATGATGCTTGCTATTCAGTATATTGTGGGGCAATTAAATGGTCCACTTTCTCAAATGATTCAATTTATTCGTACCGCCCAAGACGCAAAAATAAGTTTAGAGCGATTAGGTGAAATTCATGATACGGAAGATGAAGGGGCTAATCAGCAGCATTTAAATTACCTACCTGATGATCAATCGATTCATATTGAAAATTTATCTTTTAAATATAATGCCTTAGATGATTTTGTTTTAAAAAACATTAATGTGACTATCCCAAAAGGAAAGGTAACAGCAATAGTAGGCATGAGTGGAAGTGGTAAAACTACGTTGATAAAATTGTTATTAGGTTTTTATCAGCCCACGAATGGAAAAATTAAAATTGGAGAAATGCCCTTGACGACTGTCAGAAAAAAGAGGTGGAGACAACAATGTGGGGCGGTAATGCAAGATGGATTTGTATTTTCAGATTCTATTGCTAATAATATTGCAGAGAGCGATGAAATAGTAGATAAAACTAAATTATTAAAGGCTGTCCAAATAGCTAATATTCAAGAATTTATAGAAGAACTACCTTTGAGATATAATACTAAAATCGGAGATAGAGGAAATGGGATTAGTCAAGGACAACGCCAGCGATTATTGATTGCTAGAGCTGTTTATAAAAATCCAGATTTTCTTTTTTTTGATGAGGCAACAAATGCCTTAGATACTAAAAATGAACGAACTATTGTGGAGAATTTAACAAATTTCTTCCAAGATAAAACAGTGATTGTGGTTGCCCACCGATTAAGTACGGTAAAAGATGCAGATCAAATTATCCTATTAGATAAAGGCGAAATAAAAGAGATAGGTACGCACAAAGCACTCGTTGCTAAAAAAGGGGGCTATTTCGATTTAGTTAGGAATCAATTAGAGCTAGGTGCCTAATCTCTTCTTGCTAAAAACTATTAAGGAACTTTGAAAAAATACTAAATAACTATGACAGACCGAATATTAATTCAAGAAGCAACAAATATTTCCTTAAATGAACAGAATGAAATAGATCAAATTTTAGGACATCCTCCAAATTGGTTATTAAGATGGGGCTTGAGTCTTTTATTTGTAGCCGCTATTATTTTTACGTTCCTAGCTTGGTTAATAAAATATCCAGATATTATTTCTACTGAGGTGCAAATACTCACCGATAATCCTGCCATTAGAATTGTACCAACGACTAGTGGTAAAATACAAGAAATGTTTGTAGAAAATCAGGAACTAGTAGATAAAGGTACACTATTAGCAGTACTAGAGAACCCAATAAAAAGAATGGATATTATTCATTTGGTTGATTTATTAGCGCAAGTAGAAAAGATGGAACAACCGCAAGATTATCTCCAGATTCAACTTTCTGAAACGCTCTATTTGGGAAGCATGCAGCTACTTTATGCAGATTTAGTGCAGCAAATAAAGCATTATAAACATTATTTATCGCAAACAAATCAGCAGAGAAAAAGCAAAATCCTATTGAATCAAATAAATCATCAATTATCTATTAATCAAACCATTAAGAAACAACAACAAACCCTTGAAAAAGAATTAGTGCTAGCAAAGAAGAATTATTTACGAAACGAGAAATTGCAGCAAGAAGGAGTAATAAGCGATTTAGATTTAGAACAAACAGAAGCAGTCTATCTCCAACACCAACGACAATTAGATAATTTTGAGATGCAAATCTTTAATAATAAAGTACAAGTAGAGCAATTACAAACTCAGATTATTGATTTACAACAAAGTAATATTGATAGAAAGTCTGAGCAGATTTTAACTATACAAGAAATTGTTCAAACCCTCAAAAGTCAAATTGATAGTTGGAAACAAACTTATTTAATTACCGCACCGATTAAGGGTAAAGTTAGTTTTAATAAAATATGGAGTGTTAATCAGTACGCCAGAGCAGGAGAAGAATTATTTACATTGGTACCAATAGCAGGTGCTGGAAAAATAATAGCTAGGGCTTTATTACCTGTTGATAATTCAGGAAAAGTAGAAGTAGGACAAGTCGTTAATATTCGCCTTAATGGATATCCTTATCAAGAGTATGGCATTCTAAAATCTTCCGTTAAACAAGTATCCTTAATCCCCGAAAAAGGCCAGTATATTGTAGAATTAACAATGCCTGCTACTCTAAAAACTTCCTATAATCGCATTATTCCATTTTCTCAAGAAATGAAGGGGGTTTCCAATATCATTACTGAAGATCGTAGAATATTGGAACGGATATTTGACCGTGTATGGAATATCGTTAAAAATACTTAGAGCATGTTTAAATTTTCACGCTTGAGCGAAAGGGAGCAAATTT
>CAYOBX010000730.1:0-2463 GCA_964402245.1 uncultured Saprospiraceae bacterium | reverse complement strand
TGTTTAAATTTCTACTTCCTGATAACCAGTATTTTAAGAACTTGACTTCCCATCCAAATGGTCACCTAGCTCGCTAGGCAACAATTTCGATGCTTCGTCAAAACCTTAAACTACTGATAATCAGTTCGTACAATTTTAAACAGCTCTAAAACATTTTATCAAAAAAAACATTTAGTAAGAAACTACATCTATAAGCTATTCATGAAGCAATTAAGAACTACTTCTATTGGTCTATTTTTATTACTAGCAATCGCCAGTATTTACTTCGTTTTACAATTAAAATTCACATTTGACTTTGAACAATTTTTTCCAACAGGAGATCCTGATTTAGAATTCTTTAAAGAGTTTATAGAAGATTTTGAGACAGATGATAATTTCATGCTCATTGCAGCTCAACGAGAAAATGGTGTTTTTAACCAAGCTTTTTTAAAGGACTTCCATGACTTAACATTAAAATCAAGACAGCTTCCATACATCACAGAAAGTCAATCCCTCACTAAATTAGTATTACCTATAAAAACTCCTTTTGGCTTAATAACGGTTCCTGCCATCCATATAGATAAACCCTCGAAATATAAAAAAGATAGTTTAAAATTAATAAAAGATCCTCGTTTTGTTAATAACTTAATTTCGGAAGATGGTACCGCATTAGTTGTTGCATTAAAAACAAAAAATAGATTATCCTTAGCAGAAGCGGATACCCTTATGTCAGAGATCAACCAACTAGTAGATCATTATGATTTTGAAGAATCACATATTTTAGGAACTGCTTATTTCCAAAGCGAGTTAGTTAAAATGTCCAAAAGAGAAGTACTAGTCTCTGCAATTATATCGGGAATCTTAGTAGCATTCATTCTGTTCATTATTTTTCGTAAACCTATTGGTATCGGAATTGCTGGAGTTTCGATTGGTTTGGGTATGTTACTTTTTATGGGCCTCCTCGGGGCAATGGGAAGAGAGCTAAGTGTTATGTCTGCTTTATATCCTGTATTGATGATTATTGTTGGCACTTCAGACGTAGTTCATATTATGTCCAAGTATATTGATGAACTCCGAAAAGGTTTACCTAAAAAAGAAGCCATTACAATTACAATCAAAGAAATTGGTCTAGCTACCTTACTCACTTCTATTACCACCGCTATAGGTTTTGCATCCTTATTAAGTAGTCGTATTGTGCCTATAAAAGATTTTGGAATCAATGCTGCTATTGGTGTACTAGTAGCTTACGTTACGGTAATATTTTTCACGACTGCTTTATTATCTTTTTGTAAAAAAGAACAACTAACCTACTTGACAGCGCAACAGAATAATTGGGAAAAATTATTAGAATGGACGTATAAAATAACCCTACAACATCCTAAAAACATTGTACTATCTAGTATTATTTTATTAGTAGTTTGCGTATATGGTATTTCAAAAATAACGACCAATTATCATTTAGGAAGCACCTTACCTATTGGGGCACCGATCACAGAAGATTTTATCTTTTTTGAAGAAACCTTTGCTGGTTATCGACCAATGGAAGTTGGTGTATTTGCACAAGGCGATCACCATGCACAAGATTATGCTGTATTAAAAGAGATTGATAAAGTAGAACAATATCTACAAGAAATACCAACTATTAAATCTGTTAATTCTATTACCTCTATTTACAAAAGTATTAACCAGGCTAGTAACAATAATAAGGCAAATGCATATACCCTTCCTAATACAGGTCGTCGCTTCAAACAGGCTGAAAAATTAATTAGTCGATTACCAAATAATAACACCAATATTTTAGTAAGTAAAGATGGGAAAAAAGCTAGAATTACCACAAGAGTTTTGGATATTGGAGCAGACTCTGTTCAACAACTAGGTACACAAATAGACAACTGGATTGTTGCCAATACTGACGCTAGTATTGCTACCTTCAAAAGAACAGGGACCTCTATTGTTTTAGATAAAAATGCATTGTATGCTAGAAATAGTTTATTGGAAGGATTAGCATTTGCAGTACTTATCGTAAGTTTATTGATGGCCTTCTTATTTAAAAACTGGCGGATGGTTTTTATCTCGCTAATCCCTAATATTTTACCCCTTATTATTGCAGGTGCCCTACTAGGATTTTTAGGCATTGAATTAGAAGCTGGTGTTTCTATTTTATTTGCCATTGTCTTCGGTATCGCTGTGGATGATACGATCCATTTCTTAAGTAAATTTAAACTAGCACAAAACAAAGGATATGATGTAGAGCAATCTATTCACATCACGTTTTTGGAAACAGGGAAGGCCATTTGTCTAACGTCTATTATATTATTCTTTGGATTTTTGGTAATGCTATTTTCTGTTAATCCTGCAAGTGTGACGGTAGGCTTGATGATTAGTGTAACACTCTTTACTGCACTTATCAGTGACTTGATGATTATTCCTGTTTTGATTCGGTGGATGCTATAGGAGAGATAAAGAGGAATTTCTAGCGAAATT
>CAYOBX010000729.1:0-2467 GCA_964402245.1 uncultured Saprospiraceae bacterium | reverse complement strand
TATAATAATCATTATCATCGACTAGTTTAAGTATAGCTTTCTTTAGCGTTACTGGATGTAGATCATCGACCAACACCCCAATCTCATACTGTTCGTTCAATAATTGATATTCAGGGAAATTAGAATGAATGGCAGGTATTCCTGCATGAATATAGTCAAATGTTTTATTAGCCAAAGAGTAATAATAGCTTAAACCCTTATTTTCAAGAATATTAATACCAATAGTAGCTTTAGTAGTTAATTCTTTTAGTTCTACTGGTTGTAAATATCCCCAAAAGTGTACCTTTTCTGCTATATCTAGTTCCTTACATAATTGCCTGAGTTGTATAGATAAATCTCCTTCCCCTGCGATCCATAGTCGAATATTGGCTATATCTTTAATCGCATGGAACAACTCCTCTAGCCCTCTACCATCATTCAAAGCACCTTGGTAGAGTAGTATTGGTTGAGTGATAGTAGGTGCAGCTTTTACGGGAGTACTAACGGATATATTTCTAATGAGGTGAAAAGGCCGATTATAAAGTTGACTAAATAAGGATTGTAGACTTTGGCTAACCGTATAGGCTATATCCACTCTAGGGATTAAACTATTCGCTACAAGATTCCAGACTTTTTTGGTGAGAGGTCGATTGACTACTTCAGGAACTTCTGTAAAATACTCATGCGCATCGAAAACACAAGCCTTAGATTTGATTTTACTGACAAGTACTGCAGGTAATAGTGTATCAAGGTCTACACTACTAATAATATCCACTGGCATTGTCATTAGTAAGAAGAAAAGCCGCAGGTTATATTCTAAATAAAAGAGTTTTCCTTTTTCAAACCAGCATTTGATTCTTTTTTGTTGATAAGGAGTAGGAAGGAGTGCAATAGAGCTTGACTTTTCACGACCAACTAATAGGACATTAAATCCATTAGTGGCTAAAGAATAACAGATACGCTGCATTCTTTGGTCGTAAGAAAGGTCCGTAGTTACGGTAAAAACAATTGTGGATGGATTTGTCAATACAATAAAAGTGTTTCCTGCTAAAGTAAGCAGGTATCTTTAGATTGACAAACTATATTAATTGAAATTAGAATTTGACTGAAAGTAGTCGGAATGTATTAGGATATTGGCTGGATGCCGAGAGAAATAACTTAAAGGTAGAAACTAAAACTAAACACTTTTTTTTTGTTGTTGCCGATGAATACTAATTTGATTACAGTGTAAATCTTTTAGATTCTACCTTATTGTTAGCGATGACTCTGATCGTATAGGTACCAGAACCAATCTTGCTTTTGTTCCATAGAGTCTTCTGTTTCCCAGCGTCCTTTGTATTAGAAACAACTAGTACTTCTCGATCTCCTCTAAGAACTTCAACTGTAACATCCGAAGATGTTGATAAATCGTAATTGATTGTAATGTCTCCGAAGTAAGGGTTAGAAGTCAACTTAATATTAAAGTGATTTTCTACTTCCTCTAATTCTGGAGCAGCTACTGTTTCCTCTTCGTCTCCTGTTGAGAAGAATGCACCGTCTAAAGAAGCTACTGCATTTTCATTCATTAAAGATTGAGCAGGAACGAAAGACGTTTGTGCACAGAGTGCAAAAGTAAAACAAGCAAATACTACTGATAAAAACGTTTTCATAATCTTAAAATCAAATAGCGTTATAAAATTGAGTGCTAAACGATAATAAAATTAGGATGTAAATATGGAATTTAAGTCTAGCTGAAGAGCTAGCTAATAATATTAGGAAAGTGGAGGTTGTGGGAAACCTTGGGATGTGTAATAGAAAAGAAATTAAATTTTAAAGTTGAGGGAATGTGGGATTTCCTCGTTGTGGGATTTAAAGTTAATTTCTAATAGTTATCTATTAAGACATGGCAAATATAAACATGTTTTATTTTTTTACAAATAAATTAACAATTTATTATAAAAAAAATATTAACAAATGTTTATCTGACATCATTCTTAATTAAGAAACGTTCTTCCTTACTTCCTAAATAAACCAATAACTATGCCTTTTTAGTTAAAAAAAGCCTAATTATCCCAAAAAATTACCCTCAACATTCTTTTATTGACTTCAACTTAATAATTGCTATAGCTTTAAGTTCCTCAAAACCGTAGCTCCAGCTTCCAGCTTGAGTAACAAACTCAAGCTGGAAGCTGGAGCTACCTTTAAAAATCAATTTTCATGAAAAGAATAATCTACCCACTATTATGCCTGTCCTTAGACGGGTCAAAAGAATTTTCCAAACCTCTAGAGATATTATAATGCATACTAATGGAAAGATGCATGAAACCTCTGGCATATTTGTATCCACTTCTATGGGCGGTGGTTTAAGTGAAGATCCCTCTTTTGATTGGGATTTAGTAATAGTATTTTGGGGCAACTCTTGTGGTTGCCCAACCACACAAATAGGTTTGCCCCAAAATAAAGGGTTTTCTTATAAAAAAGTATTCGCTAAAAATTAGGCTAAAAACGT
>CAYOBX010000728.1:0-2470 GCA_964402245.1 uncultured Saprospiraceae bacterium | reverse complement strand
TCGCTAAAATTAAAAAGAGATAAAAACATTTTGATTTTTATAAAATTTAAGTAAAGAAAGATATTAAACATACTTGTTGCCGAGTTTCCAATCAAATTTATTTTTAGCGAAATCCAAGATATTAAGCCTATATTAAACTTGTTACCTTTAAAGGATAACAAGTCTATTTAAACATGCTCTAAAAACGCTTGAGATTATACAATTGTTTCTAGGGAAACTATATTGTTGGTCCTGTTATTAATTCTGACTTTTATAAATGACGCTTACTTTAATTTTTTTTATAATACTCTCCTTGTTATTGTCTGCCTTATTTTCTGGTTCAGAGATAGCCTTTGTGTCTTCTAGCAAACTTAGAGTAGAATTAAAAAGGAAAGCTGGAGGACGAAGAGGTCGAATATTAGCTAATTTTTTTGATAAGCCAGCGCAGTTTATCGGTACTATGCTCGTTGGTAATAATATTGCCTTGGTCGTCTTTACTTATTTGATGACCAAATTGTTGACTCCTTTTTTAGAACCATTTATAGAAGGTGAAATATTACAACTGGTATTCAATACTTTATTAATAACAATAGTTGTATTGATCTTTGGAGAATTTTTACCGAAAACAGTCTTTCGTTTATTTTCAGATAACATCTTATATTTTTTAGCTTACCCGCTACGCTTTTTACAGTGGCTTTTAGCAATTCCTTCTTGGTTGATGACCAAGTTGTCTAATTTTTTATTAAAATATATACTTAAAACACCTATTGAGAAAGTAGATAATGTTTTTACCAGACTTGATTTAGCGCACTTTATAGAAGCTTCTTTTTCTAATGATGTGGATGAAGAAATCGATAAGGAACTTTTCCAAAATGCCTTGGAATTTAGACAAGTGAAAGTGAAAGAGTGTATGATCCCACGAACGGAAATTGCTTCTTTAGATGTGTCTGCAAATATGGATGATTTATTGAGCTTATTTCAAGAAACGAAATTGTCTCGATTAATTGTTACGGAAGGAGATTTAGATAATGTTTTAGGATATGTGCATCATCAACAATTATTACATAGACCTAAGAGTATTGAAAAAATTGTTTTAGATATTCCTTTTGTTCCTGAAGTAATGCGTATACAGGAAGTGATGAATTTATTAATAAAAGAAAGAGGTAGTATTGCCTGTGTAGTAGATGAATTTGGAGGCACAGCAGGGATCATTACTTTAGAGGATATTGTAGAAGAAATTTTTGGAGAAATCGAAGATGAACATGACCAAGAAGTATATCTGGAAGAACAAGTTTCTGAAACGGAATTTTTGTTTTCTGGTCGCTTAGAAATAGACCACTTAAATGAAAAATATGAGGTACTAAATTTTCCAGAAGGAGAATATTCTACGCTTTCAGGTTATTTAGTTACGACCACCGAAACGATACCTCAGCAAGATGCTTCTATAGATATTGATGGCTATCGCTTTATTGTTGCTATGGTCAGTGATACTAAGATAGAAACGATTCGAGTCGTTAAATTAGCCGATAATGATTAAAGAATCTATAACAGAGCGTATCTCTTTTGAGACGGTAGTTAAAGATGTGTGGGATTTTTTGAAACGACCAAAATTAGATCGTATCTCTCCCTACTTTAAGGCAAATCCTTTCCAACTTTTCCCTTATTTACTACTATTAGATTTTATGCTAATGATTCCTCTTTCTGCCTTATTAGGGCTGTTAGGTTTAGAGGAAATGGATCATAAGATTGAAAATTTATACGATCAACCAAAGATGTTGGCGATGCAAGCGGTTTTGCTAGCACCAATAATAGAAGAAGCAGTGTTTCGGCTACCCATGAAATATTCATATGTTAGAATATTTACGGCTTGTTGCATTGTATTAGTGATGTTATCTGCTTTTATAGATTCTGAAAGCACAATAGGCTTAATTGCCATTTTATTTTTTTCAACGGTTGCTCTTTTTCATTTTATAGATCAGCAGAATGAGAATCGACTTACTATAGAGATGGCTACTATGTGGGAGACCAATTTCTATATTCCTTTTTGGACACTTACCGCTTGTTTTGCTTTACTCCATTTGACTAACTTTAGTGGACAATTCCCATTGTATATTACTCCGTTTTTAGTATTACCTCAATTTGTCTTAGGGGCTTTATTAGGCTATATTCGGACTGGACTTGGATTTGTGTTTGCGGTGTTGTTTCATGCTTTACATAATGGTATATTAGTGGGGATGGCACTCTTTGCGCAATCTGCATTGCCAAGTACTTAATAACGATAAGAAATATTGACTAAAAATCAAGTTACAAAGCATAGCCGTCAGGCTACAAATAATTATTTGATTATCAGATAATTACGAAGGTAGTTTTTGGCAATCGGCAAGCAGTAGCTTTGATATAGTTTTTTAGAGGTAGCGATTTTGTTAGGTTTTTTATAAAAAACCTAACAAAATCGCTACCTCTAAAAAACTATATCAAAGCTACTGCTTGC
>CAYOBX010000727.1:0-2482 GCA_964402245.1 uncultured Saprospiraceae bacterium | reverse complement strand
ATAAGTATGCGACTAGACAAAAAGCCATGATAGTAGAAGCCTCTCTCAAAAAAGGCTATCGAGCAGAAAAAGATGAAGTGGGGAATTGGACGATTTATAATCTGGCAGGTAAGCCGATTTTGGTGTTGAAGGGAGAGGGTTGATAGTTATTATTTTCCCTTGCTAGTCCATCCCGTGTGCTGGTTAGGATTTATAATCCAATACCTCTTATAGGACTCGCTTCCAGCGAATAGTATTACTGATAAAGGAAAACCATTACTTATTGAAAAGCGAGTAGTGGTTTTTTATACTAGGGCATAGTCACTATTCGTAGTGTTATTCTTCATTTTATAATCACTTCCACTCTCCGATTTTGTTGCCTACCTTCCTCCATCTCATTAGAGTCAATAGTAGATTTTTCTCTTTTCCTAGTACAGAAAATTGAAATAGCGATAATATTTGATCCTAATAATCCTGATGCTCTAATAGAGGACATTAATAGGAATGGTGATTAGAACATGGAGCTATTGTGTATTTGAATGATATGCATCCTGAATTATCTTTTTGCCAAAATTGAAAACTGATTAAGTGTTGAATATTTAACCACTAATTCACATTAACAAATTTTTATAGCTCGCCAAATCTATGTATATTACATATATTTGGCGAGCTATAATTATTGTTATGAAAAAAATAATAGGAAGAAAGGAAGAACAACAGCTATTGAAAGAGGCATTAACTTCAGACGAAGCCGAGTTAGTAGCAGTAGTAGGACGACGACGTGTTGGAAAAACTTTCCTAGTTAATAAAACTTTTGAAGACCATTTAATTTTTCAGTTTACAGGAACTCAAAATGGTTCTTTGGAACTTCAATTGACCAACTTTAACAGGCAGTTAAGGAAGAAATTTGGGAAAACCACGTCAACAAAAAATATTCCGAAGACTTGGTCGGAAGCTTTTCATGCATTAGAAGAATACTTAGAAATCAACTTACAAGACGAGCGCAAAGTTATTTTTTTTGATGAAGTACCTTGGATGGCAACTGATAAATCTAATTTTTTACAATCATTTGCATACTTCTGGAATACTTGGGCTTCTCTACAAAACATAGTAATAGTTATTTGTGGTTCGGCAACTTCATGGATCATTCAAAAAGTAGTTTTTGACACAGGAGGCTTACACAACCGAATCACTAAATACCTTCATTTACAACCTTTTACTTTAGCTGAGACAGAAGCTTTCCTAAAAACAAAACACCTCAATTTTACTCGGTATCAAATAGTTGAAATCTATATGGCAATGGGAGGCATTCCTCATTATTTAAAAGAGTTACGGCGAGGTAAAAGTGCCACTCAAAATATTGATGATATTTGTTTCTCAAAAATAGGATTATTACGAAGTGAATTTTCAAAATTATTTCCAGCCCTATTTCGCTTTCCAGAAAATCATATTGCTATTGTTAGAGCTTTAGCAACAAAACGAGTAGGAATGGATAGAACCGAAATCATTGCCTCTGCCAATACACCTAATGGAGGAGCTACGACTAAAGTACTTGAAGAATTAGAACAGTCAGGGTTTATCACTTCCTATCACCCTTTTGCTAAGAAAAGAAAATCTAAATTATATAGACTGACAGATGAATATTCTCTTTTTTATTTGCATTTTATGGAAGATAAAACCAATGAGGGGGCAGGTACTTGGCAATATTTAAGTCAAACACAAACCTATAAGACTTGGAGTGGATATGCTTATGAAAGTATTTGTCTGAAGCATGTTCCTCAAATTAAAAAGGCATTGGGTATCGCAGGCGTTTATTCTAAATCTGCCTCTTTTATAAAAAAAGGAACAAAGAAATCAAAAGGCACTCAAATTGATCTGATAATTGATAGAAACGATAAAGTTATCAATATCGTAGAAGTTAAATTTTATGATAAAGTTTTTACTATAACTAAAGACTATGCTCAACAATTAAGAGATAAAAAATGGGCATTTGAAGAGGCTACTAAAACAAAAAAATGGACAATGCTAACTTTAATAACAACCTTTGGTTTAAAACAAAACGAACACAGCTTGGGTTTAATTGAGGCAGACTTAACGCTAGATGATTTGTTCGGATAATTGTAAAAGCGGTTGACTATCCATACTACCTACCAGATTTCCCACATTTTCGCACCTCTTTTTCCAAATCCATTCAATTCTGTTTCAAATATGGAACTTTGAACTAGTATTGATGGTAGTATGTAGTATGATAAACTAAGTAACGACGAAAGAATAAGTTCCGCAATTTGGGGCTAATTATTTTTCTGTCTAAAGAATTTAAAAAATTAGTGCATAGCAGGGCTACGGACTCATTTTTTAGATTTTTTAGACTGGAAAAGAATAGATCCAGATGCGGAAGTTATTTTTTTGCCGTTACTAAACAAAGATTTAGGAATACCTGAAGCCTCAGAAGGCAGCATTGATTTTATTTGGGATAAAAATAAGTATGCTTCTAGACAAGAAG
>CAYOBX010000726.1:0-2484 GCA_964402245.1 uncultured Saprospiraceae bacterium | reverse complement strand
TAAAAAAACTACCACCCAAGAAAATATAAGGTGAAACAATAGATTCAGACTCAAAAATGGTAGCCAATGGATGCCATTCTACTCGAAGACTAGCATCTAACAATGGGGAGAAAAATCGTAGATTCCTTTGTTTAATGGCAGTAAAAGAAGATAAGGAATCTTCCCCAACTAAATCAGTAGAAAGAACTTGTAATCTTACACTTAACTGGTCATTAAAGTTGTATCTAAGGAACCCGCCGGCTGCAAATTCAACTTGTTGCCGTAATACATTAAATTCACTGGAGGCTAAATCTCCTTGATAATTAGCGCCTCCTAATAGTACACCAAGTTCTAAGGATTGACCTTGTACTTGGGAAAATGTACCTCCGCATAAAACTAAAATAAAGGCTATTTTTTTCAGACTAAGGACAAGTATTTGTTTTATTTGCATAATTTTCAATGGTTAAACTTTACTTTTGCATTTTTTTCCGTCTAAATGTTGACAGAAATCTATTAAATAGATTTGTTACCCTTTAAGAAATGCTTTCTAAGGCCAATATTTCTATAAAAAACTAGGTTATAATTCAGAATATGTCTAAATGGTGGAATTATTTTTTTCCCATTCCTTAGCTCGTCTTTAGCCATTGGCTAAAGTCCAGTTTAGGACCTGATTTTAGGATAATCTCTTTTAACAATCCATAAATATTATAAATCAAAGTTAAATGAATTTAAAATCTTTTGTATTTATTTTTGCACTAATATTTAGTAATACCCTAATTGCTCAAGATTCAGTGCCAGATAATTGGTTTAATTTAGATGCTAGTGAAGCAGGAGTACAAGGAGTCAGCTCGGAAAAATTGTATAATGGTTTGCTTAAAAGCAAAACAAGCGAAACAGTTATTGTGGCCATTATAGATTCAGGAGTAGACGCAGAACATGAAGATTTAAAAGACGTTATGTGGGTAAATCCAGGAGAAATCCCTGGCAACGGTATTGATGATGATAAGAATGGATATGTAGATGATATTCACGGTTGGAACTTTATCGGCGGTAAAAATGGAAATATTGATAAAGACAATCTAGAAATTACTAGATTGTATAGAAAATACCATAAACAATTCAAAGATGTCTCTCCAGCTTCTCTCTCTACGAGTGATAAAGCCTTATATGCTAAGTATAAGAAAATGGAAAAGACGGTAGAAGATAATCGAAAAGGAGCATCTGAGCAGTTGGCACAAATTGAAAGCACCAAGTTAATTATTATTGATGCTTTAGAAGAGGTTGCAAAGGTATTGGATGGGAAAGTACCTAACATTGAAAGTATTCAAGCAATTACTCCTGGAGACAATCAAAGTTTGATTGTTGGTAAAAATATAGTTTCTGATGTGCTATCACAAGGACAAGAATTTGAATCTGTGGATGCCATTAAGGAATACTATAATTCAGAGATACAAGGAGCATTGGACTATTATGACACACAAGCTAATTATCAATATAATCCTAATTTTGATCCTAGACAAAGTATCGTTGGAGATAACTACAGCAATCAAACAGAAAAGTCTTATGGTAATAATGATGTAGAAGGTCCAGATGCATTCCATGGTACACACGTGGCTGGTATTGTTGCTGCTGCTAGAAATAATGAGATTGGAATGAATGGAGTAGCTAACAATGTACAGATTATGTCTGTAAGAGCAGTACCAGATGGTGATGAGCGAGATAAAGATGTGGCCAATGCTATTCGGTATGCAGTAGATAATGGAGCATCTATCATTAATATGAGTTTTGGTAAAGGATATTCTTGGAATAAGAAAATCGTAGACGATGCAGTACGATATGCAGAAAAGAAAGATGTCTTACTAGTCCATGCGGCTGGAAATTCTCATGAGAATACGGACATCGCCAACAACTTTCCAAATGATAAATTTGAAAAGAAAAAGTTATTTGGAAAAAAAGAAGCAAGAAATTGGATTGAAGTAGGTGCGCTTTCTTGGAAAGGCGGAGAAAATGCCGCAGCTAATTTTTCAAACTACGGAAAAACTAATGTAGATTTATTTGCGCCAGGCACGGCCATTTATTCTACTACTCCAGATAATAATTATGGAGATGCAAAAGGCACAAGTATGGCATCACCTGTAGTTGCAGGAGTAGCTGCTATCATCCGATCTTATTTTCCAAAGTTATCTGCTAGACAGGTAAAGTCTGTTCTAATGGAATCTGTTGTTCCATTGACCCAAAAAGTAAATAAACCGGGTGCAGACGGTACTTTGGTTCCTTTTAGTCAATTATCTGTTTCAGGTGGAGTAGTCAATGCACTCAAAGCCGCAGAGAAAGCTTCTAAAACGAAAGGTAAAAGAAAGGCTAAACTAGCCGCAGAGAAAGCAGCTAAGACAAAAGGTAGAATGAAAAAGCAAATGCAGAATAAAGCTTAGTAACGACGAAAGAAATAACTTAGTTGTGTAGAATAAGGTTTTAGCATTGCAAGCAGTAGCTTATGATATAGTT